>CAZTTB010000023.1:0-29464 GCA_964616005.1 uncultured bacterium | reverse complement strand
CGATGTCGACGTAGAACAGGTAGCTCCAGGGCTTGTCGCGGCGCGGGCGCGACTCGAGCTTGGTCATGTTGATGCCGTTGCGGGGGAACTCCTGCAGGCAGTCGACCAGCGAGCCCGGCTTGTGGCGCGTCGCCAGCACCAGGCTGGTCTTGCTCGTCTCGCTCTCCTTCGGGCGCTCGTCGGTGCCGAGCACGAAGAAGCGCGTGAAGTTGAAGTCCAGGTCCTCGATGTCCTCGGCCAGCACCTCGAGCCCGTAGGCCTCGGCGGCGCGCTTGCTGGCGATGGCCGCCTTGCCGTGGCCGCCGTTCTCGGCCAGCAGTTTGGCGGCGCCGGCGGTATCGAAGTCGGTGACCGCCTCGAAGCCGTGCTTGCGGATGAAGCCCTGGCACTGCTGCAGCGCCTGCGTGTGGCTGTAGACGCGCTGGACGTCCTCGAGCTTCACGCCGGGCTTGACCATCAGGTTGTGGTGCACGCGTACGATCTGCTCGCCTACGACGTGCAGCACGGAGTCGGTGAGGAGGTCGTAGGTCTGGTTGATGGAGCCGGCGAGGCTGTTCTCGACCGGCAGGCAGGCGAACTGGCAATCGCCGCTGACGGCGGCCGCGAACGCTTCCTCGAAGGTGGCGAAGCCCACCGCCTGCGCTTCGGGCGCGAACCCGAGGGCAGCCTCCTCGCTGAACGCTCCGGCCACACCCTGATAGGCGATGCGTGGAGGACGGGTCTCGGACATGGCGCAGAGTCTAGCACCCCGTGCCCGGCTCCGCGGAAGCCAGCCGCGCTACCCCAGCGCCTCGACCTCGCGCTTGACCTCCGTCATGCGCGCGTCGAAGCCTTCGAGCTCCTCGTGCAGCTCGCCCAGCCGGTCGAGCTCGGCGCGCACGAAGCGGGTGTAGGGGTTGATGGCGCCCGAGAGCTTCTCCTGTGAGCGCGCCAGCTCGGTGTCGACCTGGGTGGCCAGGCTCTCGCGCAGGCCGGCGCGCAGCTCCTCCATCTTGCGGGCCAGCTCGCGCTTCGCCTTGCGCCGCTGTCGCGGCATGACCAGCAGGCCCACACCCATCAACGCCAGCCCCAGCGCGATGCCGGTGACGTCGATGGCGGTGGTCGTGAGGATGGCGAGCACGGCCGCCCCCAGCCCCAGGCCGCCCACCTCGAGCAGGCCCGACTGCACCACCGAGCTCTGCAGCGAGTCCGCCAGGCGGGCCGCCTCGGCCTTCTGGTCGTAGCCCTCGAGCACCGTCTCGGAGCGCTCCTGCAGGGACCGGACCAGCACCTGCCGGTCGTACTGGAAGCGTCCTCCGACCTCGCCGATGACCCGCTCGCGCTCCGCGGCGCGGCGCTCGTTGACGAAGGTCATGACGTCCTCCCAGAGCTGCAGGTTGCGCTGGATGAACCAGTCCACCATGTCGCCGACGGCGCGATCGATGTCGCTGTCGACGTTCTTGAGGACGCGGTGCTGGAAGGCCTCGCGCACCCGATCCGTGTTCATGAGCATGAACACCTTGCGCAGTTGCACGGTGTCGTCGAAGAAGTCGTTGCCGCGCCGCTCGACCTCCAGCAGCACGTTCTCGATGCGCGACAGGTAGCCTTCGTACTCGCGCCGCATGTCCCGCTCGAACTGCTCGCGCTGGCGCTCGATCTCCTCCAAGGTGCGGCGGTCGGTCGACAGCAGCTCGAGCCGGTTGTCGAGCACCGAGCGGTAGTGCTCGGCGGTGCGCCGCGCCACTCCCAGCGGCGAGAGCAGTTTGAGCCTGAGCCGGTCCTCGCCCAGGCGCGAGGCGATGGCCCGTTCCAGCGCGCCCAGCCCGCTCGCCTGCACGCCCGCCAGGTCGTCGGTCATGCGCGCCTTGAACGCCGCCTTGGCCGACACCCCGAACACCTCCGGCGTCGTGCCCAGCGTCTCGCTGGCGTGGTGCCGCACGTAGGCCACCACCTTCTCGCGTTCGTCGTCGGTGTCCAGGATGTCGAGCTTGTTCACCACCATCAGCACCTTCTTGCCCCAGGAGGCGATCAGCTCGAGGAAGGTGCGCTCGCTCTCGGTGAAGGGCCGATCGGCGCTGGTGACGAACAGCACCAGGTCGGCGCGCGGAACGAAGCGCTCGGTGAGCTCCTGGTGCCGCTGGATGATCGCGTTGGTGCCCGGCGTGTCGACCAGCGCCAGGTCGCGCAGCAGCGGCGCGGGGTAGCTCCGGCGCACCAGCGCCGGCGCCTCCTCGCTCTCGCTCGGGCTCTCCGCGTAGGTCACCACGGTGATCCGGTCGGTGGTGGGGGTGACGCCTTCGGGCATGACACGCTCGCCGACCAGGGCGTTCAGCAGCGACGATTTGCCGGCGTTGAACTCACCGCACACGACCAGCATGAAGATGCCGTCGAGGTCGCGCATGGCGTTGCGCAGGTCGTCGAGATGCTCGTTCTCCGCCTCGAGCCGAGCCAGTAACGCCTGGAGGTCGGCGAGCAACGTCCGCTCGCGCCCTACGATGTCACGAGCGGCGTCGGAGACGGCGATATCCATGCCTCCACGATAGCACGGGCCCGGACGCGCGGCCGGTGCCGGTGGCTCCCGCGGCGGCGCCCCTGTGGTGCGCCGCCGACGCGTTCGCGGGCATGGCCAGGGCGACGCCTGAGGGTAGACTGGCGCGGCGAAGGGAGATGGCATGACCGACAACGACCGGCTGCTCCGGGGTCTGCTCGACCGGACGGCCGTCATCAGCGACCTGTCCCAGGCCCACGCCGTGCTCTCCTGGGACGAGAACACCTACATGCCGCCGGGCGCCGCGGAGGCGCGCGGTCAGCAGATGGCGACGCTCGAGACCGTCACGCACGAACGCCTGACCGATCCCGTGCTGGGCGAGCTCGTCGAGGGGTTGGAGGCCGCAGGGCTGCCGGACGACTCGGTGGAGGCCGCTACGGTGCGCCAGGCGCGCCGTGACATCGACCGCGCGACCAAGCTGCCGGTGGAGCTGGTCGAGGCGCTCGGCAAGCACGCGGCCCGCGCTCGGGCGGTGTGGGCGCGTGCCCGACAGGAGCAGGACTTCGCCACCTTCGCCCCGGAACTCGAGCGCATGGTGGAGCTCAAGCGCCAGGAGGCCGAGGCGCTGGGCTACGACGACCACCCTTACGACGCGCTGCACGACCTGTACGAGCCGGGTTCCACGGCTGCGCGCCTGCGTGCGGTGTTCGACCCGCTCCGCCGGGAGACGGTCGAGCTGGTCCGCGCCATCGGTGAGTCCGGGCGCGCCATCGACGACGGCGTGCTCAGACAGGCGTACGACGAGGCCGACCAGGAGCGCTTCGCGCTCGACACCGTCACCGCCTTCGGCTACGACCTGGAGCACGGCCGGCTGGACCGCACGGTGCATCCGTTCGCGATGGCGCTCGGGATGCACGACGTCCGGATCACCACCCGCTACCAGGGGCACTACCTCAACGCCGCCCTGTTCGGCACCATGCACGAGGCCGGCCACGCGCTGTACGAGCAGGGGATCTCGAGCGACTACTACCGCACGCCCCTGGAGAGCACCGTCAGCCTCGGCGTGCACGAGTCGCAGTCGCGTCTGTGGGAGAACCTGGTGGGCCGCAGCCACGCCTTCTGGGAGGGCGCTTACCCGCGCCTGCAGCGCACCTTCCCAGGCCAGCTCCGCGCCATGCCGCTGGACGACTTCTACGCCGCCATCAACCGGGTCGAGCCCAGCTTCATCCGGGTCGAGGCCGACGAGGTCACCTACAACCTGCACGTGATGCTGCGCTTCGAGCTCGAGTTGGGCCTCATCGGCGGCGACCTAACGGTGCGCGACCTGCCCGCCGCCTGGAACGATTTCATGACCGACGCGCTCGGCATCACGCCACCGAACGATGCGCTCGGCGTGCTGCAGGACGTGCACTGGTCGATCGGCCTGTTCGGCTACTTCCCGACCTACACGCTCGGGAATCTGATGAGCGTGCAGCTCTTCGAGGCCGCGCTCGCCGCCCATCCGGAGCTGCCGCGCGAGATCCGTGGCGGCCACTTCGCCACCCTGCTCGGCTGGTTGCGGGAGAACGTCCACCGGCACGGAGCGCGCTATCTGCCCGCCGATCTGCTGAAGCGGGCCACCGGGTCGGATCTCGACGCCGCTCCCTACCTCGCCTACCTGCGCCGCAAGTACGCAGCGCTGTACCGGCTGGGATAGCGGCGAACGTCCGGGTCCTGTACCGCCGGGACGAGCTTCCTTGAGCGCCTCCCGGCGGGGGGCTACACTGGGCGTCATGCCGAGTGCGACGTCCTTGAGCGAGCATGACCTGGCGGCCTTCCTCCGCGACCACGAGCTGGCGGCGGAGCTGGTCCACCCGGGCGTGCCGACCCCGACCGTGCCCGATGCGGCGCGCGCCCTGGGGGTGAGGCCGGACGCCATCGTCAAGAGCCTGGTGTTCGAGGCCGACCTGCCCGACACCGGTCGGCAGCCTGTGCTCGTGATCGCAGCAGGTGAGGCGCGGGTCCGCATGCGGGCCCTGGCGCGTGCGCTGGGCATCGACCGTCGCGCCGTGCGCCTCGCTTCGCCGGAACGGACGCGCGCCATCACCGGCTACGCCGTCGGCTCGATGCCGCCGTTCGGCCACCGCGCGCCGCTTCCCACCCTGGTCGATAGCCTGAGCGTGCCCGAGAGCGGCGTGGTCTACGGTGGCGGAGGCGAGCACGACGTGCTGCTTCGCGTACCGGTGGATGCGCTGCTGAGCGTCACTCGAGCCCGCCGCCTGCCGCTCACCGACGACCCGCCGCCCGACCAGGGCGGGGGCGTGAAGGAGATGACTTCATGACCGCACGGCCCCGCCTCCACCGGACGTTGCTGCTGGCTCTCATCGCGCTCGGAGCGCTGCTGCCCAGCGCCGCAGCGTCGATCGGCGAACGTCCCTCCACCATCATCGATGCGCTCAAGAGCTACCAGCCGGCCGCCTCGGCGGGCGGATTCAGCGCGGCCTCCGGCTTCGACTTCCAGATCGAGAGCGCCTCGGACATCGCTCTGGCCGTCAGCGGGAGCGGGGTCATGAACGACGCCAACGTGCGCTTCGCCTCCGATCTGATCGGCGCCGCGACCGGGTACGGGCAGGGCATCGCCGCGCCCGCGGCGCAGTTCTTCCGCACGCGGCTGAGCGACCTCGCCGGCAAGGGCCCCACGTCCATCGGCGTGGAGGAGTTCGAGCTGAACCTCACCGTCACCGGCGACGCCCCCTCCTACCACCTCGACTTCACGCTCAAGCCGCAGACGGTCGATCCCGCCACCTTCCCTCCGGCTGCGCACAGCATCGGGCCGGCCGACGCCAAGCACGTGATCCGGGAGTTCTCCGACTTCCAGTGCCCGTTCTGCGCGCGCTTCGCCGAGACCGTGTTCCCCCAGCTCAAGGCGCAGCTGCTGGCCAAGGGCGACGTGCGCTTCGAGTTCCACTACTTCCCGCTCAAGACCATCCACCCCAACGCCGTGACCGCCGCCGAGGCGGCCGAGTGCGTGACGGCGGCCAACGACCCGGCGTCGTTCTGGACCTATCACGATGCGCTCTTCGCCAGCCAGGACACATGGAGCGGTCTGTCGGATCCGGTGTCGGCGCTGATCGGCATCGCCGCGGACGCGGGACTCAGCACCAACGGCGTGAGCCAGTGCATCAAGGACGGCACCTACAGCGCCCGGATCGAGAAGGCCTATCAGGAGGCGGGGGGCCAGCTCCACCTCACCGGCACGCCCACCCTGTTCGTGGACGGGCTCAAGGTCGGGGACTACACCCAGCTCTCCAGCTACGAGCGCCTGATCACCCTGTCGGATGCGATGCGCGCGAACAAGGCGAGCGCGCCCACGGGTGCCGGCGCCAGCGCGGCGCCCTCCGGCGGCGGCACGGGGCAGTAGCGGACCATGACGAGAGACGCGCGCCGGGGGCGCGCCTCCCGTGATCCGTTCCCCGGAGCGGCGCCAGGCGCGCGCCTGAGGGCCGCGCCATCGTGAGCGCCGCGATCCTGCTCCCCCTGGCGGTGCTCGCACCCTTCCTGGGCGCGGGCCTGGCGCCGCTGCTGGGTCCGCGCCTGCGGGCGCGCAGCGGCTACCTGCTGTGGCTGGCGTTCGTGCCGGCGTTGGCGCTCGTCGCCTTGGTGCCGCCGGCCCTCCGTGGCCGGCCGGCCGCGTCGAACCTGACCTGGGTACCGGACCTGGGGCTGGGGTTGACGCTTCGGGCCGACGGCTTCTCGCTGCTGTTCGCCCTGATGGTGGCGGTCATCGGCGTGCTGGTCACCCTCTACGCCGCCTCGTACCTCGTTCCCGGCGAGCGTCACGGGCGTTTCTACGGCTACCTGCTGGCCTTCGGCGGCGCCATGCTCGGGTTGGTGCTGTCGGACAACCTCATCGCTCTGTTCGCCTTCTGGGAGCTCACCTCGATCGCCTCGTTCCTGCTCGTGGGGTTCTGGGACAGCCGTGCGGCGGCGCGCGACGGAGCGGTCAAGGCGCTGCTGGTGACCGCCGTCGGAGGCCTGGCGCTGCTGGTGGCGGTCGCCCTCATCGGCATCGCCGGCCACAGCTCCACGCTGTCGGGGCTCGACGTCGCGGCGTTGAAGAGCAGCCCGATGTTCGCGCCGGCGCTGACGCTGGTGCTGGTGGCGGCCTTCACCAAGTCGGCACAGCTCCCGTTCCACCTGTGGCTGCCCACGGCCATGGAGGCACCCACGCCGGTATCGGCGTTCCTGCACTCGGCCACCATGGTCAAGGCGGGCGTGTTCCTGCTGGCGAAGTTCGGGTTCCTGCTCGACGGCACCACGCTGGCGCAGGTCGCCATGTACGCGGGCCTGCTGACGATGTTCTGGGGCTCGTACCTGGCGCTGCGGCAGAACGACCTCAAAGCGCTTCTCGCCTACTCCACGGTGTCACAGCTCGGCATCCTGACCGCCATGTACGCGTCGCACCATCCCTTCGGCGCTACCGCCCACCTCGTCAACCACGCGGCCTTCAAGGCGGCGCTGTTCCTGGTCGTGGGCATCGTCGATCACGCCACCGGCAGCCGCGACATCCGTACGCTGTCGGGACTGGGCCGGCGCTTGCCGATCACGGCGCTGCTGGCGGTGCCGGCGGCGTTGTCGATGGCCGGGGTGCCCCCCTTCGGCGGGTTCGTGTCGAAGGAGCTGTTCTACGAAGCGATGCAGCAGCAGGGGTGGATCGCCGCGACCCTGGCGGTGACGGGGAGCGTGATGACGTTCGCCTACAGTCTGCGCTTCCTGTCGGTGTTCTTCGGACCCTACCGCGCCGAAGCCCCCGATGTGCACCGTCCCCGCGCCGCCTTCTGGCTACCGGTACTGCCGTTGACGCTGGCGGTGGTGGCGTTCGGGCTGGTGCCTCCGCAGGGGACGCTTGCGACCGCGCTCACCGACCTCGCCGCGCCCGGCCTCGGCTTCCACCCCGAGCCGCTGGCGCTCTGGCATGGCGTCTCCTCGACGCTCGTGCTGTCGGTGCTGACGTGGGTGCTGGGAGTGGCGCTACACCTCCGGCGCGACCGCTTCGCGCGCCTGCAGGAGGCCGTCACCCCCAGGTGGAACGCCAACACCGTCTACTACGGCATGCTGGCTGGTCTGGAGCGTTTCGCGGGCGCCTTCACGCGCGCCACCCAGGGCGCTTCGTTCGCCACCCACCTGCGCGTCCTGTTCGTGGCGGTTGCGGCGGTCGGCGCGTTCCAGGGGTACCGGGTGCTGCTGCCGACGCTGTCGGCGGTGCCGGTCGACATGGCGCTGGCCACCGGCCTGGTGATCGCCGGCATCGGCGGAACGTTGCTGACCCGTTCGCGGCTCTCCGCCCTCATCTACGTGGGGCTGGCCGGCGTGGCCTCGACGCTGATCTTCGTGCTGTTGCACGCGCCCGATCTGGCGCTCACCCAACTCCTGATCGACACCGTCACCGTCATCCTGTTCCTGTCGGTGTTCCGCTTCCTGCCGGCGATGCGCCGCTACACGCGCCCACCGGCGCTCGGGGCGCTCGACGGCGTGATCGCCGTGGCGGTGGGGGCCACCGTGTTCACGCTGCTGGTGTCGGTGCAGCAGCCGATCGCTCCGCGCATCGCCGAGTTCTTCCTGCGCTTCAGCAAGACGCTGGCCGGCGGCGCCAACGTCGTGAACACGATCCTGGTCGACTTCCGCGGCTACGACACCATGGGTGAGATCGCGGTGCTCGTCATCGCGGCGTCCAGCGTGCTGGCGCTGCTGCGGCTGCAGACGCAGCAGCCGGCCGAGCGCGAGCCGCCCCCCGACGACGGGCCGCCGGCCGGCGGCGACGGTTCGCAGGGGGCTCGACCGTGAGCAAGGGACCCGACATCTTCTTCCGCACCCTGGTGACGCCGATCGTGTTCGCGCTGCTGGCCCTCGGCTTCAACTTCTTCCTGCGTGGCCACAACGCTCCGGGCGGCGGCTTCATCGCCGGATTGATCGTGGCAGCGGCCGGGCTCCTGGTGCGCATGGCGCGCCGGCGCGGTCTGCTGCGCATCCGCAGCGACGCGCTCATGCCGGTGGGGTTGCTCGTGGCGCTGGCCACCGGCGTCGCCCCCATGCTCACCGGACGCCCCTTCCTGACCAGCGACCACGGCACGTTGCGGCTCCCGGGCATCGGCACCTTCGACTGGACCAGCGCGTCGCTGTTCGACTTCGGCGTGTTCCTGGTGGTGGTCGGCGCCACCGTCACCATCATCGACCTGCTGGCCGAGGAGGGTGGTCTGGCGGAGCTGAGGGAGCGCGGCGGGTCGCCGCCTCCGCCCCGGGATCCCGAGGGCGAGCGGTATCCGGACGGGGGTGAGCGCTGATGGAGCTGCTGTTGCCCCTGCTGGCGGCGCTGCTCATCGGAGCCGGGGTGTTCCTGGTGCTGTCGCGCGCCCTCATCCGGCTGATCCTGGGCGCCTCCTTCATCTCCTACGGCGTCAACATCGCCATCCTGTTGGCGGGCGAGGGCGAGCGTCGCGACGCGCCGCCGCTGCTGCAACTCTCCGGGCCGTACAACGACCCGCTGCCGCAGGCGCTGATCCTCACCGCCATCGTCATCAGCTTCGCGACCACGGCGCTGCTGCTGGTGCTGGCGCTTCGCGCCTACCAGGTCACCGGCACCGATCACGTGCAGGAGCTGGCCGACCGTCCCGACCCGGTGCGCAGCCCGATCGTCTATGCCGATCCCGAGTACCCGTCGGTGTCGCCGGAGATCGGCACCGCCGCCGACGTTGACGAGGAGGGCGCCCCGTGAACGTGCTGGCGTGGCCGGTGTTGCTGCCGCTGTTCGGAGGATCGGTGCTGCTGCTGGTGCGCCGCAGTCTGGTGCGGCGGTGGGTGTCGACCGCTGTCTCGGCGGCCACCCTGGCGGTGTCGATCGCCATCGCCGTGCGCACCTTCCACGGTGAGGTCCTGGTGGTGCAGATGGCGGCGTGGGCGGCGCCGTTCGGCATCACGCTGGCGGCCGATGGGCTGGCGGGGCTGCTGCTCCTGGCGAGCAACGTGCTGGGCCTGCTCACGGTGGTGTTCGCGGGCTCGAGCCTGCAGCACGCCCCGGTGCGGGGCGACAGCGCCCTGCTGAACCGCGCTCGTGACGCCTTCGGCGCTCAGGCGCTGCTGCAGTTCCTGTTCATGGGCGTGAACATGTGCTTCCTCACCGGGGACCTCTTCAACCTGTTCGTGGCCTTCGAAGTGATGCTGCTGGCGTCGTACGGCCTGCTCCTGCTGGGCGGCGAGTTGCCGCAGCTGCGCGAGGGCTTCAAGTACGTCGTCATCAACCTCATGGCCTCCTCGGTGTTCGTCGTCACCGCCGGCCTGGTGTACGGGCTGGTGGGGAGCCTCAACATGGCCGACATCGCCCAGCGGGTGAGCGCTCACGGCGGTGACCCGCGCATCACCCTGCTGGCGGCGCTCCTGGCGCTGGTGTTCGCCACCAAGGCGGCCGTCTTCCCGCTCGGCTTCTGGTTGCCCGACAGCTACCCGGTCCCGCCGGCCGCCGTCAGTGCCTACTTCGCCGCGGTGCTGACCAAGGTCGGCGTGTACGCCTTGCTACGGACCTTCACACTGATGTTCCCGAGCGAGCACGGTGTGCCAACGTTGCTGTTCGCGCTTGCCGGGGTCACGATGCTGGTGGGCGCGCTGGGTGCCGTGGCCCGCCGGCGCTGGCGTCACGCCATGGCCTTCGCCAACGTCGCCAGCATCGGGTACCTGGTGGCCGGCGTGTTCATCGGCACGCACGAGGGCATGACGGCGGCGCTCTACTACCTGCTCAACTCGGTCGCGGTGATCTTCGTGCTGTTCCTGGTGGCGGCGCTGGCGGAGCGTATCGCCGGCCCGCGCTACCGCGAACACGGGCATCTGGGGCTCTACCCCTGGCTCGGTGCGGGCTACTTCACGGCCGCGCTGGCGCTGACGGGGCTGCCGCCCACCAGCGGTTTCATCGGCAAGTTCGCACTGGTGCGATCGATGCTCGCGGCGGGGACCTGGCTGCCGGTGACGGTGGCGACCGCCGCCGTGCTGACCGGGCTGTTGCTCCTCTACGCCACCATGCGCATCTGGCGCGAGTTCTTCTGGGGGGAGGCCGACGCCGTCCACCGGGTCGCCATCCCGCGCGCGATGAGCGGGGTGACGGCGGTGGCGGTGGCATTGCTGCTGTCGCTGGCGGTCTTCGCCGGACCGCTGTACGGGCTGTGTGGCCGGGTGGCCACGCAGCTCGACGGCAACGCCGCCTACCGCGCCGCGGTGCTGGTCCCGGACGCGCCGCCGCGGGAAGGGGCACACTGAGCCATGGGTTCGCTGCTGGCGGTACTGGGCATGGCGCTGCTGTGGAGCTTCCTGATGGGGCAGCTGACCGCCCTGAACCTGGTCGTCGGCGCGCTGCTCGGCGTGCTGCTGCTGAGTGTGGTGGAGCGCGAACGCGAGCGCTCGTTCCCGCGCCGGCTGGCGGCGCTGGCGCGCTTCACGGTGAGCTTCCTGTGGGAGCTGGTCACCGCCAACGTGATGGTGGCCCTGCTGGCGGTCCGGCCCCGGCCCCGCTACCACCCGCACATCATCGCGGTGCCGCTGCGCCTCCGGAGCGACGCCGCCATCTCGTTGCTGTCCGCCGCCATCACGCTGCTGCCGGGAACGGTCGCGATGGGCGTGTCCGACGACCGGGGCTGGCTCTACGCCCACGCCATCTTGCAGGCCGACCCGGAGCGCTCGCGCGCCAGCGTGCAGCGCATCGAGCGGCTGATCCTGGGGTTCATGTCGTGACCGCGCTCGGCGCGGCCGGGCGGCGGCCCCGGTCGGGAGGACCCTCACCGTGGTGATCGATATCGCCGTCCTCAGCCTCGCCATCTCTGGCGTGCTCGCCACCTATCGCGTGGTGCGCGGTCCCACCTGGGGCGACCGCGTGACCGCCTTCGATTACCTCACCGTCAACCTCGCCGTGATGGTGGTGGTGGCCGCGCTGCGCACCGGCTTCACCTCGCTGCTCGACGCCGCCCTGATCATCTCCATCCTGGGGTTCTTGAGCACCGTGGCACTGGCGCGGTACCTGCTCCGCGGACGGGTGATGCGATGACCGGCTCGGCGCTCGACGGCCACCCCGTCGCGCAGGTGCTGGTATTGCTCGGCTGCGTCTTCCTGTTGGCTGCGGCGGTGGGCCTGGTCCGCTTCCCCGACGTCTACACCCGCCTGCACGCCGCCACCAAGCTGGTGACGCTGGGCGGCTTGGGGATCTTCGCCGGCGCCGCCATCGCCTTCTTCCCGGTCGACGGCACCCCGCGGGTCCTGCTCATCGCCGGCTTCTTCTTCCTGACCGCGCCCCTGTCGGGCTACATGATCGCGCGCTCGGCCTACCTGCGCGGTCTGCCATGGTTCCAGGAGGAGGGCAGCGTGGACGACTGGGGGGCGCTCGGGAGCGAGGCGCAGGTCTCGGCCGAGGAACGCTGAGCCGGCATCGCTGCAGCCCTCACCGTCGCAGGATTACCATGGAGCGCATGAGCCTACCTGGGGTGGACATCGAAGACGGCCTGCGCATCCTGCTCGAGCTCCTGGCGACCCCGTCGCCCACGGGCTTCACGGAACGCGCCCTGGCGGCGGTGGAGGCCGAGCTCGACACGTTGGGGGTGAGTGCCCGCCGCACTCCGAAGGGCGCCCTGCTGTGGACGCTGGAAGGCAAGGGCGGCGCGGTTCGCGCCGTGGCCAGCCACATCGACACCCTGGGCGCGATGGTCAAGGAGATCAAGGCCGGCGGCCGCATCAAGCTGAGCCCGATCGGCGGCTACGACTGGGCGACCATCGAGGGTGCGGAGTGCCTGGTGCACACCGAGGACGGGCGCGCCGTCAGCGGAACCGTGGTGAACACCAAGCAGTCCTCGCACGTTCACGGCCCGGACTTGCGCGACCTCAAGCGCGACGGCGGCACCATGGAGGTACGGCTCGACCTCGAGGCGAGCAGCGCGGACGAGGTGCGGGCGCTCGGGATCGAAGTTGGGGACGCGGTGTCGTTCGACAGCGCGCCGCGCGCCACCGAGTCGGGATTCGTGAAGGGCCGGCATCTCGACAACAAGGCGGCCGTGGCGGTCGCGCTGGCGGTCACCCGCGCCTTCGTGGCTGACAAGGTGAAGCCCGACGGCGATACCCACTTCTTCGTCTCCAACTATGAGGAGGTTGGACACGGTGCGGCCACCGGCATCCCGGCGGAGGTCGAGGAGCTGCTGTGCATCGACATGGCCGCGGTAGGGGAGGGGCAGACCAGCACCGAGTACGACGTGACGCTGTGCGTCAAGGATTCGGGCGGTCCCTACGACTACGGCATGAACCGGCGCCTACGGCGGCTGGCGCGTGAGCATGACATCCCTCTCAAGATCGACATCTACCCGTACTATGCCTCCGACGCCACCGCCTCCTGGCGCGCCGGCGGCAACCATCGCGCCGCCCTGATCGGGCCCGGCGTCGATGCCTCCCACAGCTACGAGCGCACGCACCGCCGGGCGATCGAACGCACCGCGGCGCTGCTGGAGGCGTACCTGCTGGCCCCGATCGAGCCGTGACGGCGGTCGTCCACAACCGTGAGACCCGGTACGGGGCCACGAGGCCCGCTCCACACGGCTCCCTTCGCGTCGCGACGCGCTTTACCCCGTGCAGCGCGTCGTGTAGACTGCGCTAGATGCATGAATATCCGAGCTTGGTGTGGCACCTGAAGAACACCCAGTTGTTCGAGGACCTGTCGGCGGACGAACTCGAGCAGCTGTCGCGAATCACGCCCTACAAGCGGTTCGCGGCGGGTGAGATCATCTACCACATGGAGGACCCGGCCGACGCGCTGTACTTCATCCGCGACGGCATGGTGAAGATCTCCATGTACTTCCCCAACGGCAAGGAGATGATCCTCGGGTTGCTCGGACAGTACGACATCTTCGGGGAGCTGCTGCTCCTCAAGAGCGAGCGAAGGCCCAACCAGGCGGAGGCGGTGGTCGACACCACCCTCATCGTCATGCCCGAGGAGGACTTCCAGCGACTCCTGGTGCAGTACCCGAAGATCGCCATGAAGTTCATCCAGGTGATGAGCACGCGCCTGTGGCAGGCTCAGCAGTGGCAGGCCGAGGTGGGTGCGTTCGATGCGCCCGGTCGTCTGGCCAACCTGTTGCTCAGGCTCGCCAACGACTTCGGTGTGACGGGCGACCGCGGCACCGTGATCGACCTCAACCTCACCCAGCAGGACCTCGCCAAGATGATCGGCGCCACCCGCGAGACCGTCAGCCACTGCCTGGCGCGGTTGCTCGAGTACGGGGCGGTGCGGCGCCGGCGTGCACCCATCACGGTGCACGTCGGGCGGTTGCAGCAGTTCCTCGACGAAGCCAGCGAGTAGGACCCAGGCGGGCGCAGCTCAGGTCCCGGCGCTCTCCGCGGCGCCGGCGTCGCTGTCGTCGTCGGACTCGAGTACCAACGCGAACAGGGCCGACCCGGGCTCCGGCGCCGCGTCGCCGGCCGCCACCACCTCGATGCGTTTGCCCTGCTGTACGAACAGGGGCACGCAGGCACTGCCGTAGCGCTGCAGATAGTCCGCCATCCCGAAGCGCTCGGTCAGCTCGGTCCGCTTCACTTCGGCGCCGGCGTGCACCAGCGCCCGCATGCGCGGGAAGGTGACGTCGTCGCCAACGAGCAGGCGCGCGCGTCGCTCTCCGCCGAGCCGCCCGCGGTCGTTGCCGCCGCGGCCGGGCGCGAGCTGGAAGACGTTGGCGGTGCCGAACTCGCGGGCGTACTTCAGGGCGGTGAGGGCGTTGGCCTCGTCGTTGGACGTCAACGCCAGCAGCCGGCCGATGCCGGACAATCGTAGCTCGTCGTCGCTGCGATCGGACAGCAGGCTCCCGTAGTACGCCTGTAGGCCCTCGACGCGCGCGGTGGTGACGTGCGACCAGTTGGTGTCGGCCAGCAGCACCGGGATGTGCTGCGCGTGCAAGGCCCGCGCCACGGTGCGGGCCACCTCGTCCGCACCCAGGATCAGGAACCCCTGCGGGTCGGGGTCCGCCACGCCCAGCCGAACGCCCAGGGGGCGGGCCGAGAGGCTCGCCAGCAGCACCGTGCCGACGATCATCAGGAACACCAGCGGAGGAAGCGAGCGTGCCTGTTCGAAGCCTGCCGCCGTCAGCTTGGACGCGAACAGCGAGCTGACCGCGGCCGCCACGATGCCGCGCGGCGCGATGCCCGACAGGAACAAGCGCTCGGGCCAGGTGAGCGGCGAGCGCAGGCTGCTCAGCAGCACGCCTGCCGGCCGGGTGACGAGCACCAGCACCAGCAGCAGCGCCAGCCCGCGCCAGGTCAACTCCGCGGCGAGGGAAGCGAGCTGCAGGTTGGCCGCCAGCACCACGAACAGCATGCTCACGAACAACACGCTGAGGTCTTCCTTGAAGCTCAGCAGCGCACCGATGTTGGGGACGCGGAGGTTGGCCAGCACCACCCCCATCACCACCGCCGCCAGCAGCCCCGACTCGTCGGTGACGACGTTGGCCAGCGTGAACGCGGTGAACAGCGTCGCCAGCGAGACCACGTTGATCAGGTAGTCGGGCATGGCGCGGCGCTTCAGGAGCCAGGCCAGCGCATAGCCGGCCACCGCCCCGGCGGCCGCGCCCACCACCAGGAAGCGCCCGAGCAGCACCACGGTGTGCGCGGGAGCGGACTGGGTGGTGCCCAGCAGCAGCGCCTCGGATACCAGCACGGCCACCATCGCGCCCACCACGTCGATGATGATGCCCTCCCACTTGAGCACGTTGGCGACGCGGGCGGTGGGCCGCACGATCCGAAGCAGAGGGCCGATGACGGTCGGGCCGGTGACGATGACCAGGGCGCCGAACAGCAGCGCCAGCGGGCCCGGGAGCGCGCCCAGCCAGTACGCGGCCGCGGCGCTGCCGAGCCAGGTCACCAGGGCGCCCACCGTGATCAAGGAGACGATCACGCGGCGCGTCTCGTGGAGCTCGGACAGGCGCAGCGTCAGCCCGCCCTCGAACAGCACCAGCCCGACCGCCAGCGACACCGCGGGGTAGAGCAGGGCGTCGCCGAACACCTCGGACGGGCGCAGCCAGCCCAGCACCGGCCCCACCAGGAATCCGATGCTCAACAGCGGCAGGATCGCCGGCACGCGGAGCCGCCAGGAGAGCCACTGCGCCCCCGCGCCCAGCGCGATGACGGCGGCGATGGCGAGCGCGGGGTGGCTGGCGAGGAGATGGACCATACCGTGGAGTCGACCCTAGTACGCGATGCGTTCGAGCAGTGTGCCGAGCACGGTGCGCCGGTGCGAGAGCTGGGCGTGCACGATCAGTGCGGGGCACTCGAGGCCGGCGGCGAGCTGGTGGGCCAGGTCACGCGCGCCGCGGGTCCCGAGGTAGCGATGGACGGTCGCGCCCAGGATGGCGAGATCGGCGCTCCTGGAGGCCTCGACCAGCTCCGAACGGGGGTTCGGCGCGCGACGGATGTCGCTCACGGTGGGGACGCCGCAGAGCGAGGCGAGCTGATCGTGGTAGCTGCGCAGGGTGTCGAGCTGGGCCGGCAGGGCGCTCTCGGCCACCACGTGCATGAAGCGGATGCGCGCGCCCTGGCTGCGGGCGATGCGGCTCGCCAGGTCGACCTTCAGGGCGTCGAAGGGTCCGCCTGTGCCCATCACCAGCACTTCGGAGATTCCGTTCAGGGGGCGTGGGCCGAGCACGGCCACGTCGGCGCCGCTGCGGTCCATGAGCCAACCCGCATCGCGACTCAACGGGCGCAACGGGGTGGGAGCCCGGATCTCGTCGGTGATCACCAGGTCGACGCGGTGCTCACGCACATGCAGGACGATCGCCTCCTTCCAATCGTGGCCGACGACGGTGCCCAGGTACAGGCGCGCGCCGAGCTCGTCCAGCTCCTTCGCCACGCGCGTCTCGAACGCCCGGTCCTCGTCGCTGGGCCCCGCGGCCATGGCGATCAACTCGACCTGTTCGGGCACCTGGTCGAAACGGATCACACGCAGGCGGTCGCGCGGACCGGCGAGCATGGCCGCCAGCCTCAGCAGGTCGCGCTCGCGCTCGCTGCCCAGATGCGGGTGCACGGGCAGCAGCAGGTTGAGGGGCCCGGGCGCGTGCAGGGCGCGGCGCGTATGACCCACCGCGGTACTGTCGGTGTTGCGGCGCAGCGCAGCCAGCGCCACGCCCTCCCGCTCGGTGCGGGGGCGTCCGTAGACGCGGAACCAGACCAGCCCCACGACCACGATGCCGGCGGCTCCGAGCACCGACAGCCATCCCATCTGGGTGATCAGCAGCAGCCCCGCGCCGATCCCGCCGAGTTGCACCCACGGATAACCTGGGGAGCGGAAGGTCGGACGGTAGCTCGGTACCTGGCCCTCGCGGAACGCGATCAGCGCCAGGTTCACGAAGCACAGCACCAGGATCTGGAAGGCGCTCGCGAGCTTGGCGAGATCCACCACCGGCACGAACGCGATGAGGGCGAGCAGGACCGCCCCCGTCAGCGCGATCGACGCCACCGGCGTTCCGAAACGGGGATGCACGCGCTGGAACAGCGGCGGCGCCAGCTCGCCGCGGCTCATCGCGAAGGGGTAGCGCGACGAGGAGAGCACGCCGGCGTTGGCCATGCTGGTCAGTGCGAGGACGGCGGTGATCGCGATGATGATCTCGCCGCCGACCCCCAGGATGTCCCGGGCTGCGAGCGCCATGGGGGTGAGCGTGCCGTGCAGCGATGCGGCCGGGCTGGTGCCCACGACGACGTAGATGAGGCCGGTGTACACGACCATCATCAGCGCGATGCTGACCAGGATGCCCGCCGGGATGTTCCGCCCCGGCGCGCGCACCTCTTCGGCCACGCTGGCGATCTTGGTGACCCCGGCGTAGCTCACGAACACGAAGCCGGTCGCGGCCAGCAGGCCGCCCACGCCGTGCGCGAGGAAGGGCTGATAGCGGGAGGCGTCGACCACCGCGGCGCCCCGCAGCACGAACAGCAACAGCACGCCCAGCACGCCGGTGACGATCACGGCCTGGAGGCGGCCCGTCTGCTTCACGCCGAGGGCGTTCACCGCCAGCACCAGCAGGGCCAGGCCCAGCGCCACGGGCTTCGTGGGCAGGTTGACGAACAGCAGCAGGTAGGCCCCCAGCCCGACCAGCGCGAACGCGCTCTTGAGCACCAGCGAGAACCACACGCCGATGCCGGCGATGGTGCCCAGCATGGGGCCCAGCGCGCGGTCGACGTAGAGGTAGGTGCCGCCCGCCTCCGGCATCGCGGTCGCCATCTCCGATTGGCTGAGCGCTGCAGGCAGCACGATCAACCCCGCCAGCAGGTAGGCGAGGATGACGCCGGGACCGGCGATCTTGGAGGCCAGGCCCGGCAGCACGAAGATGCCGCTTCCGATCATGGCGCCGACACTGATGGTGATGACCGCGTAGAGGCCGAGATCGCGCTCGAGGCTGCGGTGGGTCATGCCGGTCTCACCGGGGGTGCGGCGCTCCTGGGCGCTCCGTTCAGGGGCGGAACGAGCACGGGGTCCTCCTCGTCGAGGGGCGGCGCCTGCGGCGCGGGGGATGCGTCAGGGTGGGCACCCATGCTAGCATCCCGCGCCCCCCGGTCCGCGGTCGTGGCGCCCGAGGCGTGCGTGATAGGCTGTGCCGCGATGCCCGAGCAGCCGCGGCGCTTCCTGGTCACCACCGATCACGGGGATGTCGTCGTCACCGTCAACGACGAGGCCGGCGGCCTCGATGCCGGCCTGCTGTCGCTGGCGATGGCTGACGAGCGGAGCCTGCAGGAGCTGTCGATGGCGACCCCGTTGCGCGCCTTCGCCGCCAAGATGGTCGATCTCATCGAGGCTCAGGGCACGGACGCATTCTCCGGCGGAGGGCGCATGCGCGAGATGCTGGTACGCGAGAAGGCCACCGCCGAGTTGCGCCGTATCGAGCGCTACGCCCGCGACCACGTAGACGGCGCCGACGACGGCTCAGGCGGAGCCTGAGCGCGGAGCGCTAGCCGCCGCCGACCGCCCCCGGGGTCTAGGACGCTCCGGCGTGACCCCCGCCGATGGCACTCTCCGCGTGCCCGCGGACCGGCCCCCGGCCCGGTGGGGTCAGGACTCTTCGTCGTCGAGACCGTCGTCGACGACGTCGCCCAGGTCCTGCAGTACGTCCTTGTACAGCGACAGCGCGAAGTCGCGCACGGCGGTGCGGGCCTCGTCGCCACGCAGGTGGTCGGGGATGCGACGATCGGCGACCTGCAGGCTGGCGGCCAGGACGGCTTCGAACACCGGCCAGGGTCCCTCGAAGGGAGCATCGTCGAGGAAGGTGTCCTCCGGCTCCACGTCGACGGGAGCTTCGCTGTCGAGCACGGTGCCGCCGCGGTCGAGCGCGGTGAGGGCCTCCTCGGCGGCACGCCGTTCGGCCTCCCGCTTGTTGGCCCCCTGACCGGTGCCGAGCACGTGCCCGTCGATCAGCACGTCGCTGAGGAAGGTGGGTTGATGGTCCGGACCGGTACGTTCGCTGCGGAACTCTGGCCGGTTCTGGCCCGACCTCTGCAGCCGTTCGATCAGGACGCCTTTGGGATGCGCCATGCGTCCTCCTCGTGAAGGTCTTCGTGGTCCCTTCGTGCAGCTGCCGGGCTCCCGCCACGCCGCCGACCGCACTCGAGCCTGGTGGGGCCATGAGGGTGCGACCGATCCGGCCTGGCACGAGCCCGGCAGCTGCAACACAACGGTATCACGGTGCCGACTACGGTACAGTGGGCCCATCATGATTCGGTTGCTCCTGTGCGACGATCACGCCATGTTCCGCCAGGGTCTGAGGAGCATCCTCGAGACCGAAGACGACTTCCGGATCATCGGAGAGGCGTCGACGGGCCGTGAGGCGGTGCGTTATGCCCTCGAGACCAAGCCCGACGTCGTCTTGATGGACATCCAGATGCCGGAGCTCGACGGTGTGGCGGCGACCAAGGCGGTCCTCGCCGAGCAGCCGGTCGCCAAGGTCATCATCCTCACCATGTACCGGCAGGACAAGTACGTCTTCGAGGCGATCAAGGTGGGCGCGCGCGGCTATCTGCTGAAGGACGCCGACGCCAACGACCTCATCGACGCCATCCGCCGGGTCGCGGCAGGGGAGACGCTGTTGAACGCGGAGATGGCCGCGTCGATCCTCGACGAGTTCCGCAAGGTGGGGGAGCTTCCCGAGCACCCCGACCACAAGATCAGCGAGCTCACCGAGCGTGAGGAGGACATCCTGCGGCTGCTCGCCCAGGGCGCATCCAACCAGGAGATCGCCCAGTCGCTCGGGGTCAGCGAGAAGACGGTGCGCAACCGCCTGTCGGAGATCTTCTCCAAGCTGCGTCTGAACAACCGCACGCAGGCGGCGCTGTACGCCCTGCGCGAGGGTATCGCCACGCTCCAGGACAATAGCTGAGGTGACTCCGGGAGCACGTCCGGCGTCGGCGCGTGAGCTGAGCCGAGCGCTCGAGGGGCATCTGAAGACCATCACCGAGGTGCCGGCGCCGCCGTTCGGCGAGGCGTTGCGCGGACAGCTCGTCGCCGATCTGTGGGCGCGGACGGGTGTGCCGGTGGAGCGCGACCCGGCGGGGAACGTGGTCGCGTCGCTGCCGGGCGGCCGGGGTCCGCGGGTGCTGGTGGCCGCGCATCTCGATACCGTGTTCGGTGCCGGCACGGACGTGCGTGTGCGGCGCGAAGGCGACCGTCTGTGCGCCCCCGGGATCGGTGACAACAGCGCCAGCCTGGCGGTGCTGAGCGTGTTCCTCGAGCGGACGGGAGCACGCCCGGACGACCTCCGACCGCGGCTCACGGTGGCGGCGACGGTGGGCGAGGAGGGGGAGGGCGATCTGCGCGGCGCACGGCAGCTGGTGGCCGATCGGGGAGCGGAGCACGACCTGTTCATCGCGGTCGACGGCCACCTGGGCACGGTCGTGGCGCAGGCGGTCGGCTCGCGGCGCCTGCGCGCAGGCTTCCGGGGCGCCGGCGGCCACTCCTGGGGCGACTACCCCACACCCAGTGCGGTGCACGCCGCCGGCGAAGCCATCCACGCCCTCAACGCCTTGAGCGTGCCGTCGGAGCCGCGCTCGTCGCTCAACGTGGGGACCGTGTGGGGCGGAACGTCGATCAACGCCATCGCCCAGGAGGCCGGGTTCAACCTCGATCTGAGGAGCCTCGACCCGACCGTGCTCGAGGACCTCGAGCGCCGCGCCCGGCTGGCGATCGAGGGGGCGTCGCAGCGCGCAGGGTGTGCGGTGGAGATCACGCAGATCGGCGACCGCCCCGTCGCCCGGGTCGACAACGCGGAGCTCGTGTCGTGCGCGCTGCGGGCGCTGGAGGGGGGCGGACCCCAGGCGGTCGTGGTGGCGAGCAGCACCGATGCCAACGCAGCCCTGGCACGGGGCCTGCCGGCGATCGCCTTCGGCGTCTACCGGGGCGGCGACGCCCACCGCAGCAGCGAGTGGCTCGACCCCGCCTCGCTCGTCGACGGCTACCGCGCGTTCGAGCGGCTGCTGGCCTGCCTGGCCGAGCCGGCCGCCGGCCGGCTCGGCGGCTGACGCTCCGGCAGGCTCCCTGACAAACGCGCCCCACTGCCGCCCGGCGGAAGCGGCGCCGTACCTGTGGCGCTCCTTCGGTCGGGCCGGGGAGCGCTCTCCAGGGGTCGCTCGGCAGCTCAGGGAACGGCCCGGCGTTGCTTGCGCGCCGCCAGCGCCAGGCCGTCGACCTCCTCGTTCTCGCTGTGTCCGGCGTGTCCCCGCGTCCACGACCAGGCCACCGCGTGGTGGTTCGTGAGGCGCAGCAGCTCCTGCCACAGATCCTGGTTCTTGACCGCGGTGCGTCCGGCGGTGCGCCAGCCGTTCCGCTGCCAGCTCGCCAGCCAGCCGTCGGTGAATGCCTTCTTGAGGTACTGACTGTCCGTGACGAGGGTGACCTGGCAGGGCTCGTGCAACGCCTCGAGCGCACGCACGGCGGCGGTGAGCTCCATGCGGTTGTTGGTGGTCTCGGCTTCGTAGCCGCTGGCGCGTTTCCTGGCCCCGTTGTACAGGAGCAGATAGGCCCACCCGCCGTCACCGCTGCGGGTCTCGCACGACCCGTCGGTGTAGGCGGTGACCTGTTTCTTCGGCTCGGGCATGGCAGGCATGCTACCCCGGAGCGCGCGGCCGATTCGCCGGGCCGGTCGGTCGATGCCCGTTGATGTACAGACCTTGAACTATCAGAGAACGCGGATGGGACGCGTGAGGTTGGGAATGGATGGGACGGAACCGGGCAAGGTCGCTTGACAGCGTTCAAGGTATGTACTACCATGCTACTAACCTTCGACGATGGTTGTACACTCGTCTCGGAGCCTACCTATGACCCACATCGGCAAGTACACCGTCAACGAAGTCGTCGAACGCACGGCCGTCGCCGCCGGCACGCTGCGGCAGTGGGAACGTCGCTACGGCGTTCCCCACCCCGAGCGCTCGTCGGCGGGCTATCGCCTGTACTCCGACGACGACTTGCGCGCCATCGAGGCGATGAAGCGCCATATCGCCGACGGCGTGCCGGCGTCCCGCGCCGCCGAGCTGGTGGATCGTTCCGGTGCCCTGCAGCCCGCCCCGCTACCCACCGACGTGCTGCGCCGCCGCTTGGTCGACGCCTTCCTGGCCCTCGACGAGGACGGCGCCGAGCGGGTGCTCGGCGAGGCGCACGCCGTGCACCCCGTCGAGACGGTGGTGCCCGACGTGATCGCGGGAGCCATGGTCGACATCGGTGAGGCGTGGCACGACGGCCGGATCGACACCACCACCGAACACTTCAGCTCCAGCTTCGTCCAGGGATGGCTGCGCCACCTGATGAGCCTGGCGGCCAGCCACGTCCACGGTCCCGCGGTCATCGTGGCCTGCGCCCCCGGCGACCATCACGAGCTCGGCGCCCTCATGCTGGCGGTGCTGCTCCGGCGCGCCGGGAACGCCGTGTACTACGTTGGCGCCGACACGCCGGTGGCCGACCTCAACGCCATGGCGCACCAGCTCGGTGCCTCGGCCGTCATGCTGTCGGCCTCCGCGCCAGAGGCGCTCGATGCGCTAGAGCGGGAGATCGACGTGCTCAAGCAGCTCGCGCCGGTGGTGGTATACGGCGGCGCCGCCTTCGACCGCGACCCCTCCCGCGCCGAGCGCCTGGGAGGCGTGTACCTCGCCGACGACGTCGGCGAGGCCGTCAAGCGTTTCCACGAGATCTCGGGCCCCGGCCGGGCGGCCGGCGCATGAACGGGCCACGGCCGGGCCCGAACGTGCGCTGCGCCGAGCGCTGGGGCTCCGAGGCCCTCGTCCCCCATCCCCTGCCGACCCACTAGGGGCGGCGCGGCCAACCGCATCCAGCCTCCCGTCGATCGGGAGAGTGCCCACGGAGGTGCACATGCACGTTCGACGGAACGCCTCTACCCTCGAGCGCACAGCGTTCGACGCTCCCAGCCAGACCCTCAACTACCGGCGTCGCCAGACGCTCTACCTCGACGGTGACCCGGCCCGCTCGGTCTACCGCGTCCGCGACGGCCTCATCCGCATCACGCGTACGACTCCCGAGGGAAGGACCCTGACCGTCCGCCATGTCTTGCCCGGCGACTTCTTCGGCGAGGACGCCCTGATGACCGGCGAGCGCGGCGAGATCGCCGAAACGCTCACCCTGGCGAGCATCGACGCCATCGACCCGGAGCGGATCGAGGCAGGGCACCTGATGCACATCACGCGCTCCCTGTCCGACCAGATGCGCCGCTTGATGGACTACGAGTACCACCTGCAGACGGGCGACCTGCGCGCCCGCGTGGCCCGCTACCTGTTGTCGCTGGCGCAGACCCCGCTGGCCCGCGCCGACGACGACGGGCACCTGGTGGTGGCCGCCACGCACGAACTCGTCGCGGAGGGGACCGCCAGCACCCGCGAGAGCGTCTCGAAGATCATCACCGAGTTGCGCACCGCGGGCCTCATCCGCACCGGCTATCGCAGCATCGTGCTGCTCGACGATGAGGGCCTGTCCGAGGTGGCGGAGGGGTCCTAGCGGGGAGGTGGCCCGTCGTGCTGCTCCAGCACCACCAGCGCCGCGGCGTGCTCGCGCGTGTGGGTCAGCGACAGATGGGTTTCGTAGCGCCGCGCGAGCAGGGCGGCGGCCAGATCCGGCGAGAACGCCAGCTGCGGCCGCCGCCCCTGCTTCACGACCCACACGTCTCGCCAGCCGAACGTCTCGGCCCAGCACTTCTGGAAGGCCTCCTTGGCCGCGAAGCGGGCGGCCAACCCCGGGACGGGGTCGGCGCGGTCGCGCAACTCGGCGCGTTCGTCGGGGTGGAAGTGGCGTTCCAGGAAGCGCTGCGGGTGTCTCTCGAGCACCGCCCGGATGCGGTCGAGCTCGACCATGTCGATACCGACGGCGACGATCACGCCACCCTCACGCGCGCTCCGGCGTCAGCTCCCGGACGCCGTCCTCGCCGGCGAGGAACGCCCGCTCGGCCATCCCCAGGAACAGCCCGTGCTCGACCACGCCCGGCAGCGTCGCCAGGGCCGCGGCCAGCTCCTGTGGTGCGAAGCCCGCGGGGAACGACAGGTCGAAGATGCGGTTGCCGTTGTCGGTGACGAACGGTGCGGCTTCCCCTCCGCGCAGGGCAGGTCGGGCGCCCAGCGCCTCCAGCAACGCGCGGGTGCGGCGCAGACCGAACGCAACCACCTCCACGGGGACCGGCGAGCGTTCGCCCAGGCGCGTCACGCGTTTTCGGTCGTCGCCGATCAACACGAAACGGCGCGCGCTCGAGGCGACGATCTTCTCACGCGTGAGCGCGCCGCCCAGGCCCTTGATGACGTCCAGGGCAGGGTTGACCTCGTCCATGCCGTCCACGGCCAGGTCGATCCCGGTCGCCGGCAGCTCGATGACCGGGATGCCGAGCGCGGCCGCCTGCTCCTCGCTGTCACGGGACGACGGCACGGTCAGGACGCGATCGAGCGCGCCCGACGTCAGCCGGTCGCCGAGACCGGCGATGAAGTGCCGCGCGGTGCTGCCCGATCCGAGCCCCACCAGCATGCCGGGCTCCACCAGCGCGAGCGCACGCTCCGCCGCCTCGCGCTTCCACCGTTCCAGGGTCTCCATGTCCTGCCTCCTGCGGTAGTCTACCGTCCCCGACGGGCCCGGTCGCGACGCTGCCCCGGCCCGGTCGGGGTGGGGACGGGCGGTCGCCTCCAGGTACACTGGGGACGTGACGACGATCGTGCTCGCCAGCGGCTCTCCGCGCCGCGAGGACCTGTTGCGTGCCCTTGGGTTGCGGTTCGAGGTGCTCCCTGTCGACATCGACGAGTCGCCGTTCGACGGCGAGGCCGCCGAGCCGCTGGTGCAGCGGCTGAGCCAGAGCAAGGCGGCGACCGCTCTCAGGCTGCGCGGTGATGACGGGGCCCTGGTGGTGGCGGCCGACACCGTGGTCGTGCTCGACGGCGTCGTGCTGGGGAAGCCGGCCGACGGGGCCGAGAACCGTGCGTTCCTGAGCCGGCTCTCCGGGCGAGCCCACCACGTGCTCACGGGCCACACCCTGGTCAGGGACGGACAGCGCGAGACGGTCGTCGTCGATACCGAGGTTCGCATGCGGGCGCTCGACTCCGGGGAGATCGAGCGCTACGTGGCCAGCGGAGAGGGGCTCGACAAGGCTGGCGGGTACGCCATCCAGGGGCGCGGCTCCGCGCTCGTCGAGCGCGTCGACGGGTGCTACTTCAACGTGGTGGGTTTGAGTGTCGCAACGGTGGTCGAGGCCGCCGCGCGTCTGGGGGTCCGCCTTGTCTAGTCTGCTTCGCGCCTGGTACGTGCTCCTCGCGCTGGGGCTCCTGACGTTCGTCATCACGGCCTTCGTGGGCCGGGTCCCGGCCGACGTCTCCGCTTCCGTCGCGCTGCCGCACAACCTGCTGTATCGCTCGGGCATGAACGTACGAGCCACCATGCGCAGCCTCGCCGACCGCAGCGACCTGCGCCACGAGGTGTCCGCCCTTCACCAGACGGTGGCAACGCTACAGCAGGGCAACCGCGACCTCGAGCTCCAGCTGCAGCGCCTGCGCGAGGTGCTGGCGGTGCGTCAGGAGCAGTCCCCCGGGGTCGTCACCACCGCCTCGGTCATCGGAGGCAGCAGCGGGCCGGCCTTCGCCCGCCTCGACCTCAGCAAGGGGATGCAGGATGGCGTGCTCCTGAACATGCCGGTGACGGTGCCGGAGGGGCTGGTGGGGATCATCACGAACGTGTCGCCGCACAACGCGGTGGTGCGCACCGTGCTCGACCCGCAATCGCGCGTCGGCGTGACGGTGCGCGGCCGCGGCGGGCAGGGCATCGCCGTCGGCGAGGTCGGCGGTCGCATCCGCGTCACCGACTTCATCGCCGAGAAGCCGGTGGAGGTCGGAGACAAGGTGGAGACCTCCAGCTACGGCGGCCTGTTCCCGAACGGTGTGCTGGTCGGTACCGTGGAGCAGGTGCTTCCGCCCAACCCCAACGAGCTGAGACGAAGCTTCATCGTGCAACCGGCGGTCGACCTGTCCACGCTCAGCGAGGTCGTGCTGCTGGCACCTCAGTAGCGTCGCCGCGCGCGCCTCAGCGCACCACGAAGCTGACGAGCTTGCCGGGCACCACGATCTCGCGCTGCACCGTGCCGGACCCGAGGTAGCGGGCCACATTGGGCTCCTCGCGAGCCGCGGTCAGCACCGTGTTCTGGTCGGCGCCGGCCGGTACCTCGATCTGACCGCGCACCTTGCCGTTGATCTGGACGGCCATGGTGATGGTGTCCTGGACCAGCGCCTCGGGATCGAACGCGGGCCAGGCCTGCAGGTGAACCGAGTCCTGGAACCCCAACCGATGCCACAGCTCCTCGGTGAGGTGCGGGGCGATCGGGGCGAGCAAGAGCAGCAGGGTACGACGCGCCTCGGCCCAGGCCTCGGTCGCAGTCATGGCGGCGTTCTTGGCCTTGTTCATGGCGTTGTGCAACGTCATGAGCTCGGCCACCGCGGTGTTGAACTGGAAAGCCTCGAAGTCCTCGGTCACCGCCCGGGTTGCGGCGTGCACGGCGCGCCGCAGGTCGCGCACGCTCGCGTCGTCCGTGCGGGCGCCGTCCTCGGCGGGCTCGAGCACCAGGCTCCAGACGCGGCTCAGGAAGCGGGTCACGCCCTCGATGCCCTGGTAGCTCCACGGCGCCCCCTGGTCCCACGGCCCGATGAACATCAGGTACGTGCGCACCGCATCGGCCCCGTACTCCGCCACCAGGGCGTCGGGGTTGACCACGTTGCCGCGCGACTTCGACATCTTCTCGTTGTCCTCGCCCAGGATCATCCCCTGGTTGCGCAGCCGCTGGAAGGGTTCGCTGATGCCGAGCAGGCCGAGGTCGCGCAACACCTTGGTGAAGAAGCGCGCGTAGAGCAGGTGCAAGATGGCATGCTCGATGCCGCCGGTGTAGGTGTCGACGGGCGTCCAGCGGTCCACCAGCTCGCGGTCGAAGGGCATGTCGTCACGATGCGGGCTCAGGTAGCGGAACCAGTACCAGGAGGAGTCCATGAAGGTGTCCATGGTGTCGGTCTCGCGCGTGGCCGGGCCGCCGCAGGAGGGACAGGTGGCCTCCAGGAAGCTGGCATGCGTCTTCAGCGGCGACTCGCCGGTCGGCATGAAGGCGACGTCGTCCGGCAGCACCACCGGCAAGTTCTCGTCCTTCTCCGGCTGGATACCGCAGCGCTCGCAGTAGAGCATCGGGATGGGCGTTCCCCAGTAGCGCTGGCGTGAGATGAGCCAGTCGCGCAGGCGGTAGGTGACCTTGCCGGAGCCGACGCCCCGCTCCTCCAGCCAGGCGATGACCGCGCGGATGCCCTCGACGTTGCCTTCCTTGCCGCTGGCGGTGCCGTTGAAGGGTCCGGAGTTGACCATCACGCCATCACCGGTGAACGCCTCGCGCATGGTGGCGCCGTCGAGTGGAGCACCCTCCGGCTGGATGACGGGCACCACCTGAAGGTCGAAACGGCGGGCGAAGTCGAAATCCCGCTCGTCGTGTGCGGGAACACCCATGATGGCGCCGGTGCCGTAGCCCATCAACACGTAGTCGGCGATCCAGATCGGGATGCGGGCGTCGTTGACCGGGTTGACGGCGTAGGCGCCGATGAACGCGCCGGTCTTGTC
Source organism: uncultured bacterium (assembly GCA_964616005.1). Classification (GTDB taxonomy): domain Bacteria; phylum Deinococcota; class Deinococci; order Deinococcales; family Trueperaceae; genus JASBRS01. The sequence continues at coordinate 1,865 of CAZTTB010000023.1, read as the reverse complement.
CTTGCCCTCGGCCTGGCGATCGAGCTCCGACATGCGCGAGGCTCGCTCCACGTAGGCCTCGACCCCGTCGCGCTGCTCGTCGCCGGTGAGCTTCGCCACCAGCGGATGCTCGGGCGCCAGCACCATGAACGTCGCCCCCCACAGCGTGTCCGGACGGGTCGTGAAGACCTCGATGGGGTCGCCCCGCTCGCTCTGGAATCTCACCTCGGCGCCTTCGGAGCGCCCGATCCAGTTGGTCTGCATGAGCTTGACCCGCTCCGGCCAATCGAGGCCCGAGAAGTCCAGCAGCTCGTCGGCGTAGTCCGTGATCTTGAAGTGCCACTGCGGCATGAGCCGACGCTCGACCAGGGCGCCCGAGCGGTCGCCGCGCCCGTTGACGACCTGTTCGTTGGCGAGCACGGTCTGGTCGACCGGGTCCCAGTTGACGAAGGACTCCTTGCGATAGGCCAGCCCGCGTTCGTACATCCTCAGGAAGAACCACTGGTTCCAGCGGTAGTACTCCGGGTCGCAGGTGACGACCTTCTTCGACCAGTCGAACATCGCGCCCATCTGGGAGAACTGCTCTTCCATGCGGGCGATGCGCTCGTAGGTCAGCTTCGCCGGGTGTACGCCCTCGCGCCCTTCCCGGGCCGCCTTGACCGCCGCGTTCTCGGCCGGCAGCCCGAAGGCGTCGAATCCCATCGGGAACAGCACGTTGTAGCCGCGCATCCGGCGGTAGCGGGCGGCGGCGTCCGCCGGCGCCTCGGCGTACCAGTGACCCGCGTGCAGGTCGCCCGAGGGGTAGGGATACATGGTCAGGAAGTAGTACTTGGGCCGGCTGTCGTCCGTGAGGTCGACCTCGTACAGCCTCTGCTCGCGCCAACGCGCCTGCCACCTGGGCTCGATCTCCTGCGGGTTGTAGCGGTCCGTGCGGTAGCCGACCGCTCCGGCCTGCGTGGTCTCGGTCATAGCCTCTCCAGTCTACGAAGCGCGCGGGAACGTTCTGGGACGCCCGGCACGTGCGTCGCGCCACGAGAAACGGCCCCGAACCGATGTCGGGGCCGGCGACGAACCCACCTGATCCGGTGGTTCAGCGCATCGGCCTCCCGTGAGCTAGCCGCTCGGCGCGGCGAACGTGGGCGTGACGGCAACTTGCCATGCAGGCAGGATAGTCCGTCCCCCTGGGCCTGTCAACGCGTGCCTGGGTTGCCGGTACACGCCGGTCGGCGGTGCCGAACGCGGGGGTGCCCGTGCGCGATCGTGGAGCATCCGGACCGCGCGCTCCGAAGGGTAGACTGGACGGGCAACCGAGCCGCACGCGGGCTCGCCGTGCGGCGCATGGCCGGACGCGGGACCGCGGCAGGCGCTCGGTCGATCCGGCGGACGTTCGCCCGAAGGGCGCCGCAGCTCTCGACCCTTGGAGGCTTCCATGGACTTTGACCTGATCGTGATCGGCTCCGGCCCAGGGGGGTACCACGCCGCCCTGCGCGCCGCGCAGCTGGGCCTGAAGACGGCGTGCGTCGAGAAGGCGGCCGTCGGAGGTGTGTGCCTCAACACCGGCTGCATCCCAACCAAGGCGCTCCTGCACGTGGCCGGCGAGCTACGGGGCGCCGAGCACGCCGCGGATTTCGGCGTGAGCTTCGGCGAGCCCAAAGTCGACCTCGAACGCATGAACGGATGGAAGGACAGCGTCGTCCAGAAGATGACCGGCGGCGTGCGGATGCTGTTCAAGGGCAACAAGGTCACCCTGCTCGAGGGTGAGGGCTCGTTCGTCGACGCGCACACCTTGCGAGTCGGCGACAAGCAGGTCACCGCCGACCGCTTCATCGTGGCGACCGGCTCGCGCCCCATCCAGATCCCGGGCTTCGAGTTCGACGGCGAGCGCA
>CAZTTB010000022.1:2754-34448 GCA_964616005.1 uncultured bacterium | reverse complement strand
AGTCGCCCTCGTTCATGGCGTCGAGCAGCGAATCGGGGTTCTCGCGCAGGCCCTCGCGATCGACCCAACCGCGCAGAACACCGTCCTCATCGACCACGAAGGCGCTCTTGGCGCCGGCCGCCTCGATCACCCGCCTGGCGTCGTCGGCACTGTGCCGCAGGTTGACCACGGGCGAGTCCTTCGCCATCAGCTCGCGCACGCGCAACAGGCCGAGACGCTTGAGCTGCCGGTCGGCGCCGACGAAGTCACGCACGAAGCGGTTCCGGGGCTTGGCCAGCAGGGTATCGGGGGTGTCGTACTGCACCAGCGAGCCCTCACGCAGGATGGCGATGCGGTCACCCATCTTGATGGCCTCGTCGATATCGTGCGTGACGAAGATGATCGTCTTGCTGATGCGCTTCTGGATCTCCAGGAACTCGTCCTGGAGCACCTCGCGCGTGATCGGGTCGATGGCGCCGAAGGGCTCGTCCATCAACATGATGGGCGGGTCCGCGCTGAGCGCCCGGGCCACCCCCACGCGCTGCTGCTGGCCGCCGGAGAGCTGGCGCGGGTACTTGTCGCGGTTGACGTCCGGGTCGAGGCCGACCAGCTCGAGGAGCTCGTCCGCACGCTTGCGGATGCGGTCCTCCTCCCAGCTCAGCAGCCGCGGGACCACCGCGATGTTCTCGAGCACGGTCATGTGCGGGAACAGGCCGATCTGCTGGATGGCGTAGCCGATCTTGCGCCGCAGCTCCTCCACCTGGAAGTCGCGGTTGTCGCGGCCCTCCACCAGGATCTTGCCCTCGGTGATCGACAGCAGCCGGTTCACCATGCGCATGGAGGTGGTCTTGCCACAGCCGGACGGTCCGATCAGGACGGTGATCTCACCATCGTGGATGGTGAGCGACAGCCCGTTCACGGCCCGGAAGCCGTCCGGGAACTGCTTGACGACGTTCTGGAACTCGATCACGGGTCCCTCCTAGGTGTTCTGGACATGGCGGATGCCGGGTGAGGTGAGGAGCCCCTCGACGAACCTGAGCAGCGCGTCGAGGACCATCGCCAGCGCGATGGCGGGCAGGGCGCCCAGCAGGATCTGGTCGATCGAGGTGTTGACGATGCCCTGGATGACGAAGTCGCCGAGCCCGCCGGCGCCGATGACGGTGGCCACGGTGCCGATGCCGACGAGCGCCACGCCGGCATTGCGGACGCCGGCCATGATCACCGGGAACGCCAGGGGGAGCTCGATCTGGAAGAAGATCTGGGCCGGCGTCATCCCCATGCCCCGGCCGGAATCGATGATGGCGTTGTCGACGTTCTCCAGGCCCGCGTAGGTATTGCGCACCAGCGGCAGCAGGGAGTACAGCGTCAGCGCGACCAGCGCCGGCGCCACCCCGATGCCCGACACCCCGAGGTTGCGCACCGTCAGCGCGCTCAGGCTGGGCACGGAGCCCAGGAACTGGTCGGTACCGGCCGCCCGCACCATCATGATCAGGAAGGTGACCACCGCCCCTACGTAGGAGAGCAGGTAGCCGTAGCGGAGCACCGTGTTGAACGCGCCCTCGCGCTTGAACAGCACGCGGCGGGCCGTCCACAGCGCCAGTCCGCCGACGACGAACCAACCGATACCGGCGTCGATCCCGGCGAAGTCGCCCCCGCCGAAACCGATGCGCGCGCCCCGGTAGACGAAGCTCACGAAGATGCCGGTGAACAGCACCAGTGGCACGGCGGCAACGATCGCCGTGACGATGAGCGCCATCGTGCGCAGGCGTCCGGGCAGGCGCGAAGCCAGCAAGCGGTAGAACAGGCCCACGCCGATCGCCACCGCGGCCGACACCCCGAGGAAGACGGCGACCGGCACGAAGCGCGCGTCACCCAACCGCGCCAGCGGTACCAGCAGGACGCCGAAGAGCGCCAGGCTGGGGATGGTCTGGATGATGCCGACGGCGTAGAGGATGACGTTGGCGATGCGCTCGTCACGCGAAGCCCACAGACCGAGGCCGACCCCCACCACGAAGCCCACCACCAGCGAGACCACCACGAACATCAGGTGCTCGACGAACTTCTGCTGGAGCAGGGCGCCGTTGGTATGGAACTCGACCATGATCGAGTAGACGTCGAACGAGCCCGCGGCCAGCAGGATGGCGATGAGGACCACGCCGCTCCAGGCGGCCACGTTGCGGATCCAGCGCTGAACGCCCGATCGCTCCAGGTCACGTAGGCCGCCGAACAGGGCCATGTAGCCGCCGGCCAGCCCCAGCGCGAGGCCGCCGGTCGGCAGGACGCGCGGGTTGCGCACGAAGGCGTTCTCGCCGAGGAACTGCTTGGCGTTGGCCAGCAGGTGCTGACCCGCCATCGCCGGCAGCAGCAGCGTGAGCAGCAGCAGCAGGTTACCCAGGCCGACCAGCAGCCAGCCGCGCATGCCGACGTCCTTGCGGAAGGCGACGATGAACGGCACCAGCGCAAGCGCGAAGAGCAGGACGTAGCGGTCGTCGCCCTGAAGCTGGAGCAGGTTGAACGGTACGCCTGCCGCCAGGCGGTTGGGCTTGAGCGACACGATCGGAAGGAAGAAGAAGCCGAGCCCTGCCACGAGGCTGCCCAGCATGGCGATACGGTTGGGAATGGCGCTCACCTCCTGGAAGGGCGGCCGCCCCCGTGACGGGGGCGCCGTTGCGCCTGGGAACCTTGCGAACGCCGCAGGGCGGCGTCACGGCTGAGGCTCAGGCCGGGTGTCGGCGCGCGGCTCGAAAGAACACAAGATAGGTACGGCGGCGAGGAGCCCGAAGGCTCCTCGCCGCACGCATGAGCGCTATTTGATGAAACCGTTCTGCTTGAGGAAGTCCTTGGCGACCTGATCGGGGTTCTGACCGTCGACCTCGACCTTGGCATTGAGGTTCTGGAGCTCCTCGGTGGTGAACTTGGCCCAGATGGGGTTGAGGATGCCCACGATCTCCGGGTACTTGCGGATGACCGCGCCGCGGAACACCGGGGTGGGCGCGAACACCGGCTGCGCGCCGTTCGGGTCCTTCAGGACGACGAAGTTGTAGGCCTTGAGGGCGCCGTCGGTGCCGTAGGCCATGGCGATGTTGACGCCGTTCGAGCCGTTGTTGAGCGCCTGCTCGGTCTGGGCCGGAGTGGCACCGGCGATGACCAGCATCTGGCTCTCCTTGAACTTGAAGCCGTAGGTCTTCTCGAAAGAGGCGACGCCGTCGGGGCGCTGCGCGAACTCGTCGCCGGTGGCGAGCTTCACCTGGCCGCCGCCGTTGATGTACTTGGCCAGGTCGGCCACGGTGGCGAGGTTGTGCTCCTTGGCGAACTTCGCGGTCACGGCCAGGGCGTAGGTGTTGTTGGCCGGTGCCGGCTCGAGCCACACCAGGTCGTTCAGGGCGGCGTCGAGCGAGCTCACGATCGAGTAGGACTGGTACGCGTTACCCGACGCGCCCGCCGGGATCGAGTCCTGCGCCCACTTGAGGTCGCGGTACCAGTTGCTGATCGCCGTCCCCGTGTAGTTCGGGTAGACGTCGATCTCACCGTTGGTGAGGGCCTTGCGCACGACCGCCGTGCCACCGAGGTTGGTCTTGTCGGTCACCTGGTAGCCGTTGGCCCGCAGGGCTTCGACGATGACCTTGCCGAGCACGATCTGCTCGGTGAACTGCTTGGAGCCTACGCGGATGGGGGCGTCGTTCTTGTACTTCTGGGCGAAGGCGAGGCCTCCGACGAGCATTGCTGCGAGAAGCACGAACACGGTCAGTCGTTTCATTGGTTACCTCCGGCGTGACGGGCACGTAGAACGGAATGAGTCTGTCTCCTGATGGGGGCAGGCGAACGGGCGCTTGCATCAAGCTGACCGTCGAATACTGTAACACATTTCTCATGCCGGCCGCAGAATCCATGAGTGCAAGGCACTCAATTCCGTGTCCAGGCGGGGGATTGCCGGGCTGTGGGAACGACCTCGCAGAACCGCACATCCGCCCCCCGTAGACTGGGCCATGACCCGTCGCCGGATGCTCCTCGTATCGCTGGCGGTGGGTTGCGGGCTGCTGTTCGGAGCCCTGTCCGTACCCCGCCACCGCGTCGCCGACGCCAGTCTGGCCGCCGTCTACGACCCCTACGCGGTGGCGCCGCTGCGGCCCTACGGCAGCTTCCGGGAAGCGGTCCGCTCCGGCGACGCCCTCACGCTGCAACGCCTGGCGGCCGGTTCCGACGGGTACCTCGCCTACCGCGCGGCGCTCGAGCTGGCGCGCTGGAAGACCATCGACGCCGCTACCCGCCTCGCCTACTACCGGCGCGCCCTACGCCTGCGCATCGACGACCCGCTGGCGCGCGACGAGGCGCGGGCGCTCAACCTCGAGGCGGGCCGCACGGCCGAGCAGGCCGGCGCCGTGGAGGCGGCCGTAGCCTACTACCGCCAGGCGCTCCCCCTGAAGGGAGCGCTGGAGGGGTTGTACCGGCTGGTGGGCGACCGGCGGGCGTTGGCGCAGGACCTGCTCGACGCCCGCCTCTACCAGGACGCGCTCGACGCCCTGGGCGACCTTCCGGATGCACCCGTCCGCGCGCAGGCGGAACTCGACCTCGATCACTACCCCGAGGCACTGGCCGCGTACCGACGATGGGTGGCCCAGGCCCCGGGCGACGCCACGGCACGCGGCGGCCTGGCCTGGACGCTGTTCTACCTCGGTCAGGACGCCGAGGCCGGCCACATCTTCTCGGCCCTGCCCGGCGCCAACGCCCTGTACGGCCGGGCCCTCATCGCCAACCGCCGCGGCGACGTCGACACCGCCGTGGCGCTGTTGGAGCGCACCCAGCGCGCCGACGACCTGTGGCGCGCCACCACCCTGTTGGAGGGCAAGCAGCGCTACGCCGACGCCATCCCCATCTACCTGCAACTGGCGCGCGGCAGCAGCGCCTACACCGACGACGCCGCCTATCGCGCCTACGTGCTGGCCGAACGACTGGGGATGCCCGACGTCGCCCGCACAGCCGCCGCGCTGGTGCCCGATACCAGCTTCTTCGCGCTCGAGCTGGGACGCCACCTCGACGTGCCCACACCGGCGACCCCAGGATCGGTGTTCACCGGCCCGCGCGCCACCGCGGCGGCCGGAGGTCGCGCCACGGGCGCCGGCACGACCGGCAGCACGGCCGGCAGCACGACCGGCGGTCGCACCGCCGCCACGGCGACCGGCCCGCTGCTCGGGGAAGCTCCCGGCACCACCAAAGGCACCATCACCGGCACCATCACCGGGACGACCGACGGAGCAGCCGGCGCGTCACCCACGGGATCGGCCGCCGCCACGCTGCAGCTCGCCCGCGCCCTGGTCGGTGTCCATGACACCCCGGCGGCGGTCGGCGAGCTGCTCTTCGAGCTTCGCGCCTTCGGCGCCACCACCGACGCATCCGCACCGCCTTCCCTCGATGAGGCGGCGCACATCGTGTCGATCGCGCAGATGCTGCAGAGCCTCGACGAGTACCGCCAGAGCGTCTATGCCGCGCGTGAGCTCATCGCGTTGGGGAGCCGCTCGGTCGAGGTGTGGCGTCTGGCCTACCCCACCGCCTACGCCCCGAGTGTGGAGCGACAGGCCGCTGCGGCCGGCATCTCGCCGGTGATGGTGTGGGCCGTCATGCGCAAGGAGTCGGCCTTCAGCCCGGTGGCGGTCTCGCGTTCCGACGCCATGGGCCTGATGCAGGTCACGCCGCCCACCTGGGACTGGCTGGGTCAGCTCCAGGGGGACACGCCGGCGGCCGATCCTTTCGACGCCGCCGCCAACATCCGCTACGGCACCTACTACCTGGGCTTCCTGATGCGGCAGTTCCACGGCGACCAGGCGCTGGCAGTGGCCTCGTACAACCGCGGGCAGGGCTACATCGGACGTCTGTTCGACGGACCCGAGGTGAAGCGCAACATGAACGACCTCTATCGCGCCATCGACTCGCTGGAGACGCGCGAGTACATGCAGAGCGTGCTCCTGAACATCGCGGTGTACCGGGCACTGTACCCGGGGCGCTTCCCGGCGCCCGGGTCGTAGCGCGTCGCACGCGCACGGGCGCCGGTGCCGCTCTCACAGCCCCCTCCCCCCGCTCACACGCACACACGCACCCGCCCCGAGCGCGCGGTAGCGCGTTCGGGGCGGGGGACGTTGGAACGGCGGGAGGAACCCGGGCCGCTGTCAGGACGTCACTTCAGGATGCAGCCGTTCGCGTCGGTGAGGACCACCGCCTCGTCGTTGAGGTGGGTGTCGATGCCCACGGCGTCGTCGCCCATCTCCCCTTCGAGGAAGTAGAGCTTCTGACCGTTGGCGACATCGACCTTGATGTCATCCTGATCGGCCTTCTCGTTGGTCTCGTTGTCGGACCGGCCCTGCCGCTCGATGTCGATGGTGATGGTGCCGTCGGCGTTCTTCTGGGGGTTGACGACGAACCCGTCCAGTGCCGCCTGGGTCCTGTTGGGTACCGGGCTCGGCATCGGTGCGATCTGGTTGGAGACCGGCCAGTACTGCGTGTCCTGGAGGCGTCGGCACTGTGTGGACGAGGTCGAGTTGTTGGTACTGGTGCCACCCTGCGCGAAGGCGGCGGTACCGACCCCGCCGGCGACCAGGACGGCCGCGAGGAGCGGAGCGACGGCGAGCCGACGGCGGGCCGAGGCGGCCGGACGGGGGGCGGTGGGCTGGGGTTCGTTCACGATGGGTCTCCTATGCTTGTCGGCGTCGAAGGGCCGACCTGGGATCGGGGTTCCGGAGCGCTCGGGGTCCCGCCGCAGCGTGGCGCGCTCGCGACACGCTGCGGTCCTGGAGCGCCGGCGCGGCGCGGACAGGGTTCGGTCAGTGCTCGATCAGTGGCCGTTGGAGGTCGGTGCCAGGGCGCCGACCGAGCCGAGGCCGGTGGAGGACGAGGAAGGGCTGGCGGCGGACGTGACGGCGGCGGACGTGACGGCGGCGGAGGTACTGGCGGTGGACGTTACGGGTCCCGACGCGCCGCCGGACGGCGCGCTGCCCACCGTCGACAGACCTCCCATACCTCCGAGGTTGTTGAGGGCCGTGCTGGAGCCCGTGGTCGGGGCCGCTGTCGCTGCCAGGACGCCCACGACGGCCGCGAGCAAGACCGCGTAGGACAGCGCCGGCACGACGTACCCGCGACGCGGGCGCTGCGCCAGCCAGCGATCGACACCGGGGAGTTGGGCGGCGGTGGGGGAGAGCGCCAGCGCGAAGGCGCCGCAAGCCAGGCCTACGTCGCGCACGAACACGCTGTCGACCGTTCCCGTCATGGCCAGGGCGCCGAGGATTGCGAGCAGGATGAGCCCCCCGAGCCAGGCCGCCAAGCGGTGGAACATGCCGACGAACAGCAGCGCACCGGTCACCAGCAAGGCCGTGGCATGGAGGAACATCAACGGCGCCTGCACGGGATCGAACAGCTTGGGAACGAACACCGCCCAGGAACTGGGGTCGTGGAGCTCCGCCGCGCCGAACCAGACAAGCACGCCACCGAGTCCCAGCCTCAGAAGAAGGAGGCCGGCTCGATCGCCGGGATGGAGGACGGCGCGGCTGCGAGGCCCCGTGTCCTGCTCGCGCGCGCTCATCGCGCGCTCCACGGATGTGGGAGAGTTGCTTCGTGGGCAGGCATGCGAGGAGTATGTCGGACCCCCGTTAACGGACGGTTAGACCTGCCGACGCTCGATCCTTCCCCGCCCCAACCTACCCAGCCCCAACCTACCCAGCTCGGACCTACCCAGCTCGGACCTACCCAACCCGACCCGGTCGCAGCTGCGACTCCTTCCGCGCGGCGCGGCTACGGCGCCGGACGCTGCGCCAGCAGCATGAACGCGCGGCGCACGATGTCGTGGATGAAGACGTCGTCGGGATCCCGTCGTTGCAGCAGCAGCGGCAGCTCGTCGGGCGCCAGCCAGCGGGCCCCGGTGTGCTTGCCGCGCTCCAGTCTGGGCGCGTCCAGGTCCCCCTCGACCGCGATCAGCAGGTCGATCTCGCGCTTGGGCTCGCCGCCGGCCTGCCAGTCGAGGATCTCGACCACCTCGCCCACGGTCGCGAGGCGCCAGCCGGTCTCCTCCAACACCTCGCGCGCCAACGCCTCGAGGACGCCCTCCCCGGCCTCGGCGTGGCCCCCCACCACATCCCAGCAGCCGGGGTACAGCGCCCGGTCCTGGCTGCGCTGCTGCACGAACAGGCGCCCCTCGCGGTCGTGGATCAGGGCGCCGACCACCAGACGCCGACCGTCCGCGTGCGCGCCTTCGGCGAAGGCGCGCAGCTGCGCAGGGGCCGGCACCTGCCCTATCCGGATGTGGTCGGACGGACCGCCGGGAGCGGCTTCGGTCCCTTCCACGTGCCCATCACTCGCGCGCGTAGGGCTGTCCGTCGGCTGCGGGGGGCACGACCCGGCCCACCAGCCCTGCGACCGCGATGATCGTCGCCAGGTAGGGGAACATCGAGAGGAAGTCCGACGGGATCGGGGCGTTCAGAGCCGACAGGGTGAACTGCAGGGCGTCGAAGAACCCGAAGAGGAGGGCCGCGCCGAGAGCCCCGAGAGGGCGCCACCGCCCGAAGATCATCGCCGCCAGGGCGATGTAGCCCAGGCCCGCGGTCATGTTGTGGGCGAACTGGCCGGTGGATCCGATGGTGAAGGAGGCGCCGCCGATACCCGCAACGATGCCGCCGAGGATGACGTTGCGGTAGCGTACCCGCTGGACCTTGATCCCCACCGTCTCGGCCGCCCGGGGATGCTCGCCGACCGCGCGTACCCTCAGGCCCCAACGCGTCTGGAAGAGCGCGACCTGCACGATCACCAGGATGATGATGGCGAGGTAGACCATGATGTTCTGGTTGAACAGCAGCGGCCCGATGACCGGGATCCTGTCGAGGAGCGGGATGGGGATCGGCCCGAAGACCGCCGGGCTGTTGAGCGTCATCTGGTTGGGTACGAGCAAGCTCAACAAGAAGAACGTCGTCAGGCCCAGGGCGAAAGCATCGATGACGACGCCCACGATGATCTGGTCCGCCCCATAGGTGATGGTGAAGACGGCGAGGAGCAGCCCCACCAACCCCCCGGAGAGCGCGCCGCACAGCAGCCCGAGCCACAGGTTCCCGGTGGCGCTTCCGACCACCGCCCCGACGAAGGCGGCGATGAGGAACTGTCCCTCGATGGCGATGTTGATGACGCCCGAACGCTCACACAGCAACCCGGAGAGGGCCCCGAGGGTGAGGGGCACCGCCTCGATGAGCGAGGTCATGAGCAGGCCCTCGATGTCGACCGTCTCTCCCTTCCCCGCCCAGGCGAGGAAGGCGACGCCCGTCAGCGCCAGGCCGATGCCAAGGAGCAGGTACGTCTGCCGATTCCCCTTCCACAGGTACTGCACCACGCCCAGCAGGGCGCAGACGATCCCGAGCACGAGGAGCGTGGCGAACACCGGGAGGTGGAGGGCCGGCACCGGGAGGGCCGGCGGGGCGTTGAGCTCGAAGACCGTCGTCGAGCCGGGCGAGACCGTGCGCGCGAACACCAGCAGGTCGAGCGCCGCGAGCACCCACAGGGCGATCGCCAGCCCCCGCCGACGCACGGCGGCAAGGTCCTTGCGCAGCTCGCGGCCTCCGAGCGCGGTGGACGGGGAGTCGCTCATCCGGACCAGCCTCCGAAGACCCTACCGGCTCCGCGCACGCGGATCCGGAAGATGGTGCGGATGACGCCGGGCGCCGCCACGAACAGAACCAGCACCGCCTGCAGCACCTGCACGAGCTGAAGCGGGATGTTCGCGTTGAGCTGCATCGTCCGGCCGCCGGCCGCGAAGGCCCCGAACAGCAGCGCCGACAGCCCGACGCCGTAGGGATTGCCCTGACCGAGGATCGCGACCGTGATGCCGTCGAAGCCGATGGTGCCTCCGTAGCCCGCCGCGACCTGGTGGTCGACGCCGAGCACCATGAAGGCGCCGGCGAGCCCCACGATCGCTCCCGCCAGCGTCATCGCGAGCACGTACTGCCGGCTGATGTTCACGCCGGCGACGCGCGCCGCCTCGCGGTTGGCCCCGAGCATCCGGAACTTGAACCCTAGCGTGCTCCGCTGCAGGAGCCACGCGACCCCCACCATGCTGATCAGCGCCAGCACGATGCCGAGGTTCACGCGCAAGGACGGTCCGGCGATATGAGGCAACTGCGCCGTGGCCGCAACGGCCTTGGACACGGGCTGGTAGCGCGGCGGCCTCTGGAACAGCGCCGTGGTGAGCAGGTAGGTCAGAAGGTTCAGCGCGACGTAGTTGAGCATCATCGAGGTGATGACCTCGTGCGCGCCCGTGCGCGCCTTGAGCAGGCCGGGGATGAAGCCCCATGCCGCGCCGAACGCCGCGCCCACGACGATGGCGAGAGGCAGGTGTAGGTAGATGGGAAGACCCGGCAGGAGGAAGCCCGCCAGGGTCGCCCCGAGCGCACCGAGGATGAGCTGGCCCTGACCTCCGATGTCGAACAGCCCCGCCCGGAACGCGAGCGCGATGCCCAGACCCGACATCATCAGCGGGGTCGTCGAGACCAGCGTCTCCGACAGCGGATACAAGGCGCTCGAGATCTTCGCGCCGTCCCCGCTCGCGATCGCCTGCACGATGCCGCGCGGGCTCCCGATCGAGCCGATGAAGAGCGCCGAGTAGGCGGTGGCGATGGCGTGCCAGCTCCGCCCCAAGGCCGCACCGGGCGCCCGGCCGACGTGGTCCCAGGCGGCCATGGCATCCGGGCTCGCCAGGATGATGATGATCGCCCCGAGGACGAGCGCGCTCACGAAGGCGAGGAAGGTGACCATCACCACGTTGCCGCTCAGGAAGAAGCCGCCGATCCTCGCGAGGACGGAGGACCCTGCACGCGGTTCGGCCCCGGGCCGAACGGGATCGTCGCTCATCGCGCCCCCCCGGCCATGATCTCCTCAGGTCGGCCGCCCGCCATCAGCAACCCGACCTGATCCCTCGTGACCTCCGACTGCTCGTAGGGCCCGACGAGCTTCCCGCGGTACATGACCACGATACGGTCGGCGAGTTGCATGGCCTCGTCGAGCTCCGCGGAGATCAGCAGCACGGCCGCGCCCGCATCCCGTGCCGCCACCAGCCGACGGTGCACGTACTCGATCGAGGCCACGTCGAGGCCGCGCGTCGGTTGCGCCACGATGATCAGACGGATGTCCCGCGAGAGCTCGCGCGCGACGATGACCTTCTGCTGGTTGCCCCCGGACAGCGTCGCAGCAGCGGTGTGGATGCTGCTAGCCCGGATATCGAACTCCTTCAGGCGCTCCTCGGCACTGGAATGGATGCGGCCCCAGTCGAGGGCGCCCCGGTGCGAGTAGGGCACCTCATCGAAGACGTCCAGGATCAGATTCTCGGCGATCGAGAAGCTACCGACCAGGCCGTCGCGCAGGCGGTCCTCCGGCACGTGGCCCACGCCCGAGCGGAGGACGTCCTTCGGCGAAGCCCCGGTCACGTCCTTGCCAGCGATGCGGACCGTGCCGGCGACCACCGTGGCCAACCCCGTGAGCGCTTCGGCGAGCTCGGTCTGGCCGTTGCCCTGCACGCCGGCGACCGACAGGATCTCACCCGCGCGTACCCGGAAGGACACCCCGTCCACGGCGACCTGGCCCGAATCGTCGAGTGCCGTCAGGTCTTCCACCTCGAGCACCGGCTCTCCGGGCTTCGCCGGGTCCTTGCTCACCTGCAGCTCGACGCCGCGACCGACCATCATCGAGGCCAGCCGCGACTCGTCGGTCTCGCTTGGGCGCGTCGATCCGATCACCTTCCCCAGACGGATGACGGTGATCCGGTCGGCCACCGCCAGGACTTCCTTGAGCTTGTGGGTGATGAAGAGGATCGTCTTCCCCGACTCGCGGAGGGAGCGAACGACCCGGAACAGGTCGTCGATCTCCTGCGGCGTGAGGACCGCGGTAGGTTCGTCGAGGATGAGCACCTGCGCCTCACGCGCCAACGCCTTGACGATCTCGACGCGCTGCTGCTGTCCGACCGAGAGATCGCCGACGAGCGCGTCGGGATCGACCTCCAAGCGGAAGCGCACCGACAGCTCCCGGATCTCCGAGCGGGCCCGTTTCCGGTCGAGGAAACCGCCGCGGCGCGTGCGCTCGAAACCGAGCATGACGTTCTCGGCGACCGTGAACACCGGGATGAGCATGAAGTTCTGGTGCACCATGCCGATGCCCGCCCGGATGGCATCACCGGGGTCCTCGAACCGGACAGGCTCGCCATCGATGAGGATGGTGCCCTCGTCCGGCCGGTACAGACCGTCGAGAACGTTCATGAGCGTCGTCTTGCCGGCGCCGTTCTCGCCGAGGAGGGCGTGCACTTCGCCCCCCTCGGCGGTCAGGTCGATGCGGTCGTTGGCGACGAGGTCACCGAACCGCTTGGTTATGCCACGTAGCTCAAGGCGCATTGCGTTCGGAAAGCGCGGCTACGACCGTCGTCACGGAATGGGATAGGACTTCGGGTCGACGGAGATCGAGCCGTCGATGATGCCCTTCTTGATGGTCTGCAGCTCCGACTTCACCGCGTCGGGGATCTTGCTCTCGAAGTCGTGGAAGGGAGCGAGGCCGGTGCCGCCGTTCTCGAGCGTGCCGACGTAGTTGCCGCCCTTGAAGGTGCCGTCGAGGACCTCGCCGACGGCCGCCTTGACCGAGTTGGCGATCCCCTTGGTGACGCTGGTCAGGAAGAGGCTGCAGTACTGGGGAGCGGACACGCAGCCATCGGTGTCGACCCACTCCATGTACACCGGGCTGTTCGGGGAGGCGCTGTCGTGCTGTTGCACGGCGGCGGCCGAGCCCAGGCCCACCGAGCCTGCGACCGGGAAGATGATGTCGGCGCCCTGGTTCATCAGGGCCTCGGTCACCGTCTTGCCCTTCGCCTGGTTGGTGAAGTCGTTGGTGAAGGTGCCGGAGGCCTTCTCGGGATCCCAGCCGAGGACCTTGACGGACTTGCCGTTCTGCTGGTCGTAGTAGCGGACGCCGGCGGTGAAGCCGTCCATGTAGATGGTGACGGTCGGGATCTTCATGCCGCCGAAGGTCCCCACGGCGCCCGACTTCGACATCGCCGCGGCCAGGTAGCCGCCGAGGAAGGCGGCCTGGTTGGTGTTGTAGATCAGCCCGAGAACGTTCGGGATCGCGGGATCGTAGGTGTAGTCCACGATGGCGAACTTCTGGTCCGGGTGGGCCGCAGCCGCGGCCTTGGTCGCGTCGCCCATGAGGAAGCCGACCGTAACGATGAGGTTGGCGTTCTTCTGGATGAAGGCCTGGATGTTGGGAGCGTAGTCGCTCTGGTTCGTCGACGACAGGTACTGGGCCTTGATGCCGTAGGCCGCTTCCGCTTCCTTGAGGCCCTGCCATGCCGAGGCGTTGAACGACCGGTCGTCGATACCGCCGGTGTCGGTGACGACGCCGGCAAGAAAGTTCGAGGCAGTCGGGGTCTTGGTGCTGCCCTGGGCGAGCGCGAAGGTCGCGCCGAAGGCCAACACCACTGAAACGACGAATGCTAGGCCGGTAGCCTTTCTCATCAGTACCTCCTTCGGTGCCGGGCCTCTCCCCGGTCACCCGCGTTCTCTTCGGTAAACGGCGGGTTGCCCACGGAGGGGCCAAGCAAGTCGATCACCGTAGAAGACATCCTACTATCAATGAGCGCGCTACGGGACGACCTCCCGGAAGATCCGCAACCGTTACACGCTCCGTCCTGACGCCGCGCGACGCCAGAGCCCCCGGGCCTCGCTGCGGGCCCCGCTGCGGGCGGCGCGGCGGGCCCGGCATCGCTCGTGCGATCGGTCCCCGAACGACCGTTCGGGCGTCGTGTCATGCCGGGACCCAGCGGGGCGATTCCCCGGCTCCGGGAGCGTCATCGAGGGGCCCCGATCGTCTGCTACAGTAGCCCGATGGAACATCGATCGCCGACGTCCATGAGCGGGTTGCCCGCTCAACAGCCGGACCGTGCCGTCCGGCTCGGTTGCGTCGCCGCAACAGGATGAGCGCGCCGTCCGCCGGCACGGCCCGGCGCATCGCTTTCCTGAAGGTGGGGACCATCCCCCTGGCATCGGAGTTCGTGCTGGCACAGCTCCAACAACGCTTCCCCGAGTACGAGGTCGACGTGCTCGATCTCTCGACGCTGGTGCGTTCCCGCCCGGACCTCCTGGCCGTCAACGCCGGCGCGACCCTGGGCGCCTACGGCTGGGACATCTTGCGGGGAAGACGCAAGGTGCGCCAGAGCTTCCTCCGTACGCGCTACCTCTACGGCCGCGTCAAGCGCCTGGCCCGCGACTGGATCCGTCCCGGCGAACACGCCTTCTCCTTCCAGATGCAGTCGTTGTTCGACACGAGCGTGCCCGGCGTTCCCCATCTCATCTATACCGATCACACCAACCGCAGCAACCTGGAGTACGCATCAGGCCTGGAGCGAAGCCTCTATCCCCCCCGTTGGCAGGCCCTCGAGGCCGCCATCTACCACAACGCCTCTCGTGTGTTCGTGCGGAGCCACAACGTGCTCCAGACCCTGGTCACCCACTACGGCCTCGAGCCGGAGCGGGTGCACTGCGTGTATGCCGGGAGCAACGCGAAGGTCGCGCTGCGTCCGAGGTCGGGCGAGCGCTACGACGGCAAGCGCATCCTGTTCGTCGGCTTGGACTGGGAGCGCAAGGGGGGCCCCACCCTTCTGGAAGCCTTCCGCCGGATCCGCCCCCGTCACCCCGACGCCACGTTGACTCTCGTCGGCGCCTCTCCCGCCCTCGACGAGCCCAACGTGGACCGGGTCGGACCCGTCTCCCTCGATCGCGTGAACGAGTACTACGAGCAGGCCAGCGTCTTCTGCATGCCCACCTGGCAGGAGCCCTTCGGGATCGTCTTCGTCGAAGCCATGTCGCACGGCCTCCCGATCCTCTCCACGCGCGTCGGCGCCCTGCCCGACATGGTCGAAGACGGGCACAACGGCTACCTGATCGAGCCCGGCGATGCCGACAGCCTGGCCGCCCACCTCGACGCGCTGCTCTCGGACCCCGAGCGCCGCCGCCGTCTCGGCGAGAACGGCCGCGCACTCGCCCGGGATCGATACAACTGGGATCGCGTCGGCCAGCGCATGGAACACCACATCCGACAGGTCCTGGCGGGGACTCCGTCCGATCCCGGTCGGGACCCCTTCGCGCAGCGGTAGCCGTGGCGCGGCCCAGCTGCGCCGCCAGAGCCCACCACACCGACGATGAGGGTCCGCCGGCACGCTCGCGTGCCCGCTCAGGCCTCGGCCGCCCTACGGGGCGGCTTCTGTTCGTCCGGACCTTCTGTTCGTCCGGACCCGGTACGAAGCAGCGGCCCCCACCGTTGGGTGGGGGCCGCATGCCTACCGTCTGGCACGGCATCGATTGTGGAGCGGGAGACGGGATTCGAACCCGCGACATCTACCTTGGCAAGGTAGTGCTCTACCAGCTGAGCTACTCCCGCACGGCAAGAGGTCTAAGACCGAAGCCTTAGACCCTCTGCCCGAGAATATAATCTCCCCGCACTGACCTACTTTCGCAGGGGGCTGCCCCCCAACTATCATCGGCGCTGGCGTGCTTAACTTCCGAGTTCGGAATGGGATCGGGTGGGTCCACGCCGCTACAAGCACGAAGAGAAAAAATAGTGACAGGGAACAGGAGCGCATACGAGCCGAGGTCTGCTTCCTCAGGATGAGTCCGCAAAAGGTTAAGTCCTCGACCGATTAGTACTGGTCAGCTAAACACGTTGCCGTGCTTACACTCCCAGCCTATCAACCCGGTGGTCTTCCGGGGGTCTTACTCCCACAAGGGGATGGGAAAGCTCATCTTGGAGTCGGCTTCGCGCTTAGATGCCTTCAGCGCTTATCCGTTCCACACATAGCTACTTAGCATGTGCCGCGGGTGCGACAGCTAAGACACTAGAGGTGTGTCCATTCCGGTCCTCTCGTACTAGGAACAGCTCTCCTCAACTTTCCTACGCCCACAGCGGATAGAGACCGAACTGTCTCACGACGTTCTGAACCCAGCTCGCGTGCCATTTTAACCGGCGAACAGCCGGACCCTTGGGACCTTCTCCAGCCCCAGGATATGACGAGCCGACATCGAGGTGCCAAACACCGCCGCCGATGTGAACTCTCGGGCGGTATCAGCCTGTTATCCCCGGGGTAACTTTTATCCGTTGATCGATGGCCCTTCCACGAGGTACCACCGGTTCACTAGGGCCGACTTTCGTCCCTGCTCGACGTGTATGTCTCGCAGTCAAGCTCCCATATACCCTTGCGCTCTATGCACGATTTCCGACCGTGCTGAGGGAACCTTTGCGCGCCTCCGTTACACTTTGGGAGGCGACCGCCCCAGTCAAACTACCCACCTAACGCTGTCCCTCGCCCGGATAACGGGCGCAGGTTAGGCGTTCGAACCGATCAGGGTGGTATTTCACCGTTGACTCCACCGAGTCTAGCGGCCCGGCTTCACAGTCTCCCACCTATCCTACACAGACCAGTCCAAACGTCAACATCAAGCTGTAGTAAAGCTCCACGGGGTCTTTTCGTCCTGCTGCGGGTAGGCCGCATCTATACGGCCAGTTCAATTTCACCGAGTCTCTGGTTGAGACAGCGCTCCAGTCGTTACACCATTCGTGCAGGTCAGAACTTACCTGACAAGGAATTTCGCTACCTTAGGACCGTTATAGTTACGGCCGCCGTTCACTGGGGCTTCAGTTCGGCGCTTGCACGCCTCCCCTTAACCTTCCAGCACCGGGCAGGTGTCACACCCTATACATCCCCTTCAAGGGTTAGCAGAGTGCTGTGATTGTGGTAAACAGTCGCTAGAGCCAATTCACTGCGCCCGCCTCGGGCAGTCACGAATGACAACCCTACACGCGGGACCCCTTCTCCCGAAGTTACGGGGCTATTTTGCAGAGTTCCTTAACCAGAGTTCTCTCGCGCGCCTTAGTGCTCTTACACTCGCCCACCTGTGTCGGTTTTGGTACGGGTGCTTCCGCTTCAACGTTTAGAGGTTTTTCTTGGCACCGTGGATTCGACCAGTTATCAGCCCCGTAGGGCCTTCCCGACCAACGTCACTGTATTCGAGGGCGGATTTGCCTATCCCTCGCAGCTTCGCAGGCCGCCGGGCACAGCCATGGCTCCGGTTGGCCTATCCTAATGCGTCACCCCATCACTCCACGGAAGCAGGGCAGGAATATTGACCTGCTGTCCATCGACTACGCCTTTCGGCCTCGCCTTAGGTCCCGCCTAACCCTGAGGGGACGACCCTTGCTCAGGAAACCTTGGGCTTTCGGCGGAAGGGATTCTCACCCTTCTTATCGTTACTCATTCCTGCATTCGCACTTCCGATACCTCCACGGCTCCTTGCGGTACCGCTTCAACGGCCTACGGAACGCTCCCCTACCCAGCACAGCCATAGGCTGCACTGCCGTAGTTTCGGTGCATGGCTTAGCCCCGATCATCTTCGGCGCAGAGACGCTCGACTAGTGAGCTATTACGCACTCTTTAAAGGAATGGCTGCTTCTAAGCCAACCTCCTAGCTGTCCTAGCGTCTCCACATCCTTCTCCACTCAGCCATGACTTGGGGACCTTAACTGACGGTCTGGGTTGTTTCCCTCTTGTCTACGAAAGTTAGCTCACGCAGACTGACTCCCGGGGTATGGACCAGTAGCCTTCAGAGTTTGACAGGGTTTGGTAAGCTGGTAAGCCCCCTAGCCCAATCAGTGCTTTACAGCCACTGGTAAACCCCCGAGGCTAGCCCTAAAGCTATTTCGGGGAGAACCAGCTATCTCCGGATTCGGTTAGCTTTTCACTCCTAACCACAGCTCATCCCAAGAGTTTTAAACCTCAACGGGTTCGGACCTCCACCTCCTGTTACGGAGGCTTCATCCTGGCCATGGCTAGCTCATCCGGTTTCGGGTCTACTGACAGCGCCTGAACGCCCTGTTCAGACTCGCTTTCGCTACGCCTCCGCCTATCGGCTTAAACTCGGCACTGCCAGTAAGTCGCAGGATCATGCTTCAAGAGGCACGCCACCACCCATTCGGGCCCTAGGGGCCCGCATAGGGCTGTGACTGCTTGTAAGCACACGGTTTCAGGTACTATTTCACTCCCCTCACGGGGTGCTTTTCACCTTTCCCTCACGGTACTGGTTCACTATCGGTCAGCCGGAATATTTAGCCTTACGGGGTGGTCCCCGTAGCTTCACGCGAGATTCCACGTGGCTCGCGCTACTCAGGTGCCAGCTAAGCTTCCGCGCCTTTCGCCTACAGGGCTTT
This sequence comes from uncultured bacterium, assembly GCA_964616005.1. Lineage (GTDB taxonomy): Bacteria > Deinococcota > Deinococci > Deinococcales > Trueperaceae > JASBRS01. The sequence continues at coordinate 16,214 of CAZTTB010000022.1, read as the reverse complement.
CACCTTCTGTGGCCCGCCTTTCCAGTGCGGTTCGGCTAGACGCTCGAGTCCATGATGCTGGTCCTACAACCCCGCCTCCCGTGGGAGGCGGTTTAGGCTATTCCCTCTTCGCTCGCCGCTACTAGGGGAATCGAGGTTTCTTTATTTTCCTCCAGGTACTTAGATGTTTCAGTTCCCTGGGTTCCCTCCACACGACCTATGTGTTCAGTCGCGGGTAACGGGGGTTCGCCCCGTTGGGTTTCCCCATTCGGAAATCTCCGGATCAACGCTTGCTTCCAGCTCCCCGAAGCTTATCGCAGGTAGCCACGTCCTTCATCGGTTCGGCTGCCAAGGCATCCACCGTGTGCCCTTAGTAACTTAACCTTCTGTTTGACTAAAGGATGGATGAGTGAGCAGACGCACGATTTCGTCCTCGAACAACAAGGACGTCACCGCGCTTCGACAAGAAGTGCTGTCATAGACGGCACAACTCTTGTCGAGCTCGCTGCTCGTTTCGCTCCTATTCCGCTGTCAATGTCCTCGCCGCCGTTTCGAGCGGCAAAAATGAGTGTATACCTGCAGCGCGGAAGCTGTCAAGGGCCAAGGGGCGAGAACCGCCGGACCGCGTGGCGAGCACCTCCCGCTGCGGAGCCGGAGGCGCTCAGCGAACGCGCTTCAACTCGTCGCCCAGCTTCGCCACGGACAGCTCGCCCAGCCAGCGGCCCACCAGCTTCCCGCGGGCGTCGAAGAACAGGGTGGTGGGCAGCCCGCGGGTCGAGACCGCGGCCGAGAGCCGGCTGCCGGCGTCGAGGAAGACGTGCTGAAGGGACAGGTGATGCTCCTTCAGATAGGCAGCAACGCGTGGCTGCGGCTCGCCCTGGGACACGAACAGGAAGGTCACGTCCGGGGTGGCGGCCGCCTGCGAGGCCAGCATCGGCAGCTCCCGCTGGCAAGGAGCGCACCAGGTCGCCCACAGGTTGACCACCAGCGGCCGGCCCACGAAGGCCGCGATATCGCTGGTCGAGCCGTCGAGCCCCTGCAGGCGGGTGGTGAGCACGTCGGGCGCAGGCGCCGGCGGAGGGCCGGAGGCGAGCTGCCAACCGCCCCACACCACGGCGCCGATCAGCCCGGCCAGCAGGGCGCCGCCGAGCAGCACCCTGCGCGCACGCAGCACCGTCACCGCGTACGCGACCGCGGCGACCGCCCCGAACGGCAGGCTGAACCCCCCCTGCCAGATGTACAGAGCGCTCAGCGGGGCGCGGGCATAGCTGCCCAGGTGCAACGCCACATAGCCCAGACGGGCGGCCAGCAGGCCCAGCACCACGGCATTCCAGGCCACCGGCGCCACCCCCTTGCGGCCGTGCCGATCGAGGATCTCGGCCGTGACGAGCAGGGCGATCAACGCCAGCGCCACGCCGAAGCGCGGTCCGCTCAGCACCACGGGTCCCAGCGATACGTCGTTCATGCTGCCCCATCCTATGCAGGCGCCGCCGCGCCCGCCCGCCGCGCGCCCGACACAGCGCCGCGGCGGCCGCCCGAACCGCTACCATGGAGGCCGTGACCATCGACCTGAACAGCGACCTCGGCGAGTCGTTCGGACGCTGGCAACTCGGCGACGACGCCGCCCTGCTGCGGCTGGTGAGCTCCGCCAACGTGGCGTGTGGCTTCCATGCCGGCGATCCCCGGGGTCTGCGCCGCACCCTGCGCGCTGCGCGCGAGGCCGGCGCCGCCGTCGGCGCCCACCCGGGCTACTGGGATCTGCGCGGCTTCGGGCGCGTCCCCATGGAGCTCCCGACCGACGTGGTGCGCGACGACGTGCTCTACCAGATCGGCGCCCTGGCGGCGCTGGCGCGGGCCGAGGCCCTGCCACTGGCGCACGTCAAGCCGCACGGCGCCCTGTACAACGCCATGGCGACGCGCGCCGAGCTGGCGCTGGCGGTGGCCGAGGCCGTCGCCGCCTTCGACCCGGGGCTGCCCATCATGGTGCTGGCAGGCTCCGTCGCCGAGCGGGCCCTGGTCGGTGCCGGCGTGCCGGTGCTGCGTGAAGGGTTCCTGGATCGCGCCTACCTCGCCGACGGCACGCTGGCGCCGCGAGGCACCCCCGGGGCGGTGCACGTCGACCCCGAACGCGTGGTCGAGCAGGCGCTGACGCTCGCCACCGCAGGGCGCGTCCGTGCCGTCGACGGCAGCGAGCTCCGGCTGAACGTCGACACCCTGTGCCTTCACGGCGACACCGCGGCGGCCGTGGACCTCGCCCGCCGCGTCCGCGGCGCGCTCGAGGACGCGGGCGTGAGCGTCGCCCGACCGGACGCGCAACCGGGCGCGTGAAGATCCGCAGCGCCGGGCCGGCCGCCTGGTACGTCGACGTCGCCGACGCCCCCTCGCCCGAGACCGCGCTGCGCCTGGGCGCGCTGCAGCGCGCGCTGCTGGCGAGCGCGCCCGCAACGGTGCGCGACGTGGTCCCGGGCTACACCAGCCTGCTGGTGGAGTTCCGCCCCGGCACCTCGCCGGCACGGCTCCAGCGCTGGCTGGACACGGTCGACCACGGGCTCGAGCACGAAGCGCCGGCGGCGACCCGCCGCCGCGTCGAGGTGCGCTACGGCGCGGACGCCGACAGCCGCGAGCTCACGGCGCGGCTGGGACTCCCCTGGGAGCGCATCGTGGCGCTCCACGCCGGCGCGCTCTATACCGTCGCCTTCCTGGGTTTCACCCCCGGCTTCCCCTACCTGCTGGGGCTGCCCAGGGCGCTGGTCACGCCGCGCCGGGAGACCCCCAGGATGCGCGTGCCCGCCGGCTCGGTGGCGATCGCCGGCGACCACGCCGGCATCTACCCCAGCGCCAGCCCCGGTGGCTGGTGGATCGTGGGACGTACCGATGAGCCGCTGTTCGACCCGCACCCCTGGCCCCCCCGCGCCTGGGCGCCCGGGGACGAGGTGCGCTTCGTCGCCGTCGGGCCCGGGCCCGACGCGCCGGCTGCCGGAGGGCCGCCCACCCCGCGCCCGGCGCGCGGGACCGAGCGCGCCACGCTGGGCGACGCCGCTGCACCGGCCGTCCTCGAGGTGGTCGAGGCGTGGGCACCCTCCGCCACCCTCCAGGCAGGACCGCGCTGGCGCGTCGGGCACCTGGGGATGGCGCAGGCGGGCGCCCTCGACCCGCTGGCGCTCGAGTTCGCCAACGCCGCCGCGGGCAACGCCGCCGACGCCCCCGCGTTGGAGCTGCTGGCCCTGCCACTGACGTTGCGCGCCCTGGAGCCCGTCACCGCGGCCCTGATGTGCGGCGGTCACCGGGCGCGGCTCGACGGGCGCCCGCAGGCGACGGGGGAGCCGTTCGCATGGCCGGCGGGCGCCGTGCTCGAGCTGGTGCCCGGAGGCCGTGCCCACGGTCGCGCCAGCTACCTGGCGCTGGCCGGCGGGATCGCCGCCGAGCGCTACGGCGGCTCGGCCAGCACCGACCTGCGCGCCGGCGTCGGCGGCGGCCGACACGCGTTACGGCCCGGGGACCTGCTCGGCACGGGCGCCGCCCGTGGCGGCCGCGCCGCGGGCCCGAGCGCGTACCGTCCCCGCTACCCCGAGCGGCTGCTGCTGAGGGTGCACCGAGGGCCGCAGTACGACCCGGAGACGTTCGCGCGCCTGACCGCCTCCCGCTTCAGGGTGGCCGGCTTCGACCGCACCGGCGTGCGACTGGAGGGGCCGCCTCTGCCCCAGAGCGCACCCGACGTGCGCAGCGAGGGCTCCCCCTGGGGCGCGTTGCAGCTCCCGGCCGACGGCCACCCCATCGTGCTGCTGGCCGACCGCGGCCGCACCGGCGGCTACGCCAAGCCCGCGGTGGTCGACGTGCGCGAGTTGTGGCGACTGGCACAGGCCCCGCTCGGCACGGTGGTGGAGTTCGCCGCCGCCGACGCCACCTGACGGGAACGGCCGGACGGGAACGGCGGAACGGGAACGGCAGGCACGCGCTCATCCGGCCGCAGCCACTACACTGGACGCATGAAGTCCGTTGCGCTGATCGCGCACGACAAGAAGAAGCTCGATCTGGCGATCTTCGCCCGCGAGCACGCCGACATCCTGCGGCGCTTCCCCCTCATCGCGACCAGCACCACCGGGGCGGTGCTGGAGAGCAAGACGGGGCTCAGTGTCGAGCGTCTGCGCTCCGGCCCGGAGGGCGGCGACCTGCAGGTCGGCGCCCGCATCGCCGAGGACCGGGTGAAGGCCGTCGTCTTCTTCCGCGACCCGCTCACCGCCCAGCCCCACGAACCCGACGTTTCCGCGCTGCTGCGTATCTGCGACGTTCACAACGTCCCGCTGGCGACCAACCTCGGCACGGCCGAGGCCATCATCGCCTGGCTCGAGGAGCAGCTGGCGCTCGCCGAGGACGCCTCGACCGCAGGCTAGCGCGAGGCACGAGAGGACGCCCCATGAGCAAGGAGACGATCCGCGCGTTCCTGGACGAGATGCGCAAGAGCTACCAGGAGGAGATCGACGCCGTCGCGCTCCCCGAAGGGACCCACGAGTACGTCGAGGAGCGCATCGCGCAGGACGACGGCGACACCCTCCTGTTCATGCTCAAGCTCGGCTACCTGATGGGGTTGCAGACCGGCTTCGCGGCCGGTCGGGAGGGCGGCGACCGCCCCACCGCCAGCGACATCCCGGGCCCTCTGCAGGCCTAGCTCCGCAGCCGCCTCAGCCCGCCAGGCGACGCCGCTCGGACAGCTCCAGCAGCCGCTGCTGGGCGTCCAGCCGGTGCTGTCCGGGCGTACGCCGCGCCGACCGGTAGACGCCGTCGGAACCGAGCTCGCGCGCCTTGACGTTGTCGCGCAGCAGCAGCTCGAGCACCTGGTGGACCTTGCGCTGGAGGCGCTCGTCCTCCACCGGGAACACCACTTCGATACGGCGATCGAGGTTGCGCTGCATCCAGTCGGCGCTGCCCAGGTAGAGGTCGTCGGCGCCGCCGTGGCGGAAGAAGTAGACGCGGGAGTGCTCCAGGAAGCGCCCCACCACGCTGCGCACGCGGATGTTCTCGCTGACACCCGGCACCCCGGGCCGCAGGCAGCACGTCCCCCGCACGATCAGGTCGATCTCCGCGCCGGCCTGCGAGGCGCGGTAGAGCGCCCGGATCACCTCCGGGTCCACCAGCGCGTTCATCTTGGCGATGATGCGACCCTTCTCGCCCCGCGCCGCCAGCGCACGCTCGCGTTCGATGGCCTCCAGGATCCGCTCGCGCAGCCCCTCGGGAGCCACCCACAGCTTCCTCCAGGTGTGCTGCTTGCTGTAGCCGGTGAGGTAGTTGAACAGGTCGCTGACGTCGGCTCCGAGCGCCTCGTCGCGGGTCATGAGCGCCAGGTCGGTGTAGACGACGGCGGTGGAGGGGTTGTAGTTGCCGGTGCCGAGGTGGACGTAGCGCCGCGTCAGCTCCCGCCCGCCCTCACCCTGCTCGCGCCGCACGACGAGCAGCGCCTTGCAGTGGGTCTTGAGCCCGACGAAACCGTAGACGACGTGCACGCCCGCGCGCTCCAGCTCGCGCGCCCACACGATGTTGTTCTCCTCGTCGAAGCGCGCCTTGAGCTCCACCAGGGCGGTGACCAGCTTGCCGTTCCCGGCCGCGCGCGCCAGCGCGGCCACCACCGGTGATGCCAGCCCCACGCGGTAGAGCGTCATCTTGATCGCCAGCACCCGCGGGTCGTCGGCGGCCTCGTCGACCAGCATCTGCACCGCGTCGAAGGCGTGGAAGGGGTGGTGAACGAGCACGTCGCCTGCCGCCACGGTGGCCAGCGCCCCGGCATGATCGCGATACTCGGTGGGCAAGCGGGCGGCGAAGGGCGGGTCGCGCAGGTCCGGCAGGTCGAGCCGCGTCAGCTCCAGGAAGTCGCTGGCGTTGAGGTGGTTGGGGATGGTGTAGACGTCCTCGGGCTCGAGCTCGAGCGTCCGGCGCAGGCGCTCGCGCCAGGCCGTGGGCATGGTCCCGTCCACCTCCAGGCGGGCCGCGTCGCCCCAGCGGCGGCGGCGCACCTCGTCCTCGATGGCGTGCAGCAGGTCGTCGGCCTCGTCCTCGGCGATCTCGATATCGGCGTTGCGGGTGATGCGGAAGCCGTGCGCGCGCCGCACCACGTGCCCCGGGAACAACTCCCCGATACGCGCCAGGATGATGTCCTCGAGCATCACGAAGTCGTAGCCGGCGCCCGGCAGGCGCAGGAAGCGAGGCAGCACGCTCGGCACCTGCACCACCGCGCCGCGCACCGCCCCCGTGACCTCGTCGGCGACGTCCAGCAGCAGCGAGAAGCTGAGGTTGGGCAGCCGCGGGAAGGGGTGGCTGCTGTCGACCGCCAGCGGCGTGAGGACCGGGTAGAGCTCCTCGTCGAAGAAGGCGTTCACGGCGTCCTGCTCGGCGTCGTCGAGCTCGGACACGGTCCGGATGCGCACGCCGCGCTCGGCCAGCGCCGGCAGCACGCTGCCGCGCAGGGTACGCCGGTGGCGCTCCACCAGGCCGTGCAGCCGCTCGGCGATGGCGCGCACCTGCTCGGCCGGCGTCATCCCGTCGGGCGTGCGGCGCGTCACGCCCGCCGCGAGCTGCTCCTTGAGGCCGGCGTAGCGGATCATGATGAACTCGTCGAGGTTGGACCCGAAGATGGCCAGGAACTTCAGGCGCTCCAGCAGCGCCGCATCCTCGCGCTCGGCCTCTTCCAGGACCCGCTCGTTGAACGCCAGCCAGGACAGCTCGCGGTTGAAGTACAGCGCGGGGTCGTACAGGTCGATCGCCGGGGCCGCGGTGACGGGCAGCGAGGAGCCGGCAGCGGCGGGCGCCGCCGGCTCGGGCTCCGGCCCGCCGGCCGGTGATCGGGGGAGCGGCTCAGCCACTCGCAGCGGCGGCTTCCTGCGCGTGCTCGAGCACGACCTCGTAGTCGATGGACGCGTTCATGCTCGCCGACACGGAGCAGTACTTGGTCATGCCCAACCCCACGAAGCGCTTCGCCAGGCGCTCGTCGAGCCCCGGCACGTCGAAGACGTGGCGGGCGTGGATGCGGGTGTAGGGGCTCGGGGTCGCGTCCGCACGCTCGCCGGTGAGCTCGACCCGATACGAGCGCACCTCCAGCTTGCGCTTGGCGAGCATCTCGACGATGTCGTAGGCGGCGCACGAGCCCAGCGCGTTGAGGAGCAACTGCATGGGCCGCATGCCGGTCTGCGCCGTCTTCTCGCCGTCGATCATCACGCGCTGCTGGTCGGGGGTGATCCCCACGAAGCGCTTGCCGACGAGATGATGGACGGTCGTGGTCTGGGTCTTGGACATGCTGTCAGTATGCTGAATCCGGTGCTCGCCGGGGCGTCGTCAAGCGCACACGGCGGGCCTGCGCGTCCTCGCCCGGGCGGCGGTAGACTCTCGTGTCGTGCCCGACCCCGCCCCCCTCCCGGCCCCTCCGGCGCCGGACGCGCCGAAGGCGTCCTGGCGCGCCTGGGCGCGCGCGACCCGGCGGCTCCTGGCGACGCCGGAGCGCAACCGCGCGGTGGTCGAGGCGCTCGCCGCCTGGCCGGTCTACCGGAGCGCCGGCACCGTCCTGCTGTACCTGGCGTTCGGCAGTGAGGTGGATCTGGGCGCGCTCGCGAGCGATCCCTCCCGGCGCGTGCTGGTCCCCCGGAGCCACCCGACGCCGGCCCCCGAGCTCAGCGTCCACCGCCTGCGCGAGGCCGACCTCGAGCCGACCTCGTTCGGCCCGCGCCAGCCTCGTGCCGGGACGGCGCCCGCCGACCCGGCCACGATCGAGCTGGCGCTGGTGCCGGGGCTGTGCTTCGATGAGACGGGCACGCGTCTGGGTTACGGCCGCGGCTACTTCGACCGTTTCCTGGACCGCCTGCCGCCGGGCGTGCCGCGCGTCGGTGTCGGCTACGACGCGCTGGTGGTGGCGAGCTTGCCACGCGAGGCGCACGACCGGGCGATGACGCACCTGGCCACCGAGTCGGGCGTCCGTCCGGTCACAGCGCGGCCACCCGCGCCGCCAGCTCCGCCATCGACGTGAAGGGCACCGCACCCTCCGACGCCAGCGCCTCGGCGCCGACACTGCCGGCGTAGCCGAGCACCGGCATGCCGGCGGCCACCGCCGCACGCACGCCGGCGGGCGAGTCCTCGATGACCAGGCAGCGTTCGGCGGGCACGCCCAGGCTGGCGGCGGCGTGCAGGAACAGATCGGGCGCGGGCTTGCCGCGCGCGACCTCGGTGGCACTGAAGACGCGCTCGAAGCTCTCCCACAGCCCCGCCGCCCCCAGCACCTCGCGCAGGTAGCCGGGACCGCTGCTGGAGGCCACGCAGCGCCGCCACGGCAGCGCCTCGAGCGCCTCGCGCACCCCCGCGACCACCTGCGGCTCGACCACGAAGGCGTCGATCACGCGCCGGTAGAGGCGCTCGGTGAAGGCGGGCGAGAGCGGGCGCCCGAGCTCCTCCTCGACCTCACGCACCGTCTCCGGGACGGGCCTGCCGATGAAGCGCTCCACGCACGTCGGCGGGTCGATCGGGTAGCCTTCGGCCGTCAGCATGTCGGCGAGCGCACGGTTCGCGATCGGCTCGGTATCGACGAGAACACCGTCGCAGTCGTAGATGACGAGATCGGGAGTCATTCCGACGGCCATGCTAGCAGGGGCGTCGCCCGCACGACCACCGCGGTCTGACGTCCGCGCGGGAGCGCGCCCCGCTGCGTGCCTCAGCCCTTGACGCCGGTGAGCACCACGCCCTCGATGATCTGCCGTTGGAAGATGAAGAACACCAGCAGCACCGGCACGATCGCCAGCGCCGAGGCGGCCATGATCAGGTTCCACTGGGTGCTGGCCTCGCCCGAGAACAGCGCCATCCCCACCGGCACCGTGCGCATGGACGGGGACTTGGCGATGATCAGCGGCCACAGGAAGGCGTTCCAGTTGCCCACGAAGTTGAAGATGCCGAGCGCGGCCAGGCCGGGCCGCACCAGGGGCAGGCCGACGCGCCAGAACAGTCCGAACTCGCTGACGCCGTCGACGCGGCCGGCGTCGAACAGATCGCGCGGCAGCGTCTGGAAGAACTGTCGCATCAAGAACACGCCGAACGCCGGGATCAGGCCGGGGAAGGCCAGGCCCCAGTAGCTGTTGACCCAGTGGTACTGGGTCGACATCACGTACCAGGGGATGACCAGCATCTCCGTCGGGACCATCAACGTCGACAGGATGATCACGAACAGCACGCTGCGGCCGGGGAAGCGCAGCCTCGTCAGGGTGTAGCCCACCAGCGAGCAGAAGAACAGCACGCTGACCGTCGAGATGCCCGCCACCACCAGGCTGTTGAGGAACCAGCGCGGGAAGGCGGTGTGGAAGAGCACCTGCTGGAAGTTGGCGAGCGTCCAGGTGTGCGGGAACACGGTGAGCTGGAAGATCTCGCGCAGCGGCTTGAACGCCGACAGCATCATCCACACGAACGGGAAGAACATCGCCACGCTGCCCACCGTGAGCAGCACGTAGGCGATGACGGTGCCGACGCTGGTGCGGGGGCGCGACTCGCCGAAGGTCTCGAGCTCCATCATCTCAGTACTCCACTCGCCGCTGCAGCAGCCGGAGCTGGACCAGCGTCACGATCAGGATGAGCACGAACAACAACACCGTCACCGCCGAGGCGTAGCCGATCTGGAAGCGCGAGAAGGCGACCTGGTACATGTACACCGCGATGCTCAAGGTGGCGCCGAGGGGGCCGCCCTGGTCCGTGAAGTTGATGTTGACCACCTGATCGAAGAGCTGCAGCGTGGCGATGGTGGAGATGATCACGCTGAACACCATCACCGGGTTCAACAGCGGCAGCGTGATGTGGCGGAAGCGCTGCGCCGCACCGGCGCCGTCGATGGCGGCGGCGTCGTAGAAGATACGGGGGATGCCCTGCAGTCCCGCGAGGAAGATGACGACCTGGAAGCCGAGCTGCTGCCACACCACCACCGCCGCCACCGCCGGCAGCGCCTGGCGCGGGTCGTTGAGGAACAGCTGGGTGGGGATGGACAGCCACGGCACACCCAGCTTGGTCACGAAGTCGCTCCACGCCACCAGAGCGCTGTTGAAGATGCCGAAGTTGACCGAATACATCCAACCCCACACCCAGGCAACGGCAGCGGCGGGCGTGACGTAGGGCGAGAAATAGATGGCCCGGAACAGCGGACGGAGCCGCCGCACCGCGTTGAGCATCACCGCGATGGTGAGGCCCAGGACCAGTTGCGCGGGCACCACGATGGCGGCATACAGCAGGGTGTTCTTCAGCGCCTGGTGGAGCCTGGGGTCGGTGAGCATCTCCCGGTAGTAGGTGAGGCCAAGATAGGTGCGCTGCGCCGGGTCCACGTGCCACTTGTGCAGGGACAGGTTGAACGACTGGATCGCCGGATAGATGCGCAGGAAGCCGTAGAACGCCAGCGGCACCAGCAGGAAGGCGTACGCCCACAGCGCCTCGCGCGTGGTCAGACTGAGGCGCCGCCGCCGGCGCCGGGGCATCGCGGGGGGCTCCACGTCGGTTGCGGTCGGTCGCATGGCGTCTCCGGGAGTGCGGCTAGGGGCGGGCGATGGTGGCGGGGATCGATCGGGCGGGCGGAAAGGAGCGGTCGAACGGCGGGCGGGACGTGTCACCACGTCCCGCCCGCCCGGCCGAGCCGTCTACATGCCGTTGGCCTTGTCGAGGATGGCCTGCTCCGCCTTCGCGGCCTGCGACCAGGACGCGGCCGGGTCCTGATTCTGCAGGATCACACGGTTCACGGCGTCCATGAACACCTGGCGCTGGGCGCTCTCGTCCACGAACTGGGTGGCGTGCGAGTACGCCAGCGACTTGATGAACGGGCCGTACACCGGGTCCGAGGAGAGCGTGGGGTCGTCGACCAGGCTGGCTCGGGCCGGCAGCTCACCGACCACCTTGAGCCACAGCTTCATGGCATCGGGGCTGGTGACGAACTTCAGGAACTTGCTGGCCGCTTCGAGCTTGGCCGGGTCCTTGAAGGCGTTGGGGGTGAGGCCGTTCATCCAGAACGAGCCGAAGTCCGACCGCACGCCGTTGGCCAGCGTCGGCAGCTCGGCGACGCCCCAATCGAACTTGGCAGCGGCCTTGACCGAACCGATGGCGAAGCTGCCGTCGACGATCATGGCGATGTTCCCGATCTGATCGAAGCCGTCCCGGTAGCCGTTGTTGCCGGGCACGAAGTTCAGCTGGGCGACCTTGTCCTTGGTCACCAGGCCGGTGTAGAACTCGAAGGCCTTCAGCCCTGCTTCGCTGTCGTAGGCGACCTTGGTGCCGTCGGCCGAGTAGGGCTGGCCGCCGTACTGGCGGATCAGCACCTCGCGCAGCAGGTTGTGGCCCTGACCGTCCGGGGCGATGCCGTACCCCTCCTGGGTCATCCGCGAGCCGCTGCTCTTGGTCAGCGCCTTGGCGTCCTGGACGAACTCGTCCCAGGTCTTGGGAGGCGACTGGATGCCGGCAGCCTTGAACATGTCCTTGTTGTAGAAGAGCGCCAGACTGCGCACCGCGGTCGGCAGGCCGTAGTAATCGCCGTTGCGCTTGGCCGCCTGCACCATGGGGATGAATTCCTTGTCGAGTGTGGCCGTGTCGAAGTACTGACTCGGCAACGGCTTCACGTAGCCCGCGTTCATCCAGGTGTCCAGCCAGCCGTAGTAGAGCTGCACGACGTCGGCGCCCTGACCTGCGGGCAGCGAGGCCGCGACCTGCTGCTGGTAGCCGTCGTAGGGGAACGTCTCCTGCTTGACGGTGATGTCCGGGTTGGCCTGCTCGAACTGCTTGATGAGGTCGGTCATCGCGTTCACGCGGGTGTCGTAGGCGTACTGCCAGTAGGTGATGGTGACCTTCTGGGCGAAGGCCACGCCGAGCACCGCCGCCAGGGCCAGTCCGAGGATCGCTCTCTTCAAACCACGCATACGATCTTCCTCCTTCGATGGGCGGCCGCCCCTTGCGGACGGACCGCTGTCGCTACGTCAACGGGCGCGCAGATCTTCGCGCGCATGGGAGAGCGCTCGCCTCCTTCCGATCAGGGCCTCGCCGTCGAGCGCGGCGCGACGGCGCGCCCGCTCGAGCTGCTCCTTCACGGCGTCCGGGGCGGGGCCTCCCCCGCCGCGGCGCCGGACGAACGCCTCGGGATCGAGCGCTGCGTGCAGCGCCTCAGGCGTGAGCTCGGGCCCGCCGAACTCCGCCACGTCCCGAACGGTAGCCTGCGTCAACGGCCGGCCGTCGGCCTGCAGCTTCGCCACCAGCTTCCCGACCAGCGCGTGCGCCTCCGGGAAGGAGAGGTGCCCCTCGCGCACCAGCTCGTCGGCCAGCTCGGTGGCGGTGGTGTCGGTAGCGGCGGCGGCGGCCCGCAGGCGCACGACGTCGAAATCGCCGCCCTCCAGGCAGGCGAGCAGCAGCTCCACGCCGCCGGCGAGCTGCACGTGTTGCATCTGCAGCGCACCCTGCACGTCCGGCCCGAAATCGTTGAGGTCGCCGTAGGGGATGTTGTGACTGGAATACAGCACCATCTGTGCCGCGCCCAGCGCGCGGCTGAAGCGCGTCCTGGCGTGCTCCAACGCCACCGGGTTGCGCTTCTGCGGCATGATCGAGCTGCCCTGGACCAGACCCTCGCCCAACCGGTACCAACCGGCCCCCGCCCAGGAGAGAAGATCGCACACGAAACGGCTGAGGTTCAAGGCGACGCTCTGCGCCACGCTCACCACCTCCGCCTCCCAGTCCGAGGAAGCGACCGCGTCGTAGGTATTCTCCACGGGTCCGTCGAAACCGAGGAGGGAGGCGGTCAGCACGCGATCGAGCGGATGGCTGCTGCCCGCCAGCGCCGCCGCGCCCAACGGGCAGCGGTTCAAGCGCCCGTAGGCGCCCAGCAGCCGCTCGCTGTCGCGCGACAGCATCGCCTCCACCGCCGCCAGGTAGTGCGCCACCGTCGTCGGCTGGCCCGGCTGGTGATGCGTCTGCGCGATCAGCACCGTCTCCAGGTGCGCCTCGCCCTTCTCGACGAGCGCACGCCGCAGGGCGAGCAGTTGCTCGCCGGTGGCCAGCAGCAGCTCGCGTGCGCGCATCCGGTACACGGTCATGTCCAGATCGTTGCGGCTCAGGCCGATGCGCACCCAGCTCACTGCGTGCGCGCCCAGCGCCTGCTCCAGCTCGCTCTGGATGGCGAAGTAGGCGTCCGGCACGTCCGGCCCCTGCGCCGGCAGGGGGGTCGTCTCGAGCCCCTCCAGCGCCCGGTGCAGAGCATGGATCTCGCGCTGCGCCTCGGGCCCCTGTGCGACCGGCAACCGCGCCACGGCCTGCAGATGCGCGCACAACGCCCGCACGAAGTGCGGCAGCAGATGCCGCGACGCGAACAGATAATCGGGCTCCAGGACCCTACCGCGATAACTCGGATGCCAGGGCATACGCTCCCTCCGCTGTGACCTGAGCTGTGACCTGAGCTGTGACCTGAGCTGTGAGCTGAGCCGCTTGCCGGACCGCTCGCCGGGCCGTGA
>CAZTTB010000022.1:0-2654 GCA_964616005.1 uncultured bacterium | reverse complement strand
GCCGGGCCGTGAACGGGGCCCTCCACGCGACCCCGCGCAGGGCAGGGCGCAGGACCGGGCAGCCCGTCCGAACGTCGCTCACGAGCCCCCGCCCCCCACCGCCGCGGCGTCGCCATCGAGGTGGAGCAGGCGCGCGGCGTTGCCGCCGAAGATGAGCCGGACGGCGTCGTCGGGCACGTTCAGGGTGTAGCAGGCGCGGAGCTGGTCGAGCAGGTAGCGCTCGGAGAAGCCCCGCGGGAAGGCGCTGGAATCGCTGCCGAACACGATGCGCTCGGGCCCCACCGTCTCCAGCGCCTTGCGATAGAGGTCCTCCAGGGTGAGCGGGTAGGGCATCCAGCGCATCCACTGGTTGGAGCCGGAGGTGTCGATGTAGATGTTGGGAAGGCTCCAGCACAGCGCCAGCAGCTCACGGAAGTACCCCGCTCCGAAGTGCGGGATCACGAACGGGATCTCGGGGAAGTCGCGGGCCACCTCGAACAGCGACAGCGGGTCGATGCGCGGATGCTTGACCACGCCGCCGCCGCGCCCCAGGAAGCCGAAGTGGATGAGCGCCGGCAGCCGCCGCTCGGCCAGGAACTCCCACACGCCCCGTAGCTCGGGGGCCTCGAACGGGTAGTCGGTGAGGGGGCCGAGCAGCTTGTAGCCGCGCAGGCCCAGAACGTCGACGGCACGCCGCAGCTCGGCGTCCGCTCCGGGCTCGAGCCGGTGGTGCGCCAGCCCCAGGAAGCGCTCGGGGTAACGCCGCACGATGCCCGCCAGCCGATCGTTGGTGCCGGCGCTGACGAACACCACCCGCCGGAGCCGGTGACCATCGACCTCGCCGATCCAGCGCTCGAGCGCCGCCTCGATCTCGTCGTCGGTTCGCGCCGGCGGCTCGGCCGGCTCGGTGTTCCACTCGCGCGCCATGCGCTCGCCACGCTCGCGCGCATAGGCCTGCAGCTCGGGGTGCTGCGGGGGCCGCTTGGCCTCGGGCGTGCCCATGGTGTTCTCCACCGGGAAGTGGACGTGGAAGTCGATGACCCCTAGGTCGTGGTAGCTCATGCCCCTTCCGCCCCTCCGAACCGGCGACGCTACCCCGTGCCCGACGCGGGCGACAACACCTCTGCGCGCGAGCGTGGCCGGCGCGGGGAGTCGTATGTCGCCCCGGCGCGAGGATGCCAGGGTGAACCGGTTGCATCAAGGCTAGGCCGGGCTTCCCGGCCCGTCAAGGGGCGACGGCACCGAGCGGGACTCACACGGCCGGGGCCCGCGCGCCGGAGCGGGACCTCAGCGCCAGGGGAAGCCGGTGCGGCGCCAGCCGGTGCGCATCTCGCGCAACAGGTCGCGGGTGCGCCAGGCCTCCGCCTCCTGGACCGGTCGCAACAGCCGCCATGCCTGGCTGCGCCCCAGTCCCGAGATCAGGAACAGCGAGTGGTAGCCCGTCCAGGTCATCCCGAACAGGTGCAGCGGGGCGGTCTGCAGCAGCGTCAGCAGCGGGCCGGAGAGGACGCCGCCGATGAAGCCCGCCAACCCTGCCACCAGCGAGTACATGGCGATGAAGGCCACCCGACCTTCGCGCGGCGCCGACACCAGCGCCAGGTTGAACAGGGCCGGCGTGGCGGCGCCCCACGCCAGGGCGTCGCAGAAGCCGGCGATCCAGATCCAGTAGACGTGGCCGGTGAAGCCCGCCAGGATCCAGGTGGCCGGCAGCAGGGTCCCCGCCAGGAACGCGCCGAGCGCCAGCACCGACTTGTTGCCCACGCGGTCGGCCACCCGCCCCCACAGACTGCTGGTGAGCAGCGCCGTGACCGCGGCGATGCCGCTCCAGATGGCGATCTCCGTGAAGCTGAGCTTGAGCTGCTCCAGGAAGTACGGGATCACGAAGGGCGCGGCCAGGAGCACCACGAACTGCCAGTAGGCGGCGAAGACCAGGAAGCGCCGGAAGTTGGCGTCGCGTAGCGGCGTGACCAGCACGTCGCGCAGCGCAGCCCGGCGGCGCGGGCTGGGCGGGTCGTACTGCCGGAAGTACAGCGCGACGCCCACACCGGCGCTCAGGATCGCGACCATGATGACCACCTGGAAACCGATCGGGGCGGCGACGCGGTCGAGGAACCAGCCGGCCGCGAGGTTCGCCAGCATGCCCACCACACCCACCACGCCGGCCCGGAAGCCGAAGTAGCGGCCGCGCTGCTTCTCCGGCACCACGTCGCCCATCCAGGCGCTCCACAGCGTGCCGTTCGACGCCTGGAAGACCGCGGACACCAGCACCAACAGCACCAGCAGGCCGGGAAGCTCGGCGGCGGGAAGGCCCAGGCTCGGGAGCAGCGCGGCGAGCACCCACACGCCGCGGCCCAGCAACGCCACCAGCGCCGTCAGCAGGCGCCGGCGCCCCAGCAGGTCGGCCGCCAGAGCGGCCAGCGGGCTGGCGGCCTGGGCCAGGAGCGGCACGCTCGACACCAGGGCGATCTCGGTGGCGCCCGCCCCGAGGTGGAGCATGAACCCGATCAGCACGGCGCCCGAGGTCCAGTTGAGGAAGACCTGGGTGGCGCTCCCCTCCAGCACCGACACGCGCATGGTGCGGCGCACCAGCTCGGGGACCGACGGGGACGGGTCGGGAACGGGCGGAGGTGGGGGGATGGGGGTCGCTTGCATGGCTTGGGACGTGCACGCCGGGG
>CAZTTB010000021.1:0-34450 GCA_964616005.1 uncultured bacterium | reverse complement strand
CTTCCGCGGCGTCGCGCCACAGGATGGCGGCGCACGACTCCGGGCTGATGACCGAATAGATGGCGTTCTCCAGGATCAGCACGCGATTGGCAACGCCGATCGCGAGCGCACCGCCCGACCCGCCCTCACCCACCACCACGCAGACCGCGGGAACCGACAGGCGGCTCATGCGCCGGATGCTCTCGGCGATCACCCAGGCCTGCCCCTGTTCCTCCGCAGCGGTACCCGGATAGGCCCCCGGGGTGTCGATCAGGGTGACGACGGGAAGGCCGAACTTGTCGGCCAGATCGAACATGCGCATGGCCTTGCGGTAGCCACTGGGGTGCGACATGCCGAAATTGCGGTGGATGTTCTCCTTGGTGTCGCGGCCCTTCTGCTGGCCGATCACGATCACGCTGCGCTCGCCCAGGCGCGCCAACCCCGTCACCATGGCGGGGTCGTCGCCGAGGGTGCGGTCGCCGTGGAGCTCGGTGAAGCCTTCGAAGGCGCCCTGCAGGTAGTCCATGGCAGTGGGCCGCCCACTGGCACGCGCCACCTGCACCCGCTGCCAGCGGGTCAGGTTGTCGAAGGTGTCGCGCTTGAGGCGCTCCAACCGCTGCTGCAGCAGCCCGATCTCCTCGGCCAGCTCGATGCCCTGCTCCGAGGCGTAGGACCGCATCTCCTCGATCTTGGCCTCGAGGTCCTCGATGGGCTTCTCAAACGGCAGCGGCACGCTCCACCTCCTCCACCGGGCCGAGCTGGCGCCGACCGGCGCGCAACAACCGCAGCGTCACCGCCAACCTCTCCTTCAGCGCCTTGCGGGGCACGACGTCGTCGAGCATCCCCTTCTCGAGCAGGAACTCCGAACGCTGGAACCCCTCGGGGAGCTCCTGCTTGATCGTCTGCTGGATCACGCGCGGCCCGGCGAACGAGACGAGCGCTCCCGGTTCGGCGTAGATGACGTCACCCAGCGTGGCGAAACTGGCGGTGACGCCGCCCGTGGTCGGGTCCGTGAGCACGCTCAGGTAGGGCAAACGCTTCCGGGAGAGGCTCTCGAGCGCCACCGTGGTCTTCGCCATCTGCATCAGCGATAGCGCGCCCTCCTGCATGCGGGCGCCGCCCGACGCCGTCACCGCTACCAGCGCCCGGTCCTCGAGGGCGGCGCGCTCGGCCGCGCGGGCGATCTCCTCGCCGACCACCGAGCCCATCGACCCGCCCAGGAACAAGAAGTCCATCACGATCAAGCCGATCGGCTCGCCGTCCAGCAGGCTCCCGCCGGTGATGATGGCATCGGGCCGACCGTGCTTCTGCTGGTTCTTCTCGATCCGCTCCGGGTACGGCAGCGTGTCGACGAAACCCAGCGGGTCCTCCGCCTGGATCGCGCCGGACCAGGGTTCGAAAGTGCCCGGGTCGCTCAGCAGCTCGATACGGGCCTCCACCGGCATGCGGTAGTGGTGGCCGCACTCGGTACACACGTAGGCGTTGGCGACGAGATCCTTCCGATAGATCTGGGCGCTGCACGCCTCGCACTTCAGCCACAGGCCCGCCGGCGCGTTGTCGTCCTCCTTGCGCGTTGGTCGGTTCCTACGGAACCACCGTTCAAGCGCCATGCGGCCTCCTCGCTGTCCTCGGCACAGAGTGTCGCTCGACCGCCACGGAAAGCACGCGTCATTCTAGCAGTCGTGCAGGTCCCCGCCTCAAGGCGTCGCGGACGGTCGCCGTCAGCCCCCGGCGTGCTCCACGTCGTCGGGAGTCGGCTCGGCCGGGCCGGTCGCGGGATCCTCGTCGTCGCGGGTCGCTCCGTCCGGCGCTGCGCCGAGCGTGGCGGCGGCCCCGCCGCTGAGCGCCGCAGGCCTGACAGGCGACGCGCTCTCCGGGAGCCGCGGCGCCGGCCGTTGCCCTGCCGTCATCTCGCTGCGGCCGGTGAAGGAAGCGCCCTCCTCGATGTCGAGCGCCGCCGCCCGCACGTTGCCTTCGAGCAGCCCATCCTTCCAGATCTCGATCTTACCCTTGGCGTCGACATTGGCGCGGACCTTGCCGAGGATCTTGACCTCGTCGGCCTCCACCCGATCGCCCTCGATGACGCCCGCCTCGGCCACCTCGAGCACGCCGCTGACCTTGACGTTGCCGCGAACGGTGCCGTGCACGCGCACGCGGCCACTGGCCTCGAGGTCGCCGACGAGCGTGGTGCCGCGATGGATGTAGGTGAACGGCTCGCTGGCCGTCGTCTCCTGCTTGCGCTTCTTGCTGCTGCGTCCCAGCATGCCGTCCTCTCCCTCGCCGCGTTACGGACCCCACGGGTGGGCCGACGCGGTGGACGGACCGGGGGTTCGCTTCGGTTGTACCCCGCCCGCCGAACCGGCGGTCATAAAAGGCTTCACAGGGGCGGCTCACGTTGCCGCGCCGCTGGATACCGGGCCGGGCGCCGTCGTATCGTGGTGATCATGGAACCAGCTCGGGTCGTCCTGGTCACCAACGTGGGCCAGGGCTTCGGGCGGGCTGTGGCCCTAGCCTACGGCCAGTCCGACTACGATGTCGTCTGCGCGGACCGCGATGTCGACCTCGCGGCCAAGACCGCGGCCGAGATCGAGGAGTTGGGCGGGCAGGCCATCCCGATCCAGGCCGACATGACGACGCAGATGGACGTGCTCGCTGCGTTCCACAAGGTGTTCGAGATCTTCGGTGCACTGGGAGGCGTGGTACACGTCTCCAGCCAGGTGAGCCACACGCCGTTCGAGGATCTCGGTGAGGGCGAGTTCGCCGAGCTGGTGGCGGAGGACCTGCGCAGCGCCTACCTCACCCTCAAGACCGCCGCGCGCCTGCTCGACGGCGGATGGGTCGTCATGATCGCTCCTCCCGGCAACCGGCAGCCGCAGATGGCAGCGGTGAACGGAGCGCTCTCACGCCTGACCACGAGCTTCTGCAGGCGCTACGAGACACCTCGCGTCAACCTGGTGGTGCCCTCGCGCGACGCCGCCGACCCGCGGCACGATGCCACGTTGGTGCGCAGCGTCCGCTACCTGGGGTCGTCGTCGGCCCTCGGCGTCTCGGGCCAGGAGGTGTTCGTGGAGCTGCCGCCGCCGCCGCGCGTCACCGAGACCCTGCTGCCCGAGGTTCGCGCCGCGCTCGACGACCGCATCCGCCAGGACGATCTGGAGGCGAGCCTCTACGAGGACACCGAGGCGGCCGATGAGGAAGACGACGAGGAGCTGGCGCCCGACGAGTTCGGCCAGGAGCCCTTCGAGAGGCTGCAGGGCACCCCTGCCCTGCGCCGCCACCTGTTCGACGAGGACGAAGCCGATCTCGAGGGCGACCTGGCCGACACGCCGCGCCATCGGCTACCGTGAGCGGCGCCCCGCGCACGGCACCTGAGACGGGGTGGGCGGCGTGAAGTGCCCCTACTGCTCCTCGGGGGACACCCGGGTGATCAACTCGCGGCCGTCGGACGAGGGCGCCGCCATCCGGCGCAGGCGCGAGTGCGCGGCCTGCCATCGCCGCTTCACGACCTACGAACGCGCGCAGTTCGAGGCCCTGATGGTCCGCAAGCGCTCGGGCAGGCGCGAGGCGTTCAACCCCGACAAGCTGTTGGACAAGCTGCGCATCGCCTGCAACAAGCGGCCCGTGACCGAGAAGCAGCTCCGTGAGTTCGCCTACAGCTTCGAGGACGAGGTGCAGGCGCCGGACATCGCCTCCGACGAGATCGGCCGCCGTACGCTGCAGTTCCTCCGAGCCCTCGACGACGTGGCCTACATCCGCTTCCTGAGCGTGTACCGCGACTTCGACTCGGTCGACCGCTTCATCGAGGAGATCCAGCACCTCGGCGCCGATGCCGCCCGGATCGAGCCCGATCTGGAGAGCGAGCGGTGAGCGCACGCCTCCCGCGGCCGTTGGGCCGCTATGCTGGTCGCCAGGAACGCCAGCTATGTCGACTGCCTACCTCACCACCAGCCACGCCGGATCGAGCGGCGACGGCGGCCTGACGGCCACCGTCGCACGCGTCAAGGACCGGCTGGTGGTACAGCCGCGCCCCGACGCCCTGGGCGTGGCGCAGGTCGCCTTGCTGCCCCTCCTGGACGCCTGCGGCGTGGATGTGTTCGACCTCGGCTCGCTGCGGGGGACCACCGACGGCGAGCGCATGCTCTACCGCGTACAGGCCGGCGACGCCTGGGCAGTGGCCGCCGTCCACGCCGTGGGCGTGCCTCTGAGCCGTGGCGCCGGCCAGAGCGACGCGGTCGACGGCGCCTTCACGGTGCGCACCAACGGCGGCGACTGGCAGCTCCTGGTCCGGGCCGACGAGGCCTACAGCTTCAGCCTGTACGACGACATCTTCGCAGGCGTGCTCGCGCGCCTGTTCCAGATCGGCGGCCCCGATGCCCCCCGGCGCGTCGAGCTTGCCCGCTCGCTCCTGCAGCAGGAGTGGCTGACGGACAAGCTGGCGCGGCTGTCTCGGGATATCGGGATCGAAGAGCTGCGCCGCGTGCTGGGCGGCCCCGAGGCGGCACCCTCCCGGGCGCTCGAGCTGCTGCGCGAGCGCCACCTGCTGCGCGAGTCCCGGACCATCGATGAGGGTGCCATCCGACGCGCGGTCGCGCTCACGCTCAATGCCACCGAGATGGGGCTGGTGCGCGACGCCGATGCGCTGGCCACCATCACCCTGGACGACCTGCTGCTACACGCCGAGGGCGTGGCCAACCTGCGGGGCCACCTCCGGATCGCCTTCGACGGGGTCACGCTGCCGATCACCTCGCGCACCGGGCTGTACTTCGTGCTCGCCGCCGTAGCCGTGCAGTACTCGCGGGAGGACGCCGTCCCCGCCGAGGACCTGATCACGCCACCCACGCGTCCGCCGGTGGGCGTGCGCGCACGGCCGCTGGGGCGACCGGGCTGGTCGTTGCTGCTGACCCGTGACGGCAAGGGCCTCGCCGACGTGACGGGTGCCCTGCTCGACCACCTCGGCCTGCGCCATCGGGTGCAGGCCAGCCACCGCGGCCACCCCTACCCGCCGCCGCCGGCCGAGAGCGACACCGACTAGGACCCCGGCGTCAGGTGCAACGTCCCGATCTGTCCCTTCTCGGCGTCCTTACGCGACAGGCTCATCGGCAGGTACTTCACGTCGCGCCAGCGACGCAGGAAATCACGGTAGTGCCGTGACAGCGCGTTGCCGGACTGGCCGGTGGTCTGGATGAAGCGCGAGGTTCCCGCTTGCGAGAGGTCGTAGACGGCGCGGTATCCCGGGCCCACGATCTGCCGGTAGGGATGCTTGGCATCCCCCATGTCGTAGCGTCCCACGTCGACGGTGTAGGCGCCGCCGCCGTTGGGCACGAGCAGGTCGAACAGGCCCTTGAGCGGCGTGTTGGTGAAGACCTGGTGAGCGCTGAGCGCCTCGTGGGCCACACCCCAGCGCCAACGGGTCGGATCCTTGCCGTAGCTCTTGGCCAGCTCATCGACCGCGTCCTGCAACGCCGCCCGAGCCTGCTGCGGGCAGGTCTCCACGCCGGGCGTGCGCACGTCGTCGCACCACGACGGGTCGCTCGTCAGCACGTGCTCCAGGAAGCGAGGGTGGAAGCCGTAGTAGGCGTCGAACAGGTCACCCATCTCGTCGGCGTAGACGCGCTTGGAGAAGGCGCGGTACCAGGCGGCGAAGATCAGAGGCGCCGCCTCGTTGCGCGCCATGTTCCCGTCCCAGCCCACCAGCTGTGCCTGCGCACGACGCGCCAGGTCGCTGCCCGGGCTGACCGCGCGCAGGGTGGGGAGGAAGGCTCGGGCCAGCAACGAGGTCTGGTCGGCCTGGATGCGCTCCATGGTGTCGACCGTGGCCTTGGGGTTGGCAGCTAGCAGCGATTGGATGCGTTCGGCCCGGTAGGGCACCGTCCAGTCCCGCGTGAGGTAGTACGGGTAGCCGTCGGGGACGACCTTGTCGTTGGCGGTGACGACCTGGCCGTCGGCCGGGTCGAAGGTGTGCGGCAAGGCATCGAAGGGCACGGTCCCGACCCAGTCGTAGGCGCCCGTCCAGCCGGGCACCGGCACCGTTCCCTCCCCGCTCTTGCGGATCGGGATTCGGCCGGGAGCGTAGTAGCCGATGTTACCGTCCACGTCGGCGTACACGATGTTCTGCTCGGGGGTCACGAAGTCGCGCAGGGCCGCCTTGAACTGGTCCCAGTTCTGGGAGGTGTTCATCTCCATCACGGCCTGGATGGTGGTGTCGTCGGGCTCCAAGGCGGTCCACTGCATGGCCAGGACCACGCCCGGCCCCTGCTCCTTGGCGACCTGAGCGGCGCTCGACGCGACGTCCGAGATGACAGGGCCGTGCCGGGTGGTGCGCACGTTCAGCACCACGTCCGCCTGACCCTTGACGTGGATCACCTCACGGCGCGTCTGGAAGGGCTCACTCCCCGATGGCGTCAGGTAGCGCGAGGGATCGCTGGGATCCACCTTCTCCATGAACAGGTCCTGCGTGTCCGGCCCGGTGTTGGTGAACCCCCAGGCGATGCGATCGTTGCGTCCCAGCAGCACGGCCGGCGTTCCGGGCAAGGTCCCACCGATGACGTTCAAGCCGGGCGCGGAGATCTGCGCCAGGTACCACAGCGACGGCGCGTCGAGCGCCAGGTGCGGGTCGTTGGCGAGCAGCGGCTTGCCGGAGGCGGTGTGCGCGCCGTCGACCACCCAGTCGTTGGAGCCGAGCCCCGGCGGCGCCGGCGGCGGCGCAGCTGCGACGAGCGCGTCGAGTGGCAGCGCCCGGTACAGGGCGGTGAAGTCCGGCACCACCACGGGTCCGTCCTTGGGGTAGGCCGGCCACAGCGTGGCGACGAGCTTCTGCGGGTCCTTCGGCTGCAACTTGGCGATCAGCCGGGCGCGCAGCAGTTCGTCGCTCCAGTTGCCGGAGAGGTCCCAGGACATCATCTTCGCCCAGGCGATCACGTCGGCAGCGGTGAACGGCTCTGGCTTCACGCCCAGCACGACGTATTCGGGCGGCCAGGCACCACGGTGGTGGGCGATGTAGGCGTTGATCCCCGCGACGTAGGCGTCGAGTAGCGAGCGCGTTTCGGGATCCAGGTGGCTCAGCGCCTGCTGGGAAGCTCGATATACCCCTAGCGTCCGGATGAACTTGTCGGTGTCGATGGTGGCCGGGCCGAGCACCTCCGACAGCCGACCGGAACCGACACGGCGCTGGAAGTCCATCTGCCACAGCCGGTCCTGCGCGTGGACGTAGCCGAGCGCGAAGATGGCGTCGGCCTTGTCCTTGGCGTAGATGTGCGGGATGTCGTTGGCGTCGCGAACGATGTCGACGCCCTGATGGAGTCCGGAGATCTCCACGGTGCCGCGCGTCTTCGGCAGCGAAGTGCGCAGGTAGAGCCAACCCCCCGCTGCCACGACGACCAGCAGGACGAGCACGCCACCGACGATGCGTAGTGCGACCTTCATGGGTCTCCTCCCAGGCTTGCGCGGCATTCTACCGTTCCCGGAACGGCACCGGCAGGCGCGACGAGGCAGCCGACCGTACACCTGCGGGATACCTCGTACGGCG
This sequence comes from uncultured bacterium, assembly GCA_964616005.1. Lineage (GTDB taxonomy): Bacteria > Deinococcota > Deinococci > Deinococcales > Trueperaceae > JASBRS01. Next base: position 26,946 of record CAZTTB010000021.1, on the reverse strand, counting down.
CCCCGGGACATCGGTCCTTGACATCGAGCGCAGCGCCCTCTAGATTTGAGAAAACGTTTTCTAGGTTTCGCGCCGTGAGGGGAAGTTGTGTGACCCAGAGGGGGGACTCCCGCGCTCGTAGGATCCGGATCGTCGATGTCGCCCGGGCCGCCGGGGTGTCGGTGGCGACGGTGTCGAGGGTACTGAACGGCGCCGAGACCGTGGCGCCCGAGTTACGGGATCGCGTGGTGTCGGCCACCCGCGATCTGGGGTACCGGCCCAATCCCCATGCCCGCGCGCTCCACACCGGCCGTTCGCACGCCATCGGCGTTGCCGCCACCTACGTCGGCGGCTTCTTCGCCGACCTGTTCGACGGGCTCGAGTCGCGGCTGGCGGGAGCTGGGTACCGCCTGCTCGTAGCGGGCGGGAACGGCCAGCAGGCCGACGAGCGGAACACGGTGTTCGACCTCCTCAACCGACACGTCGACGGTCTGGTGATCTTCCTCGAGGCCGTGGGCGACGCGGACCTGGCCGAGGTGGTCGGCCGTGGCACGCCCACGCTGGTGTTGGGCCGCGTCGTGCCGGGGATCGAGGACCGCTGCTTCGCCTGGGATCAGCGCGCCGGCGGCGCGCTGGCGACCCGCCATCTGCTCGCCATGGGGCACCACCGCATCGGCCACCTTGCAGGACCCACCTCCAACCTCCACGCCCGGGAGCGTCGGGAGGGATACGTGCAGGCCATGCGCGAGGCCGGGATCGCCGTCGAGCCCGGTTGGATCGCGGAGGGGGACTTCCAGGAGAACGGCGGGCGCGAGGCCATGCGAACGCTGCTCACGCAGAGCGAACTCAGCGCCGTCTTCGTGGCCAACGACCAGATGGCGCTCGGTGCCCTCAGCGCCCTGTGGGAGCGCGGGCTGCGTTGCCCGACGGACCTGTCGCTGATCGGGTTCGACGATCAGCGCATGTCGTCGTTCACGACGCCGCCCCTCACCACCGTCCGGCAACCTCTGGAGGAACTCGGCCGCATCGTGGCCGATCGTCTCCTCCTCGACATCCGCAGCGAGCAAGGAGCAGGTCGGCCCGACCTTCCGCCGCTCGCCCTCGTCAAGCGTGCCTCGGTCGAACGAAGGGAGGTGCCCTGAGAACGGAAGTCCAGACCGACCCGCCTCGCAAGCCTACCTAGACCAAGGAGGAGAACGCCACTATGGCGAAACGGAATCCGATCGCGAGGATCCTCACGGCACTCGCGGCTCTGGCCCTGGTGCTGGCCGGCTCCACCGCCGTCGCCCAGTCGTTGCCGCGCAACCAGACGCTCTACATCGGCGGACACCAATGGGGCCCGCCCACGAACTTCAACCCGCTGTCGTCCAGCCCGGCCTGGCCCACAGGCGGGAACGGGCAGATGGGCATCAACGGGGCCGGCTACATCTTCGAGACGCTGTTCACGTCCAACATCGTCGACGGCTCCTACGCTCCGGCGCTCGGCAAGGACATGGCCTGGACCACACCGACCCAGCTCACCGTCCACATGCAGCCCGGCACGATGTGGCAGGACGGCAAGCCCTTGACGTCGGCCGACGTCAAGTTCACGTTCGAGCTCGGCAAGAAGTTCTCGGTCAGCACCACCGGGGTGTGGGACTACCTGTCCTCGGTCGACACCCCTGACGCCCAGACCGTGGTGTTCAACCTCAACCCCGCCCGGCCCAATCCCGGCGTGGTGGAACGCTACGTCGACACCGTCTACATCCTGCCGCAACACATCTGGCAGGCCGTGGCCGACCAGGGCCAGTCCGCCCTGCTCCAGTTCGAGAACTTCGACCCCGTCGGGTCGGGCTCGTACACCGTGATGAGCTACAACGCCGAGCAGATCGTGCTCCAGCGCTTCGACAACTACTGGGGCAAGAGCCTGTACGGCATGCCGGCGCCCAAGTATGTGGTGCACCCGATCTTCAAGAGCAACGATGCCGGCAACCTGGCGCTGCAGCAGGGCCAGCTCGACTGGTCGCAGCAATTCGTGCCGAACGTATGGACCATGAAGAACGTCGGCACCTGGTTGAGCAAGGAGCCCTACTACATCCCGGGTTCCATCCCGATGATGCTGGTCAACGTGCAGCGCAAGGGGCTCGACAACGTCCTGGTGCGCCGCGCGCTCGCCTACTCCATCAACTACCCGCTCATCGCACAGACCGCGATGTCACGCTACTCCGAGCCGGCCAAGTCGAGCCTGATCATCCCGTCGGGCGTCGAGTCCCAGTACTTCGATGCGCAGAACGTCGACCAGTACGGCTGGACGTACGACCCGGCCAAGGCCAAGGACATCCTCGAGAACCAGCTCCATGCCACCAAGGGCTCCGACGGCATCTACGTCCTGCCCGACGGCACCAAGCTGAGCTTCGTTGCGCAGACGCCGTACGGTTGGACCGACTGGATGGCCGCGCTGCAGGTGGTGTCGCAGAGCGCCAAGGCCGTCGGCATCAACGTGACGACCAACTTCCCGCAGGCCCCGGTCGACATCAACGATGTGCAGACCGGCAACTTCGACCTGGCGCTGTTCTACATCTCGGGCGTCGGGCCGGACGCTCCGTGGGCGCGCTTCCGCGACATGATGGACGACCGCAGCGTGCCGGCCGTGGGCCAGAACGCGTTCTGGGACTACAACCGCTACAGCAACCCTGACGTGCCGGCGCTGCTCGACAAGGCCGGCGCCGCCACGACGACCGCCGACAAGAAGGCGGCCTACGCCGAACTCGACAAGATCTTCATGCGGGACGTTCCGGGCATCCCCCTGATGTACCGCCCGCTGCTGTTCTACGAGTTCAACACCTCGGTCTGGACCAACTTCCCCACGGCCGAGAACCCGCAAGGCACGTCACCTCAGTGGTACATCGACGTGCTCCGTGACGTGAAGCTGAAGTAACCGTACCGCCGCGGAGGAGGGGGGACCATTCCCCCCCTCCTCCGCCGCCTGGAAAGGGTCCGATGTCCCCCACCTTCCGGAGGTACATCCTCACCAAGCTCGGCTGGTACCTCATCGCCCTGGCGGCGGCCGTCAGCCTCAACTTCTTCTTGCCGCGCCTGGTACCGGGCAACCCCGTCGACCTGATCGTCGCCCACTTCCTCCAGGGCGGCGGCGGCGGCGCATCGGCGAGCAAGACCTATCAAGCGTTCATCACGCAGTTCCACCTCGACGAACCCCTCTTCGGACAATTCATCACCTATCTCGGCAACATCGTGCACGGCGATCTCGGACAGTCGTTCTCGCTGTTCCCCGCCCGCGTCACGACCCTCATCGGCCAGGCCGTGCCGTGGACCATCGCGCTCCAGCTCCCCGCCATCCTGCTCGGGTGGCTCCTCGGGAACGTACTCGGCGCGCTCGCCGCGTACAAGCGCGGCGCGTTCGACCGCAATCTGTTCGTCACCGCTCTGGCGCTCTCGAGCATCCCCTACTACGCGCTGGCCATCGTGCTCCTGTATGTGTTCGCCGTCGCCATCCCGGTGTTCCCGTCGGCAGGCGGCTATTCCTTCGGCACCATGCCGGATCTTTCCTGGTCGTTCTTCGTCGACGCCCTCGGCCACTACCTGCTGCCGTTCCTTTCGCTGCTGGTCATCGCCATCGGCGGACAGGCGGTGGGCATGCGCTCGATGGCGATCTACGAGCTCGGCAGCGATTACGTCAACTATGCCAACTCGCTCGGGGTCAGCGATCGTCGCGTGCTCGGCTACGTGTTCCGCAACGCCATGCTGCCGCAGATCACCGGGCTGGCGCTGTCGATCGGCACGCTCGTCGGAGGCGCCCTCATCACCGAGATCGTGTTCTCCTATCCCGGCATCGGCACGCTGCTGTTCAATGCCATCAACGCCAACGACTACCCCCTGATCCAAGGGGTGACGCTCATCATCATCGTGGCGGTGCTGCTCGCCAACTTCCTGGTCGACCTCGCGTACGGCGCGATCGACCCGCGCATCCGCGCGGCCCGCAGCGGGGAGCGCTGAGCATGCTGATGCGCGCGCGCTTCCTGCGGACCGCCCTGCGTTCCAGTCGCTTCAACACCAGTCTGATCCTGGTGTTGCTGGTGCTGGGTTTCGCCATCCTGGGGCCCATGCTGGTAGGGCACGACCCCAACACCGTGGTCGGGGGCGTCAACGACGCTCCCACAGCGCATCCGCCGCTCGGTACCGACAACTTCGGCCGCGACGAGCTCACGCTGCTGATGTATGGCACCCGGAACTCCCTGGAGATCGGCGCCATCGCCGGTCTGGTAGCGGTATTCCTCGGGGTCCTCGTGGGCACCGTGGCCGGGTTCTACGGCGGCATGGTCGAGGAGGCCCTGATGGGCGTCACCAACGTGCTCATCACCATCCCCGCCATCGTGGTGCTGATCCTGCTGTCGATCGCGCTGGGGTCGCGCTCCGCCCTGACCATGGGGTTGATCATCGGCGTCACGTCCTGGCCGTGGACGGCCCGCGCCGTCGCGGCCCAGACCAGCAGCCTGCGGACCCGCGAGCACATCGACATCGCCCGGCTCTCCGGCGCAGGCGGCTTCAGCATCATCGTTCGCGACGTGATCCCCTACATCCTGTCCTACGTGGGGATGGCGTTCACGCTGCAGCTCGCCACCGCCGTACTGACCGAAGCAGCGCTGAGCCTGCTCGGGCTGGGACCGACGAGCACCATCTCGCTGGGGATCTTGCTGCAATGGTCGCTGCTGTGGGAAGCGGTCCGCCAGGGAGTCTGGTGGACGTTCATCCCGCCCACCTTCTTCCTCTCCGTCGTCTCCTTCGGGCTGCTGCTGCTGAACTCCAGCCTCGACGAGATCTACAACCCACGTCTTCAGGGAGGGGGTGGAAACTGTGACTGACCTGCTGGTGGCCGAGGACCTCCAAGCCTACTACCGCTACGGGATGAGCGGCTGGATCCGAGCCGTCGACGGCGTCTCGCTCCACCTGCGCGAGGGCGAGATCCTGGGCGTGGCCGGCGAGTCCGGCTGCGGCAAGTCGACGCTCGCCATGGTGCTGGCATCGATCGCGCGCTGGCCGCTGTGTGTGCGCGGCGGTCGGTTGCTGGTCGACGGCCGCGAGGTGCCGCTGCGTGTCGGCCAGGGCGATGCCAGCCACCGCGGCACGATGGTCTCGATGATGCCGCAAGGCGCCATGAACTCGCTCAACCCCACCCAGCGCGTGCGCGACTTCGTGTTCGACGTGCTGCGTTCACACGACCCGACCGTAACGCGGCAGGCGGCGGTCCAGCGCGCCCGCGAGCGTCTGGAGAAGCTCCAACTGCCCGAACGCGTGCTCGACGCCTACCCCCACCAGCTCTCCGGCGGCATGAAGCAGCGCGTGGTGGCGGTCATCTCCACCCTGCTCAACCCACGCGTGCTGATCGCCGACGAGCCCACCTCGGCGCTCGACGTCAGCGCCCAGCGGGCGCTGCTCGCGCTCCTGGCGCAACTCCTGGTCGAGGGCATCATCGGCGGGATCATCCTTGTCACCCACGAGCTTCCGATCCTGCGCAACGTCGCCAGCCGCACCATGATCATGTACGCCGGCCAGGTCTCGGAGACGGGTCCGACCGAGCAGGTGATCTTCGAGCCTGCCCACCCCTACACCCGGGCCCTGATGGACGCCACGCTGGTGCTCGAGTCGGCCACCAAGCGTCAGCGCATCGAGGGCCTGGAGGGATCGCCTCCCGACCTCTCGCGGCCGCCGGAGGGCTGCCGCTTCCACCCCCGTTGCCCGCACGCCAGCGAGACCTGCGCGGAATCCTTCCCGCCGACGCTGCAGCCCGGCACGGATCACACCGTGGCGTGCTGGTGGCTGGCCGATCGGCTCGAACCCTCCCGGCCCGGGAGCGGCGTCACGGCGGTGGAGCCATGACCGACCCCGGGACCAGGACCGGTGCGAGCGAGGCTCCGGTGCTCCGCTGCGTGGACCTCAGCCGCATCTTCGGCCAGGGCAAGCACGCCGTACGCGCGGTGGACGACGTGACGCTCGAGCTCCAGCGAGGCGAGATCGCCTCCGTGGTGGGAGAATCCGGGAGCGGCAAGTCCACCCTGGCACGCCTGGTGCTGAGGCTCCTCGAACCCAGCGCCGGTCGCCTGTACTTCCACGGCGAGGACGTGACCCGGCTGCGCGGCTTCGCCCGCCGCAAAGCCTACTGGAAGCACGTGCAGGCGGTCTTCCAGGATCCGTTCGGCTCCTTCAACCAGTTCTTCCCGGTGCGTTCGGTGCTGCGCAGCGCCCTCCGCCTCGAGAGCCACCTGTCGGCCGCCGAGCGCGACCGCCGCATGTGGGCAGCGCTCGAGAGCGTCGGACTCGAGCCCGGCAGCGTGCTCGACCAGCTACCCCACGAGCTCTCCGGCGGCCAGCGGCAGCGGGTGATGATCGCCCGGGCGGTGATGGTTCAACCCGAGCTGCTCATCGCCGATGAGCCCACCACCATGATCGACGCGTCCTCGCGGGCGAACATCCTCAACGTGCTGCTCGACCTCAACCGCGACCGGAAGCTCACCATCCTGTTCATCACGCACGACATCAGCCTGGCGACCTACGTCAGCGACACCCTCTTCATCATGCAGTCGGGCCAGGTCGTCGAGCGCGGCCCCGTCGAGCAGGTCACCCGTGCACCGGAGCACGACTACACGCGCCAGCTCTTCGCCGATACCTTCAGCCTTCACGGCGAGGCGTGGCGTCCGGCCCGCGCGGAGGGCGCGCCGTGAGGCCCGCCGAGACGGGAGCGGGCCGCACTCGCGCTGCCACGGACGCTACCGGGGATGCCGCCGCGCGGTCCCCGTTGCGGGTTGGCATCGTGGGCTGCGGCAACATCAGCGCTCAGTACCTGGAGGCGTGCCAGCGTTTCCGCCTGCTTCGCGTCGAGGCGGTGGCCGACCTGGACGCCGACCTGGCCCGTAGCCGGGCGGAGGAGTTCGGTGTGCCGCGCGCGCTCGAGCCCGAGGCGCTGATCGCTGACAGCGGCATCGAGCTGGTCGTGAACCTCACCGTTCCGAGCGCGCACGCCGCGGTGTCGCTGGCCGCGCTGCGGGCGGGCAAGGCGGTCTACAGCGAGAAGCCGCTGGCGACCACCCGCACCGATGGAGCACGCCTGCTGGCGGAGGCCTCAGAGCGCGGGCTGCGGCTCGGCGGCGCGCCCGACACCTTCCTCGGTGGCGCGCTGCAGACGGCGCGCAAGCTCATCGACGACGGCTGGATCGGACGGCCGCTCGCCGCCACGGCCTTCGTGGTCAGCCACGGGATGGAGCACTGGCACCCGAATCCGGCCTTCTTCTACCAGCCCGGGGCCGGACCGCTGCTCGACGTGGGCGTGTATTACGTCACCGCGCTGGTCACGCTCCTGGGACCGGTGGCGCGGGTCGCTGCCGCGAGCGCCACGGGCTTCCACGAGCGGGCCTTCCTGACCGGGCCCCATCGCGGCGGGACGTTCGAGGTGACCACCCCCACGCACGTCACGGCCCTGCTCGAACTCGTCGGCGGACCGGTCGCCACCCTGGTGGCGAGCTTCGACGTATGGGGGTCCGAGCTACCCCGGTTGGAGATCTACGGCACCGAAGGGACGCTGGCGCTGCCGGACCCGAACTTCTTCGGCGGCGCCGTGCGGCTTCGCCGGGCGGACGCCGAGACGTTCACCGAAGTTCCGCTCTCGCACGGCTTCGCTCGGACCGGGCGCGGCCTGGGGGCGGCCGACCTGGCCCACGCGCTGCGCTCCGGTCGCCGCCACCGGGCCAGCGCAGAGCTCGCCTACCATGTTCTCGACACCATGCAGGCCGCCCTCGAGAGCGCCGAACAGGGCCGGCGGATCGACATCGAGAGCCGCTGCGAACGCCCGGCCCCCCTCCCCATGGGCCTTCCCGAGGACGCGCTCGACGACTGAGGCGCACTCGGCTTCGATCGGAACGAGGTCACCATGACACCGCCGCCCACCCCACCCCTTGCGCTGCAGCTCTACTCCCTCCGTCGGCTCGGGCTCCCCTTCGGAACCCTCGTGCAACGCGCCGCGGAAGCCGGCTACACCGGCGTGGAGACGGTCGGCACCCACGGGCTCGACGCCGAGGCCGCCGCCGCGGCGCTCTCCGAAGCGGACGTGGCGGTGTGCTCGAGCCACGTACCGTTGCAGGCGCTGGAGGAGGATCTGGGCGCCGTGTGCCGCTTCAACCGGACGCTCGGCAACACCATCCTCGTGGTGCCGTGGCTCCCGCCCGACCTTCGCGGCACGACGGCCGCGAGCTGGCAGGGCCTGGGCCGACGCCTGGCCGAGATGGGCCGGCACTGCCGGGACGAGGGTATGAGGTTGCTGTACCACAACCACGATTTCGAGCTCGAGGCCGTCGAGGGACGCACCGGGCTGGCGTGGCTGCTCGACGCCGCGGCGCCCGAAGACCTCGGGCTCGAGCCCGACCTCGGCTGGATCCTGCGTGCCGGCCACGACCCCGCCGCCCTGCTCGCCAGCCACCCGGGCCGCTGCCCGCGCGTTCACCTCAAGGACCTGGCCCCGCCCGACCGCCGCGGCACCGAAGGCGGCTGGACCGACGTCGGCTACGGCACGATCGACTGGGGATCGGTGTTGCCGGCGTGCCGGCTGGCGGGGGCCGAGTGGTACGTCGTGGAGCACGACGAGCCCTCCGACCCCCTGGCGTCGGCACGGCGGAGCGCCGACTACCTGCGTGCCCTTCCGTGAGTGCCCCACGATTCGCGCCCTGCCATGAGTGCCCTGCCATGGGCCGCCTCGCGGGCCGGACCTATGCGCCCCGCGACGCAAGGAAAGGAAGCTTGCCGTGAACGACGCGACCCGCCTTCTGACCCGCCTCACCCTCGAGGAGAAGGCCGCCCTGTGCGTGGGCGCAACTCCCTGGACCACCACGGCCGTGCCCCGCCTCGGGTTGGAGGCGATCCGGGTCACGGACGGTCCGCACGGCGTCCGGCTGGTCATCGATCCCGCCACGTCGGGGCAGCAGAGCGCCCCGGCGACGTGCTTCCCGACCGCCGTGTCGCTGGCGTCGAGCTGGAACGTCGAGCTGGTCCGCGCCGTGGGCGAGGCGCTCGGCGAGGAAGCCGCGGCGCTGGGCGCCCAGGTGTTGCTGGGACCGGGCGTGAACCTGAAGCGAACGCCGCTGTGCGGCCGCAACTTCGAGTACTTCTCCGAGGACCCCTTCCTGGCCGGCGAGATGGCGGTGGCCTGGATCCAGGGTCTGCAGAGCCGCGGGGTGGGCGCCTCGCTCAAGCACTTCGCGCTCAACAACCAGGAGTTCCAACGCAACGCGATCGACGTGGTGGTGGACGAGCGCACCCTGCACGAGCTCTACCTGAGCGCGTTCGAGACCGCGGTCACGCGTGCCAACCCGTGGACCGTGATGGCCGCCTACAACCGGGTGAACGGCGAGCTGTGCTCCCAGCATGCACCGCTGCTCCACGACATCCTGGTCGATGCATGGGGCTTCGACGGAGTGGTGATGTCCGACTGGGGCGCCGTGCGCGACCCGGTGGCCGCGCTGGCGGCCGGCCTCCACCTGGAGATGCCCGGACCCAAGACGAGCCACGTGAGCATGATCGTCACGGCGGTTCAGGAGGGACGCCTGGACGCATCGGCGGTCGACGAGGCGGCGCTGCGCATCCTCCGGCTGGCCGAGCGCACCCGGGTCCACATCGAGCCTCGCGACTTCGATGAGGACGCGCACCATGCGCTGGCCCGCCGAGCCGCGGCGGAGGGCATGGTGCTGCTGACCAACCACGGCAGCCTGCCGCTGGCACCCGAGCGGCGCATCGCGGTGATCGGCCGCTCCGCCCGCGCACCGCACCTGCAGGGCGGAGGCAGCGCCAACGTTCGACCCACCCGGCTCGACACCCCCTGGCAGGCTCTCAGCAAGGCCGTCAGCGGCGAGCTGGTCTATGCCGAGGGCTGGAGCGACGACCTGGCGCAGCACCCCGAGCTCATCGCGGAGGCGGTCGCGGTCGCCGCCACCGCCGAGGTGGCCGTCGTCTTCACGGCATTGCCCGGGGCGCTCGAGTCGGAAGGCTACGATCGCACCGAGCTCGGGCTCCCGAGCCCCCAGGTCGAGTTGATCCGCGCCGTCGCCGCGACGGGCCGACCCACCGTGGTGGTGTTGAACAACGGCGGCGCCGTCGACGTGACGCCCTGGGTCGACGAGGTCGATGCCGTGCTGCAGGCCTGGACCATGGGGCAGGCGGGCGGCTCGGCCGTGGCCGACGTTCTCCTGGGGATCGTCGATCCCGGAGGGCGGTTGGCGGAAACGTTCCCGCTGCGTCTGGAGGACACGCCGGCCTTCCTCAGCTACCCCGGCGAGAACGGCCGCGCCCCGTACGGCGAAGGGCTGTTCGTCGGCTACCGCTGGTACGACGCACGCCGGCTGCCGGTGCGCTTCCCGTTCGGCCACGGGCTCAGCTACACCACCTTCGCCTACCGGGGGCCGCGCCTGTCGGTCACCGAATTCGACGAGGACGACGCCATCGAGATCGCGTTCGACGTCACCAACACGGGTGCACGCACCGGCAGCGAGGTGGCCCAGCTCTACGTGCACGACCATGCGTCCCGCCTGCGCCGGCCCGTCAAGGAGCTCAAGGGGTTCGCGAAGGTGACGCTGGCGCCGGCGGAGACCCGCACCGTGACGATCCGGCTCGATCGCCGTGCGTTCGCCTACTACGACCCGGCCCACGGCCGATGGGTCACCGAGGCCGGCGCCTTCGACGTGCTCATCGGCGCTTCGGCGACGGATATCCGTCTGCAGGCCTCGGTCACGCTGCGGCACGGCAGCGACCTGCCCTGCATCCTCGACCGCGACTCGACGCTGCGCGACTGGCTCGACGATCGCCGTGGTGGCCCCGTGCTGGCCCCGCGTCTCGAAGGCATCCGGCAACGGGTGGCCGCCGCCATGGGCGGCACCGACGAGCAGGTCATCGGCATGGATCTCACGGGCTTCCTGCTCGACATGCCGCTGCTCAGCGTGCTGGCGTTCCATGAGGAGGACGAGGGCGTGAGCGCGATCGATCAGGTGGACGCGCTGCTGGCGCAGGCCCGCGGCGCCGACGCCGCTCCCCGCGAGAGCGGGGTCGGCTCGTGAGCGTCGCGGCCGACGATGCCGTTGCCGGCGGCGTGGCCGCCGCCATCGACAGCCTCGACCACGTCGCCATCACCGTGGCGGACATGGACCGCGCACTGGCGTTCTATGCCGGGCTCCTGGGGTGCGAGGTGCTGGGGCAGCTGGTGCTCGACGACGGCACCTTCAAGCTCGTGTATCTCCGCAAGGGTCGCGCGCTCATCGAGCTGTTCGCGCACCGGACCGCGCCACCGGACCCGAGCGGCACCTCGGCTCGGGCTCCGGTGCGTGTCGGCTTCGAGCACCTGGCGTTCCACAGCGACGATGTCGACGGCGTCGCCGCGGCTCTGGCGGCCGCCGGCGTGCCGTTCAGCGTGGCACCCAGGGACGCCGCCGGCAACGTGCGCCTGGCGTTCTTCCGCGACCCGGACGGCAACACCCTGGAGGTGGTGTCGAACCTGCCGGAGATGGAGCCCTACCGCCCGGGGTGGAGCTGAGGGCCGTCTCAGAAACGGCCGGCGCCGGCCGCCACCGGCGGTGAGCGCCGCGTGATGCGTTCGAGGAGGTGACGCCCGCGGCGTCGGGGGCACGCGACCCGCGGCCGCTCGCCGGTCAGGCTCGAGGCGCGCTCGACGAGCTGGTCGCGGTGGTGCTGGCTGGTCGTGACGAAACTGGCATGGTGGAACATGGAGTCCCTCCCGTAAGGGTCGATCCGGGTGAGTTCGATCCGGGCGAGTTCGATCCGGGCATCTGGATCGATCCTTCCCTGAATCGATTCAGTGTCCTATCGTGGAGTGTGGCTGTCAAGGCCGGCGACTACGATCGGCGCGTGACCCTCAAGGACGTGGCGCGGGCCGTGGGGGTGGCGCCGTCGACGGTGTCCAACGCCTACAACCGGCCCGATCAGCTCTCCGAGGCGCTGCGAGCGCGCATCTTGGCGACGGCCGAGCGCATGGGCTACGCCGGTCCCGATCCGCGGGCCCGCGACCTCCGGCGCGGTACCTCCACCACCATCGGGCTGGTCTACCCCAGCCGGCTCTCCTACGCCTTCACCGACCCGATGGCCGCGCTGTTCATCCAGGGGTTGGCCGAAGAGGTGGAACGCTACGGCTACGGGCTGCTGCTGGTCGGAGGGCCGGCCGACGATCCGGCCGTCGGCGCACCACAGGGGACCCCGGTACAGCGCGCGCCCGTCGACGGCTTCGTACTCCACGCCTTCGCCGACGACGATCCCCTGTTCACCGCTGCCCTGGCACGGCGGCTTCCCACCGTCGTGGTGGACAACCCGGCCGCGACCGACCTCCCCTGCGTGGCGATCGACGACGCCGCCGCGGCCGCCGGCGCCGCGGCGCACCTGCTGGCGTTGGGGCACCGGTCCATCGGCGTGCTCTCGCTGGAGTTGACCCTCGAGCCGGTCGGCGGCCTCATCGGAGCACGCCGACAGGCGCAGGCACGCTACCGCGCCACGCGCGAGCGCCTCACCGGCTACCGGCGGGCGCTGACGGACGCGGGTCTCGCCTGGGACGCCCATGCCGTCGTCTTCGAGTCGATCGACAACACCGTGGCCGAGGGCCGTCGCGGCGCCCGTCTGCTGTGGGAGGCCGCGCCCCGGCCCACGGCTCTGCTCGCCATGAGCGATCAGCTGGCCTTCGGCGCGCTGGCGTTCGCACGCGAACGGGGGCTGTCGGTGCCCGGCGATCTGTCCGTGATCGGCTTCGACGACGTGCCGAGCTCGGCGCGCTCGAGCCCGGCCCTGACGACCGTGCACCAGCCCACCGTGCGCAAGGGCCGCGAGGCGGGCCGTCTGCTCCTGCGCGCCCTTCACGGCGAGAGCGCCCCGGCCCGCGTGTGGCTCCCGACGGAGCTGGCGCTGCGCGCCTCCACGGGGCCGCCCGGCCCGCCCGCCGGCGGCGACGGCTGAGTGCCCTCCGGGAGGCCGGGCGGGCGCTTGCCGTGCGCGCCGCCGCCGTGCTAAGCTCGCGTTTGGCTTCGCGCATTGTCGGCCCCGATCAAACCCGGCAAGCCTCCGAAGGACGTGACGAGTGTGAAGACGATGTTCCCCAAGGAGACCCATAACGACTGGGTCGTCATCGATGCGGCCGGTCAGACGGTCGGTCGCCTCGCGACCCGGATCGCCACGGTGCTCCGCGGCAAGCACAAGCCCGATTACACGCCCCACCTGGCGGGCGGTGACTTCGTCATCGTCATCAACGCCGAGAAGGTGGTGTTCACCGGTCGCAAGCTCGACCAGAAGGTCTACACCCGCTACAGCGGGTACCAGGGTGGGCTCAAGACCACCACCGCCCGGGTGATGCTGGACCGTCACCCCGACAGGGTCATCCGCCACGCGGTGTGGGGCATGCTACCCAAGACGCGCCAGGGCCGGAGACTGATCCGCCGCCTCAAGGTGTACGCCGGCGAAGCGCACCCGCATCAGGCGCAGCAGCCGAAGGAGTTGGAGGTCGCCTGATGGACCAGTACTACGGAACCGGACGACGCAAGTCGGCCGTCGCGCGGGTGTTCCTGCGGCAGGGAAGCGGTCGCATCACCGTGAACGGGCGCGACTTCCAGGACTACTTCCGGGGCATCCTGGCGGGGGTGCAGGCCCTCGAGCCGCTCAAGGTCACCAACACGGCGGGTCGCTACGACGCCGTCATCACGGTGGCGGGCGGCGGACCGAGCGGTCAGGCCGACGCGATCAAGCTCGGCGTGGCGCGCGCACTGCTCCACGTCGACCCGAACTTCCGCACCACCCTCAAGCAGGGCGGCTATCTGTCGCGTGACCAGCGCATCGTGGAGCGCAAGAAGTACGGCCTCAAGAAGGCTCGGCGGGCTCCGCAGTACAGCAAGCGCTGATCGTCGCGCGGCACGCGGTTTCGAGCGTGCGGCGCGAAGGACCGGCTGTGGCGGAGCGTTCCCTATCGGGTGACGCTCCGCCGCTCGTTTGGGGCGCCTGAGCCCCGTATCCTGGCCGGCGCAGCGCGCCGGCGCCCCGACGCCAGGAGGGCCCGCCCGCCATGACCCTGTTCCACGCAACGGTCCTGGGGATCGTCCAAGGACTGACCGAGTTCCTGCCCGTGTCCAGCTCCGGCCACCTCGTTCTGACCAACTACTTCCTCGGGTGGGGCTCGGGCCTCAAGTTGTGGGTCGACATCGCCACCAACACCGGCACGCTCGTCGCCGTCCTCATCTACCTGCGCCGCGACGTGGCTGCGGCCGTGGGCGGCTTCGTGACCGGCCTGGGATCGGCCGAGGCGAGGCAAGGCGAGGGCTGGCGCATGGCGTTGCTGGTGCTGGTCGGCTCCGTTCCCACCGCGATCATCGGCATCGGCCTCAAGGGCGTGTTCGACAGCCTCAACGCGCCACTCCCGGTGGCGCTGGCGCTGATCGTCACCGGCTTCATCCTGTGGTTCGCCCCCAAGAGCGGGCCCAAGCACGACGTGAAGCAGGTGACCTTCCTGGACGCCTTCATCGGCGGCATCGCCCAGGGGCTGGCCGTCATCCCGGGCATCTCGCGCTCCGGCATCACCATCGCCACCTTCCTGGGTCGCGGTACCGACGCCGAGCTGGCGCCTCGACTGTCGTTCCTGATGTACCTGGTGGTCTCCGTCGGGGTGACCGTCCTCGGCATCAAGGACATCCAGGCGGCACACATCGGTTGGGGACCCGTGATCGCCATGTTCGTCGCCTCGTTCGTGACCGGCTACCTGGCGCTGATGGTGCTGTTCGCGGTCCTCCGGCGCGGCCGTTTCCGCGTGTTCTCCCCCTACCTGTGGGCCGTCGCCGCGCTCACGCTGCTGAGCGTCGTGCTGCGCTGAGCGCGCTCCGCACGACCGCGCAGCACCTGCGGCCGGCACCCTGAACCCCGCCGGGGACGCATCTGTCACCGACATCGGTGGCTACGACCCTGGGCTACAATGCTCCGAAGAGGAGGCGCCTCCATGACAGTCGCAACGCGGATTGCACCCTCCCCCACCGGCGACCCACACGTCGGGACGGCGTACGTCGGACTGTTCAACTACGCCTTCGCGAAGCGTCACGGGGGGCGGTTCATCTTCCGCCTCGAGGACACCGATCGCCAGCGCTACGACGCCAACGCCGAGCAGCGCATCCTGGAGATGTTCGCGTGGCTCGCGATCCGGCCCGATGAGGGCCCCGACATCGGCGGCGATCACGGGCCGTACCGCCAGAGTGAGCGCATCGAGCATTATCGCGAGCACGTCGATGCGTTGCTCGACGCAGGCAGGGCCTACCGCGCCTTCGAGACCTCCGAGGAGCTCGACGCCATGCGCACCGAGCAGAAGCGCCTCGGCAGGCCGCTCGGCTATGACGGCCGCGGACGGACGATGAGCCACGACGAGCAGGAGCGCCGGGCCCGGGCCGGCGAGCCGCACGTGGTGCGGCTGCTGACGCCCGACGACGGCGCCACCACCTTCCATGACGAGCTGCGCGGCGACGTCGCCATCCACAATCAGGAGATCCGGGACCCGGTCCTGCTCAAGAGCGACGGCTACCCCACCTACCACCTCGCCAACGTCGTCGACGACCATCTGATGGGGGTCACCCACGTGATCCGTGCCGAGGAGTGGGTGACCAGCACCCCCATCCACGTGCTGCTGTACCGGGCCTTCGGCTGGGACCTGCCGCAGTTCGTGCACCTGCCGCTGCTACGCAACCCCGACAAGAGCAAGGTCAGCAAGCGTAAGCTCGACACCTCGGTGGCGTCCTATCGCGAGCAGGGCATCCTGCCCGAAGCGTTGCTGAACTTCCTGGCCACCATGGGTTGGAGCATGCCGAACGGCCGCGAGTTCTTCACGCTCGACGAGATGATCGAGGCCTTCGACATCCGGCGTGTGTCCCTGGGCGGCCCGGTGTTCGACCTGAAGAAGCTGCGCTACTACAACGCCAAGTACCTGCGCGACCTGCTTCCTCTGGAGGACGTGGCCGGACGCGTGGCGCCGCTGCTCGAGGAGCGTGGCCTTCGCTGGGACGACCACGACTACCTGCTCGACGTGGTCGACGTCCTGCGTCCCCGCGCCGAGACCTTGGTCGAGGTAGCCGATGCCGCGAGCTACTTCTTCACCGAAGAGGTCCGCTACGACGCGTCGGCGCGCAAGCAGCTCGCGGCCGGTCAGAAGTACCTCGAGGATCTGGAGCGGGAGTTCTCCATCCTGGAGTTCTTCGACTACGATGGCGTCGACGATCTTCTCCACGATTACGTCCAGGCGCAGAGCGTCGGCATGGGCAAGGTCCTGCAGCCGCTGCGCGCAGCCCTCACCGGCACCACCAGCGCCCCCGGCGTGACCGACCTGGTCACCATCCTGGGCAAGCGGCGGGTGCTGCGCCGCATCGGCGCCGCCCTCAGCGCCATCAACCAGGGGTTGCCGGACGACAACCCGCAGCGGGACGCCGAGCCACCGGCCGGCGGCGGCAAGGGCCACCAGAAGAGCGGCGCCAAGGCCGGGACGGCGAGCACCAAGCGGGGCCCGGCGGGATGAGCTGGTTCGACCGGCTTCGCCAGGGGCTCTCCCGCACCCGCGACGTGCTGACGGCCGACGCCGGGGCGAACTGGGAGATGAGCTGGGACGACCTCGAGATCGCGCTCATCGGCGCCGACGTCGGCGCCAAGCTCGCCGCCGAGGTCGTGAGCGACGCACGGGCCGAGCGTGACCGCGGGACGCCGTTCCGGGACGCGCTCGAGCAGGCGCTGATGGACCAGCTCGAGCCCGATCGGCTACGGCAGAAGTTGCGGCGCGTGGGCTTCGATCTGGACGTCAAGCGCAACGTCGTCGAGGTGCGTGGCTCGGTCGTGATGATGGTCGGCGTCAACGGCGTCGGCAAGACCACCACCATCGCCAAGCTCGGGCAGTACTATCGCGACCGCGGCCGTTCGGTGATGTTCGCTGCCGGCGACACCTTCCGGGCGGCCGGCAGCGCGCAGCTCGCGGTCTGGGGCGAGCGCCTGGACGTCCCCACCGTCACCGGACCGGACGGCAGCGACCCCGGCGCGGTCGCGTTCGACGCCGCTCAGTCGCGGGCTGCGCGCGGACGGGACCTGTTGTTCGTCGACACCGCAGGGCGCCTCCATACGCAGCACAACCTCATGGAGGAGCTGCGCAAGGTCAAACGGGTGATCGGCAAGGCCGATGCCGGCGAGCCCGGCGAGGTATGGCTGGTCCTGGATGCGGTGACCGGCCAGAACGGCCTCGAGCAGGCTCGCAAGTTCCATGAGGCGGTGGGCGTCACCGGCGTGATCGTCACCAAGCTCGACGGCACCGGCAAGGGTGGGATCCTGCTGAGAATCGCCCGCGAGATCGGGCTCCCCATCAAGTTCGTCGGCGTGGGGGAGCGGGCCGAAGACCTGCAGCCCTACGACGCGGCCGCCTTCGTGCGCGCGCTACTCGACCTGCCGGCGAAGGCCGCCTGATCGCCGGCCTGCACGCGCTCCCGGAGGTGGGCATGGATGCACCGTTGCTCCTCGTCAGCGCTACCGGTCTGGAATCGCAACCCCTGCGGGACGCGCTCCAGGGCGCGAGCGTGCCGTTCGCGTGGGGATCGGCCTGGGAGGGGCGCCTTCACGGCAGCGACGTGGTGCTGGCCGTTCCGGGCGTCGGCAAGGCCAACACGGCCGCGGGGGTGGCGCTGGCCGTCGAGCGCTGGCGCCCCCGGGCCGTGGTGCAACTCGGTATCGGCGGAGCGTTCGTGGGGAGCTTCCTGAGCATCGGCATGGTGGCGGTCGCCAGCGTCGAGGTGCACGCTGACTGCGGCGCCGGCGAGGGGGACGCCTGGGAGGGGATGGAGCGCCTGGGCTTCCCGTTGCTCGCGGGGCCGCCCCCACACTTCAACGAGATGCCCACCGACCTCGACCTCAGCCGCCGCTTGGCCGCCCCCACCCGCGCTCCCCTGCTGCGCTTCGCAACCTCGGAGCGGGTGAGCGCCACCCTGGAGGCGGCAGACCGCTTGCAGCGCCGCTTCGACGTCGCCATCGAGTCGATGGAGGGCGCGGCCGCTGCTCAGGTATGCCTGGCGTTGGGGGTGCCCTTCGCCGAGCTGCGCGGGGTGAGCAACATCGTCGGCGAACGCGACCGTCGCGCCTGGGACGTGCCGCGCGCCGTCCGCGCCGCTGCTGCGGCGCTCGAGGCGGCCCTGCCCACCCTGGGCGCGGTCGCATGAGCCTCCTGGGCGCCATCCCGGTGTGGGGGTACTTCATCGTCCTGGGACTGGCCTTCATCACCGGTCACCTGCTGGCGTTCCATCCCGATCCCGCCATGAGCCGTGGCCGGCGCATGGCCGGCCGCTGGGGCTCGTCGCTCCTGCTCCTCGTGGGGCTGCTGATGGTGTCGAACCGCAACGTCGCCACCGTCCTGCCGTCGATCGTGATGGCGCTGCTCGGCGGGGTGGTCAGCGGCCGCGCCGCACCTGTATCGCCGGGCCGCGATGGGGCGCCGTCGGAGCAGGGCCGGAGCCCCGTCGGGTCGCCCGCGGACGGTGCCGGGACCGAGGCCGCGCCGCCCCTGCCGACACCCGCCGAGGACGGCCCGGGCGACACGGGAGACACCCGCTAGCGCACCCTCGAGCACCGTGCTGGACGGGTCCTTCCGACAACCGCGGTATACTCCGGCCATGCCCTTGGTCACCGGACTCGAGATCCTCGCCGCCGCACGCGAGCACGGCTACGGCGTCGGCGCCTTCAACACCAACGACATGGAGATCACCCAGGCGATCCTGGAGGCCGCCGAAGAGGCGCGCAGTCCCGTTCTGGTCGCGCTGTCCGAAGGCGGGATGACGTACGGCGGTACCGCGCTGGTGGAGCTCGTGAAGACGCTTGGCGCGCAAGCGACCGTGCCCGTCGCCCTGCACCTCGACCACGGTTCCTCCTTCGAGTCGTGCCTGCGCGCCATCCGGGCGGGCTTCACCTCGGTGATGATCGACAAGTCGCACGAGAGCGAGGCCGAGAACATCGCCGAGACCACGCGCGTGGTGGAGGCGGCCCACGCCGTAGGGGTCACGGTCGAGGCCGAGATCGGTCGGCTCGGCGGGGTCGAGGAACACGTGGTGGTGAGCGCCGAGGAGGCCTTCCTCACCCGCCCGGACGAGGCGGAACGGTTCATGGGCGCGACCGGCGCCGATTACCTGGCCATCGCCATCGGCACCTCACACGGTGCCAACAAGGGCAAGGGGCGTCCCTACATCGACCACGAGCGCATCCGCGAGATCGCAGACCGGATCCCTCAGCCGCTGGTGATGCACGGGGCGAGTGGCGTTCCGGCGGCACTGGTGGCGCGCTTCAACGCCGCCGGCGGCTCGCTGGCCGACGCCAGCGGCATCCACCCGGACGACATCCGGCAGGCCGTCACCGAGGGGATCGCCAAGATCAACACCGACACCGACCTGCGGCTGGCCTTCGCCACGCGCGTGCGCGAGGTGCTGGGGCAGCGGCCCGGCGAGTTCGACCCCCGCAAGATCCTCGGACCGGCGCGTGACGAGATGCGCTCGCTGGTGCGCGAGCGACTGGAGCTGTTCGGGTCGGTCGGACGCGCCTGACGCCGGCGCCGCGTCAGGCCACCACCACCTTGCGGCCCTTCGCCAGGACCACGAAGGCCAGCGCCGCGGCCGGCAGCAGGCACAGCGACGCCATGACCATGGCGGGCGTGAGGCCGAGGAACTGCTGAAGCACACCCTCCAGCATGTAGAGCACGCCGGCGGTGCCCCAGGTGAACCCCATCAGCATGCCGGTGGCCGCTCCCATCGAACCGGGCGCCAGGTCCTGCGCGCTGACGATCAGCAACGGCACCGAGGCGTTGGAGCTCGCCCCGGCCAGTGCGACCATCAGGTAGTACGCCGGCGTCGCCGGGGCGATCGCCAGCACCGACAGGAGGGCGGGCAGCGCGATCAGCATCGTGCCCACGATGAGCAGCCGCCGCGGCAAGCGCGTGGACAGCGCTCCGGCAAGGATGCCCCCGAGGCCGCCCGACAGCGCGAAGACCGCCAGCGTCCACGAGATGACGGGCGCATCGGGCGCGAAGCCGCGAACCTGTGACAGCCACAGCGGGACGGCGTTGTTGAAGCTGACGAACGCCAGGCTCCGGAGGATCCCCACCAGGCTCAACACCCCCACGGCGCTCTTGACGAGCTTCGGGTCGAGGAAGGCGATCCGTCGCGCCTGCCTCACGCCGTCGACACGCGGCAGCACCGTGAGCAGAAGCACCCCCAGGACCATCCCGGGGATCATCAGCAGCGGGGAGAAACGCAGGCCGACGGTTCGCGCCATCAGTAGGATGACGACCGGACCGAACGCCATCCCCAAGGTACCTCCGCTGCTGAACAGCGCCACCGCCAGCTCCTTGAAGCGCTCGCCCAGCACGCGCATGAGGCTGGTGGCGGCGGGGTGGAAGGCACCCGATCCGAGACCGCCGAGCAGCAGCAGCGCGAACAGGGCCGCCGGGCTCGGCGCCACCGCCACCAGGCTGAGAAGGACGGTACTGGTGACGATGCCGAGCGCCGCCATGGTGCGGCGCCCCACGCGATCGGCGACCGCGCCGAACAGCGGCTGCGTCATCGCCGAGCTGAACGACAGCGTGGCCACGAACATGGCCAGCACGGCTTCGCTGAGGTGGAATCGGGCCTGCAAAGTGGGGAGCAGTGCGGCCAGCATGGCCGCGAAGGCGTCGTTCGTGGCGTGAACGGCGATGAGGAGCAGGGGGATGCCGGCCGAGGCGAGCAGCGGAGGTCGGGCGGACGCGCGCATGGCGCACAGTCTACCGGCCGGCAGTCACGGCGCGACGGGGATGCACGACGCCGGGTAGAACACCCGCCATCGCTAGGACGCCGCGTCGCTCCCACCACCGGGCCCGCGGCCGTCGTCCGACCCTGCGGAAGCCGCTGCCGCCCTGCGCGCGGGCGTGACATAGACCGTCTTCTGCTGGCTGAAGTGGACGGTACCCGGCGGCTGCCCCTTGACCTTCCAGACGTTCTTGCGCAGCGTGTAGTCGACCGGGACGTTGTCCGACTGGCGCGCCTGCGAGAAGCCTGCCGCCAGGCGAGCGGCGAAGAGCACGGTGTCGAACGGGAGCTCGCGCCCACCGGAGCGGACCACCACGTGGGCCCCCGTGAACCCCTGGACGTGCAGCCACAGGTCGCGGCTGCGGCCCACGCCGAACGTCACCGCCTCGTTCTCGCGGCCGTTGCGGCCCACGACCACCTCGAAGCCCCTCGGGTCCACGAAGCGCACCCCTGGAGCGGCGCGCCGCCGCCGCCGGCGCTCCTCTCCGAGGCGGCCGGCGCGCCGCTCGAGCGCCTCGTCGCCGAGATCATCCAGCCCGGCGAGCTCCGCTTCCGCCGCGTGCCACTCCTGCCGCAGGCGCTCACCTTCGCTGCGTGCGCGCTCGGCGCGCTCCTCGATGCGGCGCGCGCGCTGGTAGCGTTTGCGAGCGTTGGCGAAGGCATCCAGGCTCGGGTCGAGCTGCACCTCGCGAGGCTCGCCATCGAACCCCGGCAGCGTCACGCGGGCCGCACCCTCCGGCACGCCGCCCCCATAGGCGCTCAGCAGGTCGGCCTCCGCGCGGACCTCCACGGCCTCATCGAGCCGTCGCTCGGCTCGCTCGGCGTCGTCGAGCCGCCGGCGAGCGAGCTCCGCACGGCGCCGCACCGCCTCTCGCACCACCGCCATCGATCGCTCCCGTCGATCGCGACGCCGATCGTCCGCCAGCTCCGCCGATCCACCCGCCCGCCGAAGCCATAGCGAGGGCTCCGCGGCCAACGCCGCCACGGCGGCTACCACCCGGTCCAGCGTCTCCCCCTCCAACCGCGCCGCGGCCTCCACCCCACACCCCGCGGCCAGGGCGCGCGTGAGTTGCGGACCGAAGCCGTCGAGCCGCCCCCTCACGTCCGGCAGCCGCGCGCCGCGCAACGCTTCGCGAAGCGCGGTCTCGGAGGCGTCCCGGGGGTCGAGTTTGTCGTAGGGGGGCGGTGATCGGTAGGACAGGCCGGGTCGCAGCTCGCGGTAGCGGTTCCGCTCGGCCAGCACCACGCGCTCGACGCCGAGGATGATGCGTCGCTCGTCCAGCAGCACGAGGTTGGCGTTGCGCCCGGTCAACTCGACCACCAGGGTCACCGGCGGCTGCGGCACGAACCCTTCGGTCTCGGCGAAGCTCAGCTCCACCACCCGGTCCAGGCCCTGCTGCCGCACGCCGGACAGCGGGCCCGCCGCACGGGCGGCGAGCTGCTCCTGGAAGGGGGTGTGAGGGCCGCCGCTCGGCACCTCGGTCCGCAATGCCAGGCTCGGCCCGGGGGGCCGGCTGAAGATCCACAACGCCTCAGGGAGGGCGCGACCCGCGACCTGCAGCGGCAGCACCGCGGTGCGCTCGTCCGGGAACCGCCACCCTCCCCGCGAGAGCGGCAGCTGCCCGACGAGTGGGCGCAGGGCCTCGGCCAGCAGCAGTCCCTCCACGAAAGCGCCTCGCCCGCCGCTTCAGTTGAGCAGCCGGTCGTTGCCGCCCAGCACCGCCTGCGCGGCCTGCAGGTGCCGTCGCAGCGGCAGGTACCACTCGCTGCCCGGATCGGTGTACTCGAGGGCGAGGCGGGCATGGGTGAGCACCCGCTCGGCCATGCGCTCGCCACGCCAGCTATGGGCGTCGGCCAGGAGCTGATGGGCACCCACCCACACGGGATCTCCGGGCTGGCTGGCGCTCACCGCCTGCTCGAACCAGCTGATGGCGTCATCGAGCCGGAAGTACTCGTAGGCGACGTTTCCGAGGCATAGGCAGGCGGCCCCCGTCGCCCCCATCTCCAGCGCCTGACGCGCCAGCAGCTCGGCGGCGTCGAACTCGCCCATCTTCAGTCGGATGTCCGCCAGGTCGGCCAGCGCCTCCGCGCGATGGGGGTAGGTCGGGTCGCTCACCACCTCGCCGAGCATCTCCTCGGCAGCCGCGAGCTCCTCGCTCTCCATGAGCGCGTACGCCGCCTCGTGCTGGACGTAGGGTCGGTCCTCGGCCGGGGCCGCCGTCAGCGCCTCACGGAAGGAACTGTTGGCCTCCGGATAGCGGTTGAGCGCCACCAACGCCTGTGCCAGGGCGAGGGCGATCTGGAAGCTCTGGATGGGGTCGGGAGTACCGCCATCGTCGAGCGCGCTCGCCTCGCGAAGGAGTCCGAGCGCCAGGTTCGGGTTGCCGCCTTCGAGCTGGGCGCGACCCGCCAGGTAGCGCTGCATCACACGCTCCTCGGGCCGCAGGTTGCTCTCGTCGACGCGCTCGAGCTCGTGCAGCGCCTGCTGCGGCTCACCCAGCTCCAGCAGCGCACCGGCCAGGCTGAGGCGCTCGGGTTCGCACTCCGCCACCGGGGCGAGCTCGACCGACCGCGCGAAGGCGTAGGCCGCACCCGTCCAGTCACCCAGTGCCTCCCGGCACTGGCCGGTCAGCGACCACCGGCGCCACACCAGGTAAGCGGGAAGGGACGTGTCGTCGAGCTGCGCGAGGCGCTTCGCAGCACTCTTGGGCGCCCCCGCGGCGAGCAAGGCACTGGCGGCGTGGTAACCGGCGATGGGCTCGGCATCCGAAGGAACCTGACGGACGCCGCGCTTGACGTCGCCGACCGACCCTCCGCGGTAGGCGGAGAACTCCCAGTACAGCGCGCGGTAGAGCGGATGCTCGGCCAGGTTGGGGTCGGCGGCGATCGCCTGCCGCAGGGCCGGCATCCCGTTGTCGACGCCGTCCTCGGCGTAGAGCGCGTACACCGCCGCCAGATGCAGCCAGAACTGGCCCTGGGCCCCCCGCCCGTACGGCCGCCGCGCGGCGTCTTCCAGTAGGGCGAAGGCCACGTCGTATTGACCCTCGGCCAGCGCCCGCTGCGCCGGCTCCAGGTCGACCGAACGCGACCTGCGGAACATCACGCCGTCACGCTACCACGGGCCTTCGTGCCGAGCGATGGTAAACGCCGCACAGTGGCGCTTTCCTGGGATCAGAGCCAGGGCACCGTCCGCGGCCCCTCGCCGGGCGCGACCCCCGGCCGGGCGCGGTGGAACCCCTCCACGCTCAGCCGGCGGGTGAACCGCGCCATGAACTGGAGCACCGACAGCGCCTGCGTGCGGTGCTGCGCCATCGCCCGCAGCTTGGGCTCCAGGAAGGCGCCGGCCTCGACAACGTGCGTCGGAGCCAGGTGTCCGGCGCGGATGACCTCGGGGTCCAGGAAGCCGGGCCGCGCCGGGCCGTCGTAGGCGCCGTCGCTGGCGAAGTAGTAGAGCCGCTCGACGGGGACCGTGGCAACGTCGACCGCCTTGCGCGCCAGCCGGTGCGCAGTGACGTGGTCGGGGTGGCCGTTGCTCCCGTTGGGAGGGAAGGTGAGCACCACCTGCGGATGCGTGCGCTCGACCACCTCGACCACGCGGGACAGGAGCTCGTCCTGGTCCAGCGACTGCAGCCCGGCATGGACGGGGATGCCGCGATCGGCATCGGGGACGAAGTCCGGATAATCGAGCACGGTGACGTCCTCGACACCGAGCACGGCCAACGACGCGCGCAGCTCGGCCTCGCGCACGTCCGGCAGATCCGTGCGCGGGCACAGGTCCAACGATCTCCCGGCCCGACCCCGGGTCAGCGTCAGGGTCGCGACCCGGCGGCCGTGCGCGGCCATGCGGGCGAAGAGAGCGCCGCATCCGAAGACCTCGTCGTCCGGATGAGGAACGATCAGAAGCAGGTCGGTCATGGGACCGATGATACCCATCGCCCCGCGACGGACGTCGCGGCCGCGCCGTGCGGGCCGGCCACGACGTCGTCTCGGCGTCAGTTGGTCGGCGCTGGCTCCTCCGTCCGGAAGCGGAAGCCCGTGTCGCCGACCTCCACCACCACCCGGTCGCCGTCCTGTACGTCACCGGCGATGATCGAACGCGAGAGTGGCGTCTCGATGTACTGGCGCACCGCCCGCTTCAGCGGTCGGGCCCCGAACACCGGGTCGAAACCGAGCCGGGCGAGCTCGTCCATGGCGGCCGGGGTCAACTCGAGCCGGATGTGCCGGTCGGCCAGTCGGGCGCGGACCTGGTCGAGCTGGATGGCGGCGATCGCCGCCACCTGATCGCGCCCCAGCGCGTGGAACACGATGATGTCGTCGACGCGATTGAGGAACTCGGGTCGGAAGTGCTCCTGCAGCAGCCCGAGCACGGTGGCACGGAGCTGTGCGTCGTTGGCACCCGCCCGGCTGGCCTCCAGGATCTGGGGGCTGCCGATGTTGCTCGTCATGACCACGACCGTGTTGCGGAAATCGACCGTGCGCCCGTGGGCATCGGTGAGACGGCCGTCGTCGAGCATCTGCAGCAGGGCGTTGAAGACGTCGGGGTGCGCCTTCTCGATCTCATCGAAGAGGATCACGCTGTACGGGTGGCGCCGCACCGCTTCGGTGAGCTGTCCGCCCTCGTCGTAACCGACGTAGCCGGGAGGCGCCCCGATCAGCTTGGCCACCGTGTGCTTCTCCATGTACTCGCTCATGTCCAGTCGGATCATGTTGTCTTCGGTATCGAAGAGTTGTTGCGCCAGCGCCTTGGCGGTCTCCGTCTTCCCCACCCCGGTCGGCCCCAGGAAGATGAACGAGCCGATCGGTCGGCGCGGATCGGCCAACCCTGCGCGCGAACGGCGGATGGCGTCGGCCACCGCGTTGATCGCCTCGTCCTGGCCTACGACGCGCTCGTGGAGCGCGCCTTCGAGCTCCAGCAGCTTCTCGCGCTCGCCCTCGATGAGCCTCGAAACGGGGATGCCGGTGGCGCGCCCAACGACCTCGGCCACCTCGTTCTCCCCCACTTCCAGGCGGACGTAGCGGGCGCCCTCGAGCCGCTCGCTCAGCTCACGCAGGCTGCGCTCGAGCTTGGGGAGCTCCCCGTAACGCAGCTGCGCCGCCTTCTCGAGGTCGTACTCACGCTCGGCCCGGTCGATCTGCGTACGCACCTCCTCCAGTTGCTCCTGGTTGGCACGCAGTTCCTCGAGTACGCTTCGCTCGGCCTCCCAGTCCGACTGGGCACGCTCGATCTGATCCTCGATAGCGTGGAGTTCCTCCTCGATGCGCGTCAGCCGCTGTGCGGAGTCGGGATCGGCCTCCCTGCGGAGCGCTTCCTGCTCGATCTCGAGCTGAAGCTTGCGTCTGCGAAGACCGTCGATCTCCTCGGGCAGGCTGTCGAGCTGAACCCGGATGCGGCTGGCGGCCTCGTCGATGAGGTCGATGGCCGAGTCGGGCAGGCGCCGATCGGCGATGTAGCGCTGGGCCATGCCGGCCGCGGCGATGATGGCGGGGTCGCTGATGCGCACCCCGTGGTGGACCTCGTACTTCTCCTTGAGCCCGCGCAGGATGCTGATGGTCTCCTCCACGCTTGGCTCGTCGACCAGGATGGGCTGGAAGCGGCGCTCCAGGGCGGCATCCTTCTCGATGTCGCGATACTCGTTGAGCGTGGTGGCCCCGATCATGCGGAGCTCGCCGCGCGCCAGCGGCGGCTTGAGCATGTTGCCCGCATCGACCGCGCCCTCGGCCTTGCCGGCGCCCACGATGGTATGCAGCTCGTCGATGAACAGCAGGATCTCGCCCTTGGAGCGCACCGTCTCCTGGATCACACCCTTGAGTCGCTCCTCGAACTCGCCGCGGTACTTGGCGCCCGCCAGCAGGCTGCCCATGTCGAGCTGGATGATGCGCTTCCCCTGCAGCCCCTCGGGCACGTCCTTGTGGACGATACGTTGCGCCAGGCCCTCGGCGATGGCCGTCTTGCCGACGCCGGGCTCGCCGATCAGCACCGGGTTGTTCTTGGTGCGGCGCAGCAGGATCTGGATGGCGCGCCGGATCTCCTCGTCACGACCGATCACCGGGTCGAGGCCGCCCTCACGCGCCCGCTGCGTGAGGTCGATGCCGTAGCGCTCGAGGGCCTCGAAGCTCGACT
>CAZTTB010000020.1:25906-34758 GCA_964616005.1 uncultured bacterium | reverse complement strand
GACCTGGATGCCGTTCGTCGGGACGCCACTCGTCAGGACGCGGCCGTCAGGACGCCGCCGGTGCGCCTCGGGCGCGGAGCGCGGCGCGGTGGTCGGCGAGCAAGCTGTCGATGACATGGCTGGTGCGTGCGGCGCTCTCGCCGGTACTGGGGCAGGTGCCGCGCCCCATGAGTGCGTCCACCACCGTCTGGATCAGCGGCTGCTGCACGTGCGGCGGGTGGGGGACGTGGGGCAGGACCTCCTCGACCCCCTCGCGGCTGAGCGCGACAGGCGCATCGGCGAACACGGAGAAGCGCAGCGTGGCGCGCGTGCCGAAGATCTCGACCTGCTCGCGGCGCTCTGCGCTGCTGAACGACCACACGCCCACGCCCTGGACGCCGGACGCGAAGGTGAGTCGGGCGGTGACCAGGTCCTCGGCCGGGTACAGGCCCGCCCGGTTGGCCGCGCTCCCCTCCGCCCGCTGCACGGGTCCCAGCAGGAAATCGAGCAGGTCGAGGGTGTGGCTCCCCAGGTCGACGAAATACCCGCCTCCTGCGATCTCGGGGGACACGCGCCAGCCCGGCAGCGACGCGCTCTCACTGCCGGTTGGTGGGCTCAGGTGCGTGACGACCACCGCCACCGGATCGCCGACGGCACCGTCTGCGAGGAGCGCCCGGATCTGGAGGAAGCGCGGCAGGGCGCGCCGATAGTAGGCCGCGAACAGCGGCACGCCTGCCTCGGCGCAGGCCGAGCGCATGGCCTCGCAGTCGGCGCCGGTCGTCGCCATGGGCTTCTCGACGTAGACGGGCTTGCCTCGCGCGGCGGCCATCTCGGTGTAGAGGCGATGGCTGGAGGGGGGCGTTGCAACGTAGATCGCGTCCACGTCTGGGTCCCGGATCAGGGCTTCGGCATCGTCGTAGTAGCGCGGCACGCCATGGCGGCGCGCGTAGTCCTCGGCGAGGGCGCCGTTCCTGCGCATCACGGCTACCAGGCTGGAGCCCCGCGCCTTCTGGAAGGCGGGCCCGCTCTTCACCTCCGTGACGTCGCCACAGCCGATGATGCCCCAGCGGACGGTGTTCATGCTTCCTCCTCCAGGCTGGCACCGGTGAGGATGCCCTCCCGGTGTCCCGGCCATCACGGCGTTCTGCGGTCCCTGGCGGCCGCCCCGTACCGTCACCCGCACCCGCAGGGTAGGCCGGGGGGCGCGGGCAACGCAATCGCGTGGCACCCCTGCGGTGGCCCGGCGGGCGCGGTGCCGGGGGGCCCTCTCTCAATGAGGTGGCAACCGGGCCCGACGGCGCCGTGCACGTCGCGGGTCCCCAGGCGCGGCCATACGGGCAGCTCGGCGGCGTGGCGCGGACCGTCGTTCGCACGGTTGTCCTCAGATGGCGCCACTGCCGATGCTGCCCAGGAAGATGCCGAGGAAGAACACCAGGGCGCCTCCACCGACGACGAGGACGAGCGTCCTCCAGAGGGGGAACTTGAGGTAGCGCCAGCGGATGGCCGAGATCACCAGCAACTCGGCGCCCACCACGATGTAGGCGATGATCAGCGCCAGCGTGAGGTTGGAGATGAGGAAGGGCAGACTGTGGAAGATCCCGCCGAGGGTGGTGCCCAGGCCGGTGGTGACCCCCTTCCACCCGGGTGCGACGTCCATCTTCTCGTCCGGGCCGTGCGAGAGGGCCTCGCCCAGCCCCATGCTCAGACCGGCTCCTGTCGCCGCCGCCAGCCCCACCCAGAACACGTGGATGCTGCTCGTGAGCTGCGCGGCGGCGAAGATCGGTGCCAGCGTGGAGACGGTGCCGTCCATGAGGCCCAGCAGGGCCGGACGCACGAGTTCCTGGTTGAGGCTGGATCCTGTCGGGCTCGTCGCGGTGGACGCCATGTGGGGCTCCTTCCGGGTCGATGTCGCGGGACGCGGTGTCGTTCGACGCGGCCCATTCCGATTCGGTGCCGCGTCTAGATCGGTGCAGCCGGGCGGGCAGGACATGCGTGCCGCGGCCCGGCGCCCTGTAACGTGCAATTGTCCCGGACTGGAACGTCAGGCCCGTGACGCAGACAACGTTGCGCACCGGACGTCATGCTTCGGTTGTCGTGCTGGACTACCTTGCGCTCGTCAGCGTTTCCAGGGCCACGCCACGCAAGTGCGGACCTCCGGGAAGACCACCAGGTCCCCCTTGCCCTTGAGCACGACTGTGGTGACGGGATGGTCCGCGAACAACGCCCGCGCTGCCGCGAGCGTGGCGCCGGTCACACTGGCCTCGTCCACCAGCAGCAGATGGCTGCCGGCTGGCAGGTCAGGCAGCTCGCTCAGGAGCTCCGGCGCGGGCCGCTGCGGGGTGTTGTCCGGAGCGCGGAAGTTGATCGTCACCAACGCCAGCGGCTTGCGCAGCTGGTGCGCCAGGAGCGAAGCCGGGACCGTGCCTCCGGAGGCGATCCCCACCACCACGTCGACCGCCGGGATCGACAGGTCGTGGAGGCGTCGACTGATGGTCTCGAAGTCGAGGGGAACGGCGGCCGACGCAGGGGTCATACCCTAGTGTGCCTCGTCCGAGCCCCGGGAGCACCAGGATGGCGCGCGTCGATGAGGTCGAGAGGGGGCACGCGACGGTGGCGGCCAAGCACCGCGGGGAGCGCGGGATGACGTCTCATGCGTTCCTGGCGTAGAATGCCGCCGCCCCCGCCGGGGATCGAGACCGGGGGTGCTCGGGGTTCGGTTCGGGTCTCTCGGGGTCGCCAGTAAGGGTCCTGCGCTGAGGGACATTTGCCCCGCCGGGACGTTCGTCCCGTGGGGTAGGCTCCTGCCGGGCGCGCCGCAGGTGCGACGCGATCCCGTTCGTGGCGGTGCCAAGGCGCGGGCGGACAACCCTCGCAGGCGATGACGACCCGAGCGGACCGAAAGGGTCTGGCGCGGCAACGAAGACACCGAAGGAGCTCGATGGGATGCACCATACGGTTCGGCTGCCTATAGACTACGGCCATGGTTGAGCGGCGACGCCGGTCGATGGAGCGGCGTCGTTCCACGGAGCGGGCCGTGCCCCGGCGGCCGTGGCAGGTGCCGCGGGGCTCACACGAGGTTGCCGGTCCGGCTGCGCCCGGCTGCCCAGGGAACGAGAAATTGCTGACACGCGAGCTTTCAGCGTGGGGAGGAAATCTGTCGTGAGTGGACAAGGCTCCAGTTCGTCCGAAGCGGCCGTCCGCGTCGAGGTGTACCTCGACGGTCGGCCGGAGGCGGTGCAGGTCCTGACCGCGCCGCCCTTCCGCTTCAAGCTCGACACGGCGGCGCTGGAGGAAGGGGACCACACGCTCCGCCTGGTACGCCTCGATGCCGCTGGGCGCAGGCGTGAGCGGACCATCCCCTTCACCGTCGAGCGCGGACCTGGCTTGGAGGTGCGGGGGCTCGAGCCCGGCGCCACCGTGACGGGCCGCGTCGACATCGATGTGGTGACGCCCGCCGGGACGCCCACCGCCGGGTCCGCTCCCGCGTCTGCCGCGGCCCCGATACGGGGTCCCGCGACCTGGCTCTACGTGCTCGCCACCGTGCTCATCCTCGGCGGCATCTGGTTGTTCTTCATGATCGTGCCCATCTACAGCAGCCTGGTGCCGGCGCCCAGCACGGCGTCGGCCGGCGCGCAGGTCGCTGGACCGCCGGTCGATCAGGCGCTGCTGAAGTCCGGGGAGCAGCTCTACACCTCGGATTGCGCGAGCTGCCACAAGCCGAGCGGTGAAGGCATGCCCCCCACCTTCCCGGCACTGGCCGGCAACAGCTTCCTGAGCGATGCCTCGGCCGTCGTCAAGAGGATCTACGACGGTTCGGGAGCGATGCCTTCGCACCACTCGTACTCCGCCACCCAACTGGCGGCCGTGGCCACCTACGTCCGCAACACCTGGGGCAACAGCTATGGCGGTGTGAGCGTCGCCGACGCCTCCGCCGCCGCGCCCGCAGCGAGTTCCGGAGGCGCTGCGCCGGCCACGGGCACGTCGTCGACCGCATCTTCGAACGCTGCATCGGCCGCTGCCTCGACGGGCACGTCGTCATCCACTGCGTCGTCGGCGCCGTCCGCGACCTCGTCCGCGACTTCGTCCGCGAGCACATCCGCGAGCACGGCGTCGTCCGCGACGGCCGCCCCCGCGACGGCGCCCGCTGCCGCATCGGAGGCAATGCAGGCCGGCGGGAAGCTCTACAGCGCCGACTGCGAGGGCTGCCACCAGCCCAACGGCGCGGGCATGCCGCCGACCTTCCCGGCGCTGGCCGGCAACAGCTTCCTGAGTGACGCCACAGCCGTGGTGCAGCGGATCTTCGACGGCAAGGGAACGATGCCGTCGCACCCCAGCTACACCGCCAAGGAGCTGGCGAACGTGGCCACCTACATCCGCAACAGCTGGGGCAACAGCTTCGGCCCCGTCAGCGCGGACCAGGCGGCGCAGGCCGCGCCCAAGGCGGCGCAGTGATCGCGGTGTGGCCGCGGCGCCGCCGACACCCGCGCTCGCGCGTCGTCGGCCGTGGGAAGGGGTGTTGAGATGTATCGCAACGACCGCGTGATCCCGTTCTTCACCCTCGTCATCGCGGCGGCCCTGTTCTTCATGTCGTACATGGACGGTCGCTACATCACCGCGCTGTCGGGCGGTAAGCCGCAACCGCTGTCGGTGGGGCAGATCGGCCTCATCAGCCTGGGCCTGGTCTTCCTCGTCTACGGCGTGATCGGCTTCATCTCGGTGTGGCTCGAGGGCTCCGAGCTGCGGCCGGGTGTGCACAAAGCGCGTCCCGGACGTGCGCAGTGGGTTGGCATGGCGCTCTCGGCGCTGGCCGTCGCGCTATCCGGGCTGTTCGTCCAGGCCATCGTGCATAGCCTCAGGACGCAGGAGAACCACCCGGCGGCGGAAGGCATCATCTTCGCCGCCATCAGCCTGTGCGTGGCGGGGCTGCTGATGCTGTACAAGAACTACTACCAGGACGATGAGGTCCACATCGAGTCCGAGGATTCGGAGGTGCCTTGGTAATGCCGAACGATGACGAGCGCACGGCTTCCCCGCAGGGGGACCCGGAGGGCAACGGCGACGCGGTGATCGTCGAGCCGACCGAGGCCGACGAGCGCGAGAATCTGATCCAGCGACGCCGCTTCCTGCAGGCGAGCGTCGGTGTGACCGTCGCCCTGACCGTGACCGGCCTGTCGGCGCTGACGGTCACCGGCAGCCTCCGACCGATCGCCAAGATCACTCCGCAGCAGGAGCCGCCCGCGGACGGCGATGTGCTGGTGTACGCCGACGACCAGAAGAGGCTCGTCCAGGCGAGCGACCTCCAGACCAACACCAAGCAGACGCTGTGCTATCCGAAGGATCCCAAGTCGGGCGTGGTGAAGAGCGGCACGGACAACAACCTGATCATGCTGACCCGCTTCGACCCGACGCAGCTCGGGCCCGATACGGCGCCGCACGCCGCCCAGGGCGTGGTCGGCTACTCGGCCGTGTGCACCCATCTGTGCTGCACCGTCAGCGACTGGGACGCCAAGAACGGCTGGATGCTGTGTCCGTGCCACCACTCCCAGTTCGACCCGCGCGCCGATGGCAAGGTCATGGGCGGTCCGGCGCCCCGACCGCTCCCGCTCATCCCGCTCAAGATGACCGGCGGCCAGCTGGCCGTGGCCGGCGGATTCATGACGAGCGTCGGATGCAGCTGAGGGGGGTGGATCATGGGTAAGTGGCTCGATGAGCGCCTGGCTCTGTCCAGGATGTACAAGAAGTTCTTCCGCAAGATGTTCCCGGTGCACCACTCGTTCTTCCTGGGCGAGATCACGATGTTCTCGTTCGTGATCCTGGTGCTCACCGGCATCTTCCTGTCGATCAACTTCGAGCCCTCCATCCGCATGGTGCAGGTAGGGGCGAAGCAGCTCCCCGCCGCCTACGCCTCGGTGCAGTTCATCGACTCGTTGCCCTTCGGGCTGGTGATCCGCAGCATGCACCACTGGGCCGCCAGCGTGTTCATCGCGGCTGCCTTCCTGCACATGATCCGGATCCTGTTGACGGGTGCGTACAAGAAGCCGCGCGAGATCAACTGGCTGATCGGCCTGGCGCTGCTGAGCTTCGCGGTGGTGGCCGCCTTCACGGGCTACTCGCTGCCCTTCGACGCCTTCTCCGCGACCGCCACCAAGGTCGGCTACGAGATCGCCTCGTCGATACCGATCATCGGGAGCTGGATCGCACAGCTCTTCTTCGGCGGGACCTTCCCGACCGAGCACTCGATCCCGCGCCTGACCGCCATCCACATGGTGTGGCTGCCGCTCGTCATCGGCGCGTTGATCGGCGCGCACGTGCTGATCATGTTCCTGCAGAAGCACACCCAGCCCAAGTACGCCGAGAAGGTCGCGCCCAACAAGATCCTCGGCGTGCCGTTCTGGCCGCAGCAGGCGCTCATCATGGGCGTGCTCTTCGCCGTCATGGTGGCGGTGCTGGCGCTCGTCGGAGGCCTGTTCAACGCCAACCCGATCGAGCACTTCGGGCCTCCGGGGCCGGCCACCCCCAACGTCAAGCCGGACTGGTACTTCCTGTGGCTCTACGGCTTCCTGAAGATGATCCCGTCGGCGTGGCACTTCACGGTGTTCGGCGTGTTCGTGGGCCCCGAGTTCATCGGTGTGCTCATCCCGACGGTGCTCATCCTGTTCGGCTTCGCGTTCCCGCTACTGCAGCCGTCGGAGCACAAGCTGCGCTACATCGAACTGCCGAGCGAGCACCCCGTGCGGACGGCGACGGTGATCGGCGTGCTGACGTTCTTCATCGCCGCCACCATCGGCGCCTACAAGGAGGACCTGGGGCTGACCACCGGCCTGCTGTGGCTGCTGGTGATCGGCGGGCCGCTCGTGGTCGGCGCTATCGCCTACGGCCTGCTGCGCGCCATCTACCCGGCCTCCGCACGCGAGTCCGCCGGGCCGGGATCGGACGCCACCCCCGGCGATTGACCGCCGCTGCAGCCACGACGAAGGTGCGGGGCCTGCCACGGCAGGCCCCGCACCCGTTTCCCGGCTCGGACCGGCGCGCTCAGTCGCTGCTGACGGGCCGCTTCAAGCGGCCCACGTGCTGCTTGCGGAACTTCGAGACCTTGGGCGCGATGACGACGCGGCAGTAGGCCTGGTCGGGGTTCTGCGCGAAGAAGTTGCGGTGGTAGGGCTCCGCCGGGTAATAGGTGCCGGCAGGCTCGAGCTCGGTCACCAACGGGGCGTCATAGAGAGCCGCTTCCTCGACGTCGCGCATGACCGCCTCGGCGTCGGCGCGCTGTGCGTCGTCGTGGTAGAAGATCGCCGATCGGTACTGCGTGCCCACGTCGTTGCCCTGGCGGTCCGGGGTGGTGGGGTCGTGGATCGAGAAGAACACCTGCAACAGATCGCGGTACCCGATGACGCTGGGATCGAAATGGATGCGCACCGCCTCGGCGTGGCCGGTGGTGCCACTGCAGACCTGCTGGTAGCTGGGGGCCGTGACGTGCCCGCCGGTGTACCCGGACTCAACCTTCCGAACGCCGTCCAGCTCGATGTACACGGCTTCGAGACACCAGAAGCAACCGCCGGCCAGGGTGGCGGTGGCGAGGGCGGGATCGTCGGAGGAGCGTGCGCTCGGTTCGCTCATGCGTCCACTGTAGCGGCCCGGCCGGCGTGAGCGCGTCGGCCGGTTGGCCGCAGACCGCATGTGGGCGGCGCCGGGATCTCAGCCGTTCACCCGGTCGGCGCCGGCGGCGTCGCGCTCGCCGGCCAGGTAGAGCCAGGTCTTCAACACCGTGTCCGGATTGAGCGAGATGCTGTCGATGCCCTGCTCCAGCAGCCACCGCGCCAGGTCCGGGTGGTCCGACGGGCCCTGGCCACAGATGCCGATGTACTTGCCCGCCTTCCGGCAGGCGTCGATGGCGTTGGCCATCAGCGCCTTGACGGCCGGGTCGCGTTCGTTGAAGAGGTCGGCCACCAGGCCCGAGTCGCGGTCGAGCGCCAGCGTGAACTGCGTGAGGTCGTTGGAACCGATCGAGAAGCCGTCGACGTGTTGGAGGAAGGCGTCGGGCCGGATGGCGTTGGACGGCACCTCGCACATCATGATGATCTGCAGACCGTCCTCGCCGCGGCGCAGGCCATGCTCGGCCATGCGTTCCAACACGTCGAGGAGCTCCTCTTCGGTCCGCACGAACGGGATCATCACCTTGATGTTGGCGAGGCCCATCTCGGTGCGCGCCCGCAACAGCGCGCGACACTCGGCGGCGAAAGCGTCGGCGAAGCTCGCCGCCCGGTAGCGGGAGGCGCCGCGGAACCCGATCATCGGGTTCTCCTCGTGCGGTTCGAAGGCCTCGCCTCCCAGGAGGTGGGCGTACTCGTTGGACTTGAAGTCGCTCATGCGCACGATGACGGGGGCCGGCGCGAAGGCGGCGGCGATGGTGGCGACGCCCTCCTTGATCTTCTCTTCGAAGAAGCGCGCGGGCGAGCCGTAACCAGTGCTGCGCCGCTCGATGCCCTCACGTACCCCGGGCGGCACGTCCGGGTAGGCGAGCAAGGCGCGTGGATGCACCCCGATGTCGTTGTTGATGATGAACTCGAGCCTGGCCAGGCCCACCCCGCGGTTGGGGAGCTGTGCGAAGGCGAACGCGCGATCGGGCGAGGCCACGTTCATCATCAGATCGACGGCCAGCGGCGGCATGTGATCGAGTTCGACGCGTTCCACGTCGTATCGCGGGCGCCCCCGGTAGACGCGTCCCTCATCGCCCTCGGCGCAACTCACGGTCACGTCCGCGCCGGTCGCGAGCCGCTCGGTGCCGTCGCCGGTGCCGACCACGGCGGGGATGTCGAGTTCCCGCGCGATGATGGCGGCGTGGCAGGTGCGGCCCCCGCGGTCGGTGACGATGG
>CAZTTB010000020.1:7668-25806 GCA_964616005.1 uncultured bacterium | reverse complement strand
TCCCGCGCGATGATGGCGGCGTGGCAGGTGCGGCCCCCGCGGTCGGTGACGATGGCGGACGCGCGCTTCATCACCGGCTCCCAGTTGGGATCGGTCATGTCCGTGACGAGCACGTCCCCCTTCTCGACGCGGTCCATCTCGTCGGCCGACGCGATCACCCGCACCGTGCCGGCGGCGATGCGCGAGCCGACGGCGCGGCCGGTCACCAGCACCTCACCCTGCTCCAGCAGGCGGAAGCGCTCCAGCACCCGGCCGCTGCGGCTCCGGACGGTCTCCGGCCGCGCCTGCAGCACGTAGATGAGGCCGTCTTCGCCGTCACGGGCCCACTCGATGTCCATGGGACGGCCGTAGTGCTCCTCGATCGCCAGCGCCTGGCGCCCCAGGTCGGCGAGCTCCGGGTCGGCGAGAGCGAAGCGGCGCCGCTCATCGTCGGGGACGGGCACCGTCTCCACCAGGGCGTCGCCCGTGCCGTAGACCATCTTCTCCGCCTTGGAGCCCAGCCGCCGCTGCAGCACGGCCGGCCTGCCGGCGCGCAGGCCCTGCTTGTACAGGTAGTACTCGTCGGGGTTGACCGCACCCTGCACCAGCAGCTCGCCCAGCCCGTAGGCGGCGGTGACGAAGACCACCCCGTCGAACCCCGATTCGGTGTCGAGCGTGAAGGCCACCCCGCTGGCGCCGAGATCGCTGCGGACCATGCGCTGGATGCCGACGGAGATGGCGACCTCGGTGTGCTCGAAGCCATGGTGGAGACGGTAGGCGATGGCGCGGTCGGTGAAGAGCGAGGCGTACACCTTGCGTACGTGCTCGAGCACCGAGGCCTCGCCCCGCACGTTGAGGAACGTCTCCTGCTGGCCGGCGAACGAGGCCTCGGCCAGATCCTCGGCCGTCGCCGACGAGCGGACGGCCACCGTGGCCTCGGCAGCGCCGCCCATGGCGCGGTAGGCCCGACGCACGGCGTCCCCCAGCTCGGCCGGGAGCGGCGTGGCGAGCACCAGCGCGCGCACGGCCCGGCCCCGCTCGCTCAGGCGGCCGACGTCCTGCTCGTCGACGTCCTCGAGCAACGTGGCGATGCGCTCCTTCAGGCCGGTGTCGTGCAGGTGGGCCTCGAACGCCGCCGCGGTGGTCGCGAAGCCCTCCGGCACCCGCACGCCCGCGTCACGCAGGTGGCCGATCATCTCGCCGATCGATGCGTTCTTGCCCCCCACCCTGGCGATGTCGGCGAGCCCGACTTCTTCGAACGGGACGATGTACTCCACGACGTCTCCTCCCGGCGCGGCCTATGCTCTGGAGCGACGATGGTCCGAAGCGACGATGGTTCGAAGCGGCGGCGCTCCCCTGGCCTGTACCTGCACGGTCCGGCCCCAAGCTACCGCACCCAGCGGTCCGTGTGTTCCGACCGAGGTACACGGCCTGCACGACGCCGGCCTCGTGGGGACGACGTCCCTCCGGCGCGGCCGGCGGGCTGCCGGGAGTGCCCGTGAACGCTCGGCCGGTGTACTTCGTCTCGGACCATACCGGCGTCACCGCCGAGGTGCTCGGGCACAGCCTGCTGGCCCGCTTCGCCGGCCTGGTCATCCGCACCTCCACGCGGCCGTTCGTGAACACGCTGCAGCGCGCCGATGCGCTGGCCTCGGAGCTCGCGGCCCTGCCCGAGACCGCGGTGGTGTTCTCGACGATCACGGACATGACGATCCGGGCGCGCATCGCTTCGGCGCCGTGCGCCCACTTCGACCTGTTCGAACCCTTCCTGGGGCCGCTGTCGGAGCTGTTCGGGAGCCCGCCGCAGGCGCGCGTTGGCGCCTACCACGGCATCCGGGACCTGGCGAGCTACCAGGCGCGCATCGACGCGGTCGAGTACTCGCTGGCCACCGACGACGGGACCAACGTGGGGCGCTACGGGCAAGCCGAGGTGGTGATGATCGGGGTGTCGCGGGTCGGGAAGAGCCCGACCTGCCTCTACCTGGCGCTTCAGTACGGGGTGCGGGCGGCGAACTACCCGCTGGCCGAGGACGACTTCGAGCGAGACGGGCTACCGGAACCGGTGGCGCCGTACCGTGGCCGACTCTTCGGGTTGACGATCGCACCGCAGCGCCTGCATGAGTTGCGGGAGCAGCGCCGGCCCGGGAGCGCCTACGCGGCGCAGCGTCGTTGCGCGTTCGAGGTGGGCCAGGCCGAACGCCTGTTCCGGCGCCACGCCATACCGTTCCAGGATGCCAGCACGCTGTCGGTGGAAGAGCTCGCGGCGCTGGTGCTGCAGCGGGCGGGCCTCGAGCGGCACCGCTGAGGCCCGCGGCCGCCCACGGGTCTAGGGCCGGCCGGTGGCCGCGGGTCGAACCTGGGGCGGGATCGGCAGGTGGCGGCGCAAGACCTCGAGGTGCGGCGTGCTGACGCGCACGTCGAGCCCTCCGGGCTCGCGGCGGACGGTGAGCAGGTGGGCGTGCGTGGCGTGGGCGGTGACCTGGCTCCCCGCCGCCACGCCTTCGATGCGGTCGAGGTTGAGGGGCACGCGCGCCAGCGCCAGCGTGTCTGCGGTGCCACGGGACCGCACGGTCAGGCAGCTGGGACAGAGCTCGATCGTCAATCCGTCCGCGGTGTGGATGACGAAGGTATCGCCTGAATCGTCGGTCGTGGGATCGTGGAAGAAGTCGCTCATGAAGGGTCCTCCCCGGGC
This sequence comes from uncultured bacterium, assembly GCA_964616005.1. GTDB lineage: Bacteria > Deinococcota > Deinococci > Deinococcales > Trueperaceae > JASBRS01. The sequence continues at coordinate 23,135 of CAZTTB010000020.1, read as the reverse complement.
GGTGCCCGCGCCGCGCCTGCGAGCAGGCGGGTGCGTGGACGCGGCCGATGCGGCGGCGCAGCCGAGCGTGGGCGGGGAGTCGCAACGCCACGGCGTGCGCGCGGTCTCCTCGAGCGTCCCTTCAACGGTCCCCTCAGGTGTGGACCGGACTCACATTATGCCCCCGCCACCGGCGGGAGTGTAATGCGCTTCATCTATCTCCCCGGCGGCGCCCGGCATGCGACGGGCGATGGGCACCGCTATCATCGGTGGAGGAGTCGCACAGTTCGCCCGGGCGAACCCGCGACCGGGCCGAGAGGGGAGCGCTTCATGCCCGAGTTGCCCGACATCGAGGCCTACCGCGCGGCGCTGTCGGAGCGCGTCGTGGGCCACGAGCTCATCGGGGTGCGCCTGCGCGGCGTGTTCCTGCTGCGTTCGGTGGAGCCCGGGCTGGACGCGTTCCAGAGGCGCCTCGTCACGGGCACGCGCCGCATCGGCAAACGGCTGGTGCTGGCGTTCGAGGAGCCGGCACCGCCGCTGTTCCTCGTGCTGCACCTGATGCTGGCCGGGCGCTTGGCGTGGGGCAAGCCCGGAGCGGGGCTGCCCGGCAAGCGCGGGCTGGCCGCGTTCGACTTCGGGCACGGCACGCTGCTGTTGACCGAGGCCGGCACCCGGCGCATGGCGTCGCTGCACGCGGTGGCGGGTGAGGCGGGGTTGATCCCGCACGACGCCGGCGGGCTGGAGCCGCTCGAGGCCGACCGGCGGAGCTTCGCCGCCGTCCTGCAGAGCGAACGGCACACGCTCAAACGCGCCCTCACCACGCCGAGCCTGTTCGCCGGCATCGGCGGCGCCTACGCCGACGAGATCCTGCATGCCGCCGGTCTGTCCCCGGTCGCGCTCACCGGCTCGCTCGACGAGGAGGCGATCGATCGCCTCTACGTTGCCACTCGTGAGGTGCTCGCGACCTGGATCGCGCGCCTGTCGGAAGGCGTCGATGGGGGCCGATGGCCGAAGATCACGGCCTTCCAGGAGGGGATGGCGGTGCACGGTCGCTACCGCGAGCCCTGCCCCCGCTGCGGCGATCCCGTGCAGCGCATCCGCTACGTCGATCGGGAGACGGACTACTGCGCCACCTGTCAGACCGGCGGCACGGTGCTCGCCGATCGCTCGCTGTCGCGGTTGCTCGGCAAGGACTGGCCGCGGTCGCTGGAAGCGTGGGAGGAGCGGCTCGGCCCGGGCAAGGCGCAGTGACTGACGGTCGTCGGTGGGGAGTCGTCGCCGGCCGGATGTCGGTGGGGGCGTGCCGGCGGGCGCGCGCAAGACGTGGGCGCCGGGACCACCGGTCCCGGCGCCCAACCTCGCTCCGCGTGCCCTCGGGGCGAGGTCCTTCTCGGGGTCGCTAGGCGCCCAAGGAGGTGAGGGTGATGCGGCCGAGCGGGATCAGTACGCTACCGTCGGCGAACATGACGGGCGTCCCGATGACGAAGCTCTGGCCGTCGACCGCGCTCGATGGGCCGACATCGACGGTGGTGCTGGAGGTGCCGTAGCCGACCGAGCCGAAGGAGACGGCGAGCGGCGTGCCGGCCACCGTGGTGACGGAGGTCGCCGCCGTCGCGATGGGGGCGTGGTAGGCGAGGTCGTTGACGGTGGTGGTACCGTTCACGATCGACCTCCTGACGAAGGCGGCCATAGCCGTCGGGCTGGCCATGAAGCGTTGGAAGGCGCCGACGCCGACGGTGTCCTCGAGGTGGGCGAAGGCGGCATCGGTGGGTGCGAAGACGGTGACCGCCTTCGAGCCGTTCACCATGGCGCCGAGTCCGCTGACCCTCAGGGCGCGTTCGAAGCAGGCGTAGCTGGTGCTGCCGCTGCCGGTGCTGTTCTGGAAGCACAGGCCTGTGGTGCCGCCGGTGGCGCTGTTCGTGAGGTAGGGCGCCATGGTTCCGGCCTGCATCGTCAGGTCGCCGATGGCGATGCTGGGCTGTGCGAACGCCAGTCCTAGGCCGAGCGCGAGAGCCGCGGCGAGCGTCGTACCGAACCGGAGGGTGACTCGCTTCAGTTGGGGTGTGATCGTGGTCATGGTCCTTCCCTTCCTGGCCGTACCGCGGGTCGCTGGGGCGGGGGCCGTGCGGGGTTCACCCGGCGCTTGTTCCGGGCGCTTCCCGATGGCTCCGAGGCTAGGCGTCCGATTCGAGGAAGCGGTGGATGCCGGGTGCAAGGACCGTGCAGGAGGAGTGGGAGGACGATGAGGGCCGCGACCGATCGTCCTGTGCGCGCTCGGTCGCGCAACGTCAACGTCGCAGCAGCGGGCGCAGGTTCAGAACTTGCCGCCGGTTCGGAACCCGCCGCCGTGACCGCCGCCGCCGTGACCGCCGCCACCGCGTGGACCGTGCCCACCGGCCCAGGGCGAGCCGCGGCCGAAGCCGCCGGAACCGAACGTCGGGTTGGACCGCGGCGGGGCGTAGCGGCGCTGTTGCTCCAGCACGCGCCACAGCGCGTCGCGGGAGAGCATCCCGCCGATGACGTTGGCCAGTACCGTGGCGACCAGGGCTCCGTCCTGGAAGCCGTGCCCGGGCAGGTCGTACTGACGCCGCTTGAACTCCGAGCCCAGCGACTCGAGTTGACGGAGGCGGTCGCGATGCTGCTGCAGCGCCGCGGTGAGCTCCTGTGCGGCGGTCTCGAGACGATGCTGCTCCTGTTGCAGGTCGATCAGACGTCCGATGGCCACGTCATCCTCGGGGAAGGGGGTCGCCAGCGTCTCCTGGCGCAGGGCCTGGAGCTGCTCGGTGCGCAGGCCGGCGGCGAGGACGTCGATCGCCTCGCGGTAGGCGTCGTCTTCGCCGGCCGCGAACTGCTGTCTGCGATCGAGCAGCGTCTGCACCTCCGCCGCCCGTTGCTCGAGCTCCCGGTCCAGGGCCTCGAGCCGCCGCGCCTCCTCCGCTGCGATCGACTCGAGAGCAGGGATGCCGTCGGCCGCGCGCGATTTACGGTCGAGCTCGGCGAGCGCGTCGAGTTCGACGTCGGCGCCCCGGCGGGACGCGGTGGCGTGCTCCCGGAGGCGAACGGGGATCTCCAGGAGGCGGGCGTAGTCGGGCCGGGCCTCTGTATAGCGCGCCAGGAGTGCCACCTTCCCGTCGAGCCAGCGGAACAGCGGGGCGGCCCGGTAGTCCGATGTCCCGAAGTGCCGGTTCCACAGGTACATGAACAGCGGGTCCTCTCGGTATACCCGCCCCTTCTCGTCCAGCTCCTGCTCGCTCCGGGTGGCCTTCTCTTCGGCGTGCTTCGCGATGCGGTCGAGCTTCTCGGCGCGATCGAGCTGCGAGCGGTAGGTCGGCTCCGCTGAGAGGCGCTCCTGCGTGCGTGCCTCGGCGGCGTCGACAGCGGCGGCGGCCTGGTCCAGGGCCCTGGCCTGCGACGCGCGCTGGGCTTCCAGCGCGGCGCGGCCCTCCTGGGCGGAGCGTAGCTCGTCGGCCAACGCCTCGATGGCGGCGTCGCGGCTGCGCAACAGCGCGCTCACCCGTTGTTCGGCGGCGTCGAGCGTCTCGGTGACGGTCCCGGATGCCAGTGAGCCGACGCGCAGCTGGGCCAGCTCGCGGTAGGCGGCCGTCTGCGCCTTGCCCACCTCCATGAGGCGTGCACTGCCCTCGGCCACGCGACGGTCCAGTTCCTCGATGGCCTTGCGCTCGCTGTCGACCTCCGACTCGATGGAGGCGAGGGGTTGTCGTCCCGGGATCATGGCGTGTCCGTTCCGAGCGCTACCAGCGCGTGATGGCCGCTCCGGTGGTGGGGATGGTGTAGCTGGGGTCCAGTGCGCCGCGCCGCTTGACGCCGACGATGTCCTCCTGGATGATGCCGTCGTCCTGCTTGTCCCGTGCCACGGCCTGGAAGGTGGCCTCGTCGACGCGAACGCCCCATCGCTCGACGGGAACGCTGTCGCCGGTCTCCTCGTTGCGTACGGTGGCCGTCACGGCGGTCCCGTCCGGCCCCCGGGCCTCGACGATGAGGTAGTAGTTCCGTGCCGTGGGATTCACGTCGGGGACGCGCCAGACCCCCGACGGCTGGCCCGGACGGTTGACCACGCGCACGGTGTAGGTCTGCTCGAGCGTCGCTGTGAGTGCCTGAAGGTCGGCCAGGCCCGCCCGGGCCGCCGCATAGCTGCGCTGCCCCAGGGCCGAGCGCGCCGCCTCGTAGAGGGTGTCGGCGCGGTCGGTGGCTTCCGGTACGGCGGCGAGCCGCAGGACCGCGGCGTGCGCGGCCGTCAGCTCCCCGGACAGGGCGGCGCGCGGGGCGACGACCTCGGTCCGGTAGGCGCCGAACGCCACCGCGGCCAGCGCCAGACAGGCGACCAGCCATGCGCCCCAGCGGCGGCGCGTGACGTAGATCCTGGCGAGCGCGGTCGCGAACGACGGCGGTGCCGGTCGATGGACGAAGCGTTCCTGCGCCAGGGCAGCCACGCCCTGCGCCAGGATGTCGTCGGGAACGTCGATCCCCTGTGCGGCGTAGATCTTCCGCAGACGCTCGATGAGGTCCTGGGCGCGCGCCGGCTCGTCGAGCTCCTGCTCCACCAGCTGGCGCCGCTGGCGCAGCGTGTCCACCACGTCCATGGCGAGCATGATGTCGTCGAGCGGGGCCCCGGCCCGGGTGGCGGGCGCTTGCGTCATGCCGTCGGCACGGACGCCTCGCCACGCTCGGCCAGGCGCGCCAGGCGGCGCTTGCCGTCCTCTACCGCCTCCCGGATCTCCCGCGCGTTCGCCGTGCTCTTCGCGCGCATCTCCTCGATGATCTCGCGTGCGTGCGTCTGGTAGGCCACCACCGACTCGACCAGCTTCTTCACGGCTTCGGCGCGAATCGTCGGCCCGTAGCCGGCCCGGAGGGCCGCTTCCTGCACCTGGCCGCCGACCTCGGCGAGGTCCTCGAGCGACTTGCCGACCCCTTCCTTCATCGCCTCGATGGTGCGGGTGCTCTCGTTCAGGCCGAACATTCCGGTGAACGAGGCACTGAGCGCCGTGAGGACGGTCTCGTTGGTGGAGAAGAAACTGACCGACTGCGCATGCACGCGTTCTTTGGCGTTGGTGGTCTGCAGCAGCCGGGTCATGATGACCTCGGAGGTGTGGTAGGCGACGGTCAGGTTGTCGGAGAGGTCCTTGGCGATCTGGTAGCGCGCCTCCGACGTCTGGAGCGCACGCACGCGCTCGTCGCGCGCCAGCTCGCGCCGCGCACGCTCCGTCAGGTCGTCCGCCGGGGCGGCCGCCACATGGTCGGCGGCATCGGCGACCGCCTGCCGGGCGCCGGCCAGCTCCGCGTCGGCGGCCTTCAGCACCTCCAGCGCCAGGATCTCGGCCTCCTTCAATGCCCCCCGGAAGTCCTGGTAGGCCTCGAGGATGCGCTGCTCACGCTCGACCTGATCCAGCGTGGACCGCGTGACCTCGAGGAAGCTGCGCTTGATGGTGTCGAAGCGGGAGGCGACGTCGCCGCGGGTCACCTTCATCCAGACGTTGGCGAGGCGCTCGAAGGTGGTGATCTTGCCGTCCTCGATCTGGTCCACCATGCGTTTGGCGTCGTCGCGGATGCTGTTGAAGGCGTGGGTGATGGTCTCGTAGCGGGTGGCGATGTCGCTGGCGCCCACCTGCTCGCGCACGACGTCGTTGAACAGCGACGCCTGGTCGAGCGTGCGGGCGATCACGACCACCTTCGCCTCGTCGAGGCTGCTGATCCGCTTCAGCAAGGCCGTGATGGGGGCTTCCTGGTCGCCGCTGCGCTCGGGCATCAGGCCGAGCTCGCGGACCGTTCCCAGTGCCCTGTCGAGATACTGCAGGGGGGTTGCTCCGACGTCCGCCATGGTGGGACTCCCTCGACGGCCGCTCCACCCGTAGTGTAGGGGTTCGGCGCACCGGAAGCGAGATGGCGTTTGGCCCCGAGGCCTGGGTGCCGGCCCAGTGGCCCGCGGTCGGCGGGTGCGGTCTGCCGGGGGTGAGCCGAGACGCGCCCGGGCGTCTAAGCGGAGCGCCGCGCGCCGCGCGCCGCCGCCAGGCCCAGGGCGGGCATCGCCAACGACAGCACGAAGAGGATCCCCAGGACCCAGTCGAGCCACGCGGCGGCCGGGTGCGTGATCCACAGGAAGCTCACCACAGACAGCAGCAACGACTGGGTAAGGACCTCGACGAGTCCCCCCCAGAGAGGGCCCTTCGCGGAGGGCTCGAGGTAGATCCAGCCCTCGATGGAAGAGGGGGCCGGGGCGAAGGTGCCGAGGATGCCGACGGAGACGAGCATGATCCACAGGACGAGCCAGCCGTCGGGGGCGAAGAGCGTGTCCCTGAGCAGGTAGAAGACGATCCCGAAGAGCGCGCCGCGAAGGGGCTGGAGGAGTGGACCGGCCATCACCCACGGGCTGGAGGTGTCACGCAGCGTCGCCCGGCGCACGGGGTCGTCCCGGATGGCTCGGTTGTAGCGGAAGACGTTCATGGCGGCGATGCCGACCACGGTGTAGGTCACGGTGTGCGCCGCTACGGTTCGGATCACGATATCGAGCAGTCCCAGCGCGTGAGCGTCCATGAAGTCGGTACCCCTTCTCCCAGTGACGTTGCCTGCGGCCGTGGGACTCAACCGAGGTTGTTCAGCGGCACGCGTGCCATGGAGGGCACGACCGGCGAACAACCACGTGGCGGGCGAGGCGACGACGTTCGCGACGATGGCGCGAACGCGCACGAAGGACGCGCGCCGCCGCGGCCGCGGAGCTCCGAAGCCCGGGTTCTCGGCCATGCCGCGCCCTCGATGGTAGCTGCCCGCCGCCGGCCCCGGCAGGGATGATTGCCCTGCTGCCGGAGCGCCCTGCACGCCCCTGGGCTCTACACGCTCACGCTTCGCTAGGTCCGGCTGCGGTCGGTGTCGAGGTCGGTGCGGCGGCGAGCCCCTCGCTGAAGGCTCGGAAGCCGGGTTGGCGCACGGCCCACAGGGTCACCGGCAGCACGTCGCCTCACTTCAGGATGGCGAGGTGTAGATCGAAGGCGGCGAGGATCCAGTCGTGCAGGGCGGCGGCGGCCGAAGCCACCGTCCTGTCGTGGGTCAGGCGGGCTTCCTGATAGGCGAGCGGCGCGAGCGTGCCGGCGTCGGAGCGGGCCTTCTGCGCGGCGAGGTCCTCGGAGGACGTGGCGAGGCTCTCCTGCGCGCTCGCGTAGCGGTGCTGCGCGGCGGTGACGCCGGCGTACGCCTGGCCCACCGTCACATCGAGGTTGGAGGCGGCTGCGGCGAGGGCGGTTCGGGCTGCGTCAACGTCGTCGCGGGCGGATTCGATGTCCGAGGCGGCGCTGAAGGCGTTGTCGACGGCGGCGAGCTGGGCCTGGGCCAGCGCGAGCTTGCGCGTGGCTCCCTGGAGGGAGGCGCTGCTGTGGCGGGCTTCGCGGAGCGCGTCCTCGAGGCTCGGAACGGCCGGCAGATCCGACGGGCTGAGGGCGACCAGGGCGCCGGCGTCCAGACCTGTCTGGGTCTGCAGCTCGCTCAGAGCGAGATCGTAGTCGGTCGCCGCTTCACGGCTGTCGCGCTGGGCCGATGCCAGAGTGTCCTTGGCTTCGGCCACGTCGATCGACGTCGCGGCGCCCGCGTCCTGTTTGGCCTGCGTAGCTTCGAGCTTGGCGCTCGCGATGGCCTCGGCCTCGCGCGCCTCGGCCCGGGCCGTGTCGGCTTCGATCAGCGCGGTGTACGCCTGGGCCGCGCTCTTGCGTATTGTTGCCTCGGCCGTGGCGAGCGCCTGCTGGGCCTGGGCCGCGGCATTCTGCGCCGTGATGAGACCGACCTTCAGGGCGAGCGGGTCCGCCTGGGCCCGCTCGAGCGTGCGCCGGGCCGCCTGCAGCGTGCTGCGGGCGGTGATCACGTCCGCTGCGCGTTCGACGGCCGCCGCGAGGGTCTGGGTCAGTGAGATCGCCTGGGCGTCAGACGTGTTGGCCGCACCCTGAGCGGCGGGGGTGCTCTGAGCGGCAACGGTGCCCGCGAGGCCGAGACTGGCGGCGAGTGCGAGGGCGAGCAGGGGTCGGGTGGAGCGGGTCACTTGAGGACCTCCATGGGGTCGAGGGCCATGGCCTGGGCGAGCTGGACCCCGGCGATGAGCACGGCGTCGCCGGAACGATCCCGGGCGAGCTGGGCCTGGTGGAGCGAGAGGTTGGCGGTCTGGACGTCGAGAACGGAGACGAGGCCGAGCTCGAAGCGCTGTCGCGTCTGCTCGAGGATGGTTCCGGCCTGGGCCGCGAGCTGCTCCTGCAGGCTCAGCTGCTGGGTCTCGCCCTCGAGGTTGCGCCGGGCGTCGGCGACGTCGACCGAGGCGGCGTCGCGGGTGCGCGCGAGTTGCGCGTTCGCGAGCTCGAGCGCCGTCTGGTAGGCCGCTACCGTGGCGCCGCTGCCGCCGTCGATGGGGATGGTGAGCCCCACGCCCGCGCTCAGCGAGCTGGAGGTGGCGCCGCCGGTGGTGACGCTCACCGTGGCCCCGACCGTGGGCTGGAAGCTGGCGGTGTCGAAGCCGGCCGAGAGCTTGACGCCGGTGGTGTCGGTCGAGCCGCTGAAGCTGAGCGCGGTGTCGACGCTGATCCCGGTGTCGCGCCGGGCCCCCTGGAGGTCGAGCCGGGCCGACGCGACGTCGAGGGAGGCGCCGATGACGTCGGCGCGTTTCGACAGGTCGGCGTCGGCGGCCAGCGCCGCGGCGTCGATCGCGGCGCCGGTGCCTCCGTCGGCGGCGCCGACCTGCATGCCGAGCGTCTGGGAGAGGGCCGAGAGGGCCCGACGTGCGCTGCGCTGGGCGCTGGCGAGATCGTCGGCGGCGCCGGCGACGTCGAGCTGGGCCGCCAGCACGTCGGCATCGCTGGCGGCGCCCGCCTGGTTGCGGGCCTGCTCGGCCTGTAGCTTCGCCTGGGCCAGGGCCAGGGCCTCCTGCTGCACGGCGACCTGCTGATCGGCCCGCAGCGCGGTCAGGTACTCGCCGGCCACCGCGACCACGGTGGCGCCGGTCGTCGAACGCAGCGCGGCTTCCGCGCGGGTCACGCTGGCCTGCGCCCGTTCGAGCGCGTCCTGGGAGGGGCCGTAGGGCAGCACGTTGAACGTCGCGTTGGCCCCGACGCTGGCCGAGAGGGTGTTCCCGCCGTTAGCGAGATCCCAGCTCGAACCGGCATCGACCGAGACGTTCCCCTGAACGGTGGCCGTCCGCGCCGTCAGCCGGCTGCGGGCGATGGTGAGGCCTGCCTCGGCGCTCTGCACGTCGGGTGCACGCATGGCCGATCGCAGGGCCTGCTCGAAGGTCAGGCTGGCACCGGAGGTGGTCCGGGCCTCACCGGTCGGGGCGGTCGTCGGTGTCGGCGTCGGCGTCGGTGTGGTGGCGTCGGTTCCGCCTGCCGTTCCCTGGGCGGCCGCAAGGGCGGCCGTCAGGAGGGCGGCGGTGGCGAGGAGGACCCGGAGGACGCGCATCACTCGTACCTCAGGGAGGCCACCGGATCGAGGGCGGCGGCGCGGCGGGCCGGGTAGTAGCCGAAGAACACGCCTACCGTGACGGCGAACCCGAACGCCATCAGCGCGCTTCCCATCGACGGGACCGCGGTGATCCCGAAGTGGGGGACGATCAACAGGGCGATGGCGAGCCCGAGCGCGACGCCGAGCACGCCGCCGCCGACCGACAGCACGATGGACTCGGTCAGGAACTGCGCCAGGATGTGCCGCGGCTTCGCCCCGAGGGCCTTGCGGACACCGATCTCACGGGTGCGTTCGGTGACCGATACCAGCATGATGTTCATGATTCCGATGCCTCCGACCAGCAGGCTGATGCCCGCGATCGCGCCGAGGAAGAGGGTGAGCGTCCGGGTCACACTGTTGAGCGATTCCAGGCTGTCGGTCTGGTTCTGGATCCGGAAGTCGTACTCGCTCGGGCTCAGCGTCCCGTGGCGGCCGGCGATGAGCTGGGTCAGCTGACTCTGGAGACCGTCGATGGTGTCGGGACTGGTGGCCTCGACGTAGATGGCCGAGAGGGTGGAGGTGCCGAGCAGCGAGTCCCGATGGACGCGTTGCAGGTAGGTGGAGAGCGGGATGAGCACGCTACCGTTGGAGCTTCCGAAGCTGTTGCCCTTGTCGGGCAGGACCCCCACCACCTCGTAGGACACCCCCTTGATCTGCAGCGTGGCACCGACCGCCGCTCGACCCGCGAAGAGCTCGCTGGCGACGTCGGAGCCGATGACGGCGACGCGGTTGCGATTGTCGACGTCGAGCGTGCTGAAGAAGGTGCCGGTCTCGGGCTGGCTGTTGCGCACCTCGGCGTAGCTGGCCCACGTTCCCAGCACGGTGGCATTGAGGTTGTTGGCGCCCGCCTTCACCTGGGTGCTGGTCTGCGCCACCGGGGCGATGCCCGCGGCGCGCACGTCGTTCAGCGCCACGATGGCTTCGGCGTCGCCGACGGTGACCGTCTGGGTGGGGGCGCTACGCACGAGCCCCGGGTGGAAGCCGGCGGAGCCGCTCTGGACCGTGAGGAGGTTGGTGCCGAGGCTGGCGATGCTGTTCGTGATCCTCGCCGTGACGCCGGCCCCGATGGAAGTGAGGGCGACCACGGCGGCGACCCCGATCACGACCCCGATGGTCGTCAGGACGCTGCGCATGACGTTGGCGCGGATGCTGCGCCAGGCGATGGCCAGCACCTCACGGGGCTGGACCCGCACCCGTGCGCGCTTCGGTTGCGTGACGGGCACCGCCGCGGTCGGGCGGGTCAGATGGAGGTCGCTCACGGCGCGCTCCTCACTGCGGTTCGGTCCATCGCCACCGGTAGGCGCGGCGCCTGGCGCGTGTCGCTCTCGATCCGACCGTCGCGCAGCACGATGGTGCGGGCGGCCTGATCGGCGATGTCGTGCTCGTGCGTGACGAGCAGGATGGTGGCCCCTTCGGCGTTGAGGTCGTGGATGAGTCCCATGATCTCGTTGCCGGTGCTGCTGTCCAGGTTGCCGGTAGGTTCGTCGGCGAGCAGCAGGGCGGGACGCATGGCCAGGGCCCGGGCGACGGCCACGCGTTGCTTCTGCCCGCCGGAGATGGCGGCTGGCGTGCTGGACTTCTTGTCGGCGAGGCCGACGCGCTCGAGCAGCTCCATGGCGCGCTCGCGGCGCGCGCGGGGCCGCATCCCGGCGTAGGTGAGCGGGACCTCGACGTTCTCGAGCAGGCTGGCGCGGGGCAGCAGGTGGAAGGCCTGGAACACGAAGCCGATGGCGTGGTTGCGGGCCTCGGCGCGTGCGTCCTCGTCCAGATCGGTGACGTCGGCGCCGTTCAGCAGGTAGCGCCCGCTCGTCTGCCGGTCCAGGATGCCGAGGATGTTCATCAACGTCGACTTGCCCGATCCGGACGGTCCCATCAGGGCGACCATCTCGCCGGCCGCCACCTCGAACGACACGCCTTTCAGAGCCCAGAACTCGCTGCCGCCCGAAGGGTAGGCCTTGGTGATGTCCTGGAGCGAGAGGACGGTCGGCTTCACGGAATGCCTCGCCCGCCGCCGGCGCCCATGCCGGGGATCCCCGTAGGGTTCCCCGTGCGCGGGGTGGCGGTGCCGCTCGGGCTCGAAGGCGTGGTTCTCGCGGAGGAGGTCACCAGCACCACGTCGCCCTGGCGCAGCTTGCCGCTGACGACGGCGTTGTAGCCCACCGAGTCGACCAGCTCGACGGTGGCCGGTGCGAAGCTGCCATCCGGCTGCTGCACCATCACGGTGCGAAGGTCGGCCCTGGGAGCGGTCGCTGCGGCGGCCTGTGTGCTGCTAGGGAGCTCCTGCAGCGCGGTCAGCGGCAGCGTCGCGGCGTTGGCGACGTTCCGCACGACGATGTCGGCTTCGGCCGTCATGCCGGGGCGCAGCGCGAGGTCCGTGTTCGCGAGCGACACCGTCACCTTGAAGATGGGGATGTTCGACACGGACTCGCCGGTGGGGGCGATCGCCGTGACGGTGCCCGTGAAGGTCTGATCGGGCATGGCGTCGAGGGTGACCGTGGCGCGCTGGCCGACCTTCACCTTGGAGATCTCGGTCTCGTCGATCTGGGCGGGTAGCTCGAGGCTGCTGTCGTCGATCAGGGTGAGGACGGTCCCGTCCTCGGGCACGTAGGCGCCGACCTCGGTGGCCACGCTGGCGACGACGCCGTCGAAGGGCGCCGTGGTGGTGATGGCGTCGAGATCCTCCTGCGACTGCTCGACGGCGATCTGCTGTTGTTCGACGGCGAGCTGGGCGTTCTTGAGGTTCTGGGCCGCCGAGGTCGCCTGGAGCTCTCGCGAGGTCTGGAGGTTCGCGAGCGTGCGGCGCGCGTCGGTCAGCGCCCGGGTGGCATCGGCGAGGTCGTCGCGGGCGGTCTGGGCCTCCGATGCGCTGACGGCGCCGAGCCCCAGCAGCCGCTCCTGAAGGGCGACGGTGTCGCCGGCGCGGGAGACCGAACGCTCCTGGGCGGTCACGGTGGCCTGGGCCTCCGCGATCTGCTTGACGATCGTGGCGGCGTTGTCGTCCTGGTTCGCCTGAAGCGCCGCCTGCTGCACCTGGGCCTTCTGGAGGGCCAGGTTGGCGTCGCGTAGCGCGCGCTCGAGCGGCGTCGGATCGAGCTGCGCCAGAACGTCGCCCTTGGCCACGCGCTGGCCCACGCTGGCGAGTTTGGCGATGGTGCCGGCGGTCTCGTTGGTGACGTCGAGCGTGCGGGCGGCCTCGAGGGAGCCGGGGCCCGCGACGGTGACGCGGTAGCTGGTGGTCGTCACGGTCATCGTCTGCACGCTGGCGGTCTCGGTGGGGGCGCTGCGGAACGGCCAGGGGATCAGGCCGAGGGCCAACAGGCCAGCGACGAGCGCTCCCGCCACGAGGACCGCGATGACGACGAAGCGGGCGCGGCGGCGAGGGTGGCGCGGTTGGATCGCTGCGGGGCTGCTCACGGTCAACCTCCCTGGGAGGCGGGGATCGTTCTGGATGAGGGCGTCATGGCGTGCTCCATTCCGGCGCGGGTACCCCGTGCCCTATGGAGCCATCGTGGCCGGGCGCCGTTTGGGTGTGACTGCGAGGATGTTTGCGGTTCGTTTGGATGTCGCGGGGCCGCGGCGGCGAGCCCGCTCCGGGGGTGTCGCGCACGGACGCCGCGGCGCTCGGGCGCATGGAACTCGCTAGCTTGCGCGCGGGGCCTCGATGGCGGGTAGCCGGACGGTGAACTCGGCTCCCGGATCGAGGTTGGCGGCCGTCACCGAGCCGCCCTGCAGCAGGACCAGGGTACGGACGATGGCGAGGCCCAGGCCCCGGCCCGCTCCCCCTCGGGTGTCGCGTCGACGGCCGTGGGAGAAGCGCTCGAAGAGGGTGTCGATCTGGGCGGGGTCGATGCCCGGTCCTCGGTCGCGGACGCTCCAGACCGCGTCGGGGCCCTCGCGGCGCAGGCTGACGCGGACCGTCCCGCCACGCTCCATCGCCTCACCGGCGTTGTCCACCAGGTTGCGCAGGATCTGGTACAGCCGGTCGGCATCGGCGCGAACCCACAGATCGGCGGCGGTCGCGTCGATCTCCAGGTCGCAACCGCCCCGCCGAGCCACGTCGCGCAGGGCCTCGCTCACGCCGTCGAGCCATTCGCGCAGCTCCACGTCCTCGAGACGCAGCGAGAGCCGGCCCGCGTCGGCCAGCGAAAGGACGCGCAGATCGTCCACCAGGCGCGCGAGCTGGCGCATATGCAGCTTCAGGAGCTCCGCCTCGCTGTCGTCCCAGGGCACGAGGCCGTCCTGGATGGCATCCAGGCGCATCTGCATGGTCGCCAAGGGCGTCCGGAGCTCGTGGGCGATATCGGCCACCATGGCCTTGCGTTCATGCTCGTACGTCTCCAGCGACGCGGCCATGGCGTTGAAGCCATCGGTGAGCTGGCGTGCCTCGCGGGTCTGCAGGCGCCGACCGCGGAGGCCCATGCGCGTCCCGAAGTCCCCCGCCGCGATCTTGGAAGCGGCTCGCGTGAGCGCCTCGAACGGGACGGCGATGTTCCGCGAGAGCGCCAGGGCGAGCAGGACGCCCAGCAGCAGGGCGGCGGCGATGCCGATGACGACCGCTCGTTGCTGCGCGGCACGGAACGAGCCGAGCAGCTCGAAGAGTCGTTCGTTCTGGGTGGCGAGCGCCTGGTCGGCGGCCTCACCGTCGACAGCGGTCGCTGGCCGCGGGAGCCGGCTCCCGGCGGTGCCGATCTGGTGCGGGCCCGACGGCGTCCGGAAGAACAGATGGGGCGTGGTGCGCTCGATGACCTGCTTCCGGAAAGTGCTGGGAAGGCTCGCGAAGGTGGTGCGCGAGGCGATCGTCTCCGCGACCGGGACGGCCGCGAAGGAGACGATCGCCACCAGCAGCATGGCGAGCGCGAGCCGGATGCTGAGCCGGTTCACGTCGGTTCGACCAGCGCGTAGCCGATGCCGCGCACGGTCTCGATCATGCCGTCGGCTCCGGCCTGCCGGAGCTTGCGTCGCAGGTTGGTGATGTGGATGTCGACGGCGCGCTCCAACGCGTCGCCTTCGGGCAGCGCCGCCTCGTAGAGCTCGGTGCGCGAGGTCGCGCGCGCGGGTGTGCGCGCCAGGTGGTGGAGCACGCGGAACTCGGTGGGCGTGAGGTCGAGGACGCGGTCGTCGACGCGGACCTGCATGCGATAGGTGTCGACGGTCAGCGGGCCTACGGCGATCTCCTCGGGCTCCGCGGTACCGGCGGTGGCGCCCGATCGGCGCAGGACCGCCTTCACGTGGGCCATCAACATGCGCGCGCTCACCGGCTTCACGAGGTAGTCGTCGGCACCCAGACCGAGCCCGAGGAGCTCGTCCACCTCTTCGGAACGCGCCGTCAGGATGACGACGGGCACGTTCGACTCTCGGCGGATGATGCGCAGGACCTCGGTGCCGTCGAGGACAGGCAGACCGAGATCGAGCACCACCAGGTCGGGGCGGGCGGCACGGAACAGCTCCAGGGCGCGCACACCGTCACGCGCCCGCTCGGTACGGTAGCCCTCCCGGTGCAGGTACATCTCGATCGTCTGCGCGAGGGTCAACTCGTCCTCGACAACGAGGACGCGCTGAACCGCGGGGACCTCCGGCGCTGCCGCCATCTCCGTCAACGATAGCGCCTGGTCGGCGTCGCGTCGGCCGTCTCGATCGGGCGGTGCCGCGTCGTGGCTCACGCCGCCCCCCGGATCCAACGTCGGCGCCGGGGCCGGTCCGCGGATGCGCGTGGGGCGGCTGCGATGGGTTGGACGGTTCGCTGCATGCGAGGCTCCTGCTCCGATGGCGCCCCCGCTGCCGGGGCGCCTCCCACGGGGAGTATCGAGTGGCGGTGTTTGGTCGGAGTGTGTTGCGTGTTTGCGTACGGTGTGGGGCTCGGCGGGGCGGACGGGCACGGGCCGGAGCGCCTGCGGGACCGCTTGCTCAACTGCGTTCGGGGCACCGTGCTACCCTCCAGGTTCCGGTGCCAGGACCCCGGTCACGTGCGTCCGGGCGCCGCGCCAGATGCCGCCCCAGATGCCGCC
>CAZTTB010000020.1:0-7568 GCA_964616005.1 uncultured bacterium | reverse complement strand
GGACCCCGGTCACGTGCGTCCGGGCGCCGCGCCAGATGCCGCCCCAGATGCCGCCCCAGACGCCGCCATGCGGCGGCTCGCAGGGCGGACCGGGGGAGAGGACCACCGCATGCCGATCGATCACCTGGTAGCGTTCGCCTTGCTCGCCTTCGTCCTGATCGTGGTGCCCGGACCCAGCGTCCTGTTCGTCATCGGCCGTGCCCTGTCGCTGGGTCGACGGGCCGCCCTGGCGACGGTGCTCGGGAACGCGGCGGGCGTGTACCTGCAGCTGGCGCTGGTGGCGCTCGGGCTCGGCCTGGTGGTGGAGCGCTCAGCGCTCGTGTTCTCGGTGGTGAAGCTGGCGGGGGCCGGCTATCTCGCGTGGCTCGGCGTTCAGGCGATCGTACGGCGACGCGCGCTGGCCGAGGCGCTGACCGTGCCGGCACCCGGGGGACGGGGCGGTCGGGCGGCGCGCGAGGGCTTCATCGTCGGAGCGACGAATCCCAAGGCGACCGTGTTCTTCGCGGCCATCCTGCCGCAGTTCGTGGAGCCGGCGCTGGGCCCCGTGCCCGTCCAGATGCTCCTGCTCGGGTTGGTGTTCGTGGGGATCGCGCTGGTCTCGGACAGTCTGTGGGCGCTGGCGGCCGGCACCGCGCGCACCTGGCTGGCGCGCTCGCGCCGCCGCCGCGAGAGCCTGAACGTCGGCAGCGGGGTCGTCATGATCGGGTTGGCCGTCAAGCTGGCGTTCAGCTACCGGCACTAGGAGTCGGTGGCAGGTTCCGCGTCGGGCACGAATCTCAGGGCCACACCGTTGCTGCAGTACCGCAGCCCGGTGGGTTCCGGTCCGTCGTCGAAGACGTGTCCGTGATGCCCGCCGCAGTTGGCGCAGTGGTACTCGGTCCGTGGGTAGCCGATGTGGTGATCGGTCTTCGTCTCGAACGCTCCCGGGAGCGCTTCGGAGAACGACGGCCAGCCGCAATGGGCGTCGAACTTGACGTCGCCCCGGAACAGGGGATGCCCGCAGGCGGCGCACACGTAGGTGCCGGGCCGCCACTCGTCGTTGAGCGGGCTCGAGCCGGGACGCTCGGTGGCCTCATGGCGGAGCACGCGGTAGGCCTGGGGGGAGATGTGGTCCTTGACGGCCGCATCGTCGAGGTCGACCTTCGGGGTAGGAGCGTCGTCGCTCACGCCTCAGGGTAAGGGCGCTGTGGCCCGGGGCGCGTCCTGCGGGTGACGGTTGCGGAGCGGCAGTGGCGGGGCGGGGCCGTCGATCGTTGGTGGGGGCCATGCGCGACGTGCGCGCCGCGAGCATGGGCGTCGCGATTCGGCCGCCCACGGCGAGGCAGGACCCGAGAGCCGGACTGCGGGGCTAGTGGGTCGTGATGTCGTGCAGGAAGGGCGCGGGGACCCAGCCTTCGAAGCTGCCGGTGGCAGTTTGCACGCGCACCATGTAGAAGTCGAGGGTGGGGTTGCTCTGGTAGTACAGGACCTGGACCGCCGTTCCGCTCGGCGCTTCGCCGGTGACGGCCTTGCGAAGGTGGCTGTCGTAGAGGTAGACGGTGGGTTCGACCAGCGTGCCTTGGTAGTGGCCGTCCAGCACGCCTGTGGCGCTCTTGCCCATGGGTTGGGGGATGCCGCACAGCGAGGGGTCGTTGTGGCTGGGGAACGGGAGCGCCGGCACGAGGACGTGCTGGCCGATCGTGCTGTGAGGCGCATCGGCGTCCGCGATGTTGGGCACGACCCCAAGGATGCCGGAGACCACCAGTGTCAGGGCCGACCGCATGATCCATCGGTGTGCCATGCGTGCCTCCTCTTCAGGGGCATGCTAGGCGCCCGTGATGGTTGGCGTCTGTCGGGCAGTTGACGGAGCTCGGGGCTCCGGCTCGTGGCGGTCGGTTGGATCCAGGACGGTCCATCCTCGCGAGGTGTAGGGGGAGGCGCCCAGGTGGATGCCGGCGGCCTCGAGGGCTTCCTTCGGGATGCCGAAGTCGGCGAAGTCGGCCAGGTGGAGCTCCCCCGTCCGGGCTCCCGGGTTGGCGAGGCCGGGCTTGGGGAGCGCCAGCGTGACGGTGGCGATGGGATGGATGCTGGTGGTCGACCACGGCCATCGAGTCGGCCGTGACCGCCGGCAGCTCGACACCCTCTCGCGTGCGGAAGCGCGGCAATACGCGGAGTGGCAAGGTCGGGCGCGTGGGCATGTGGAGGATCCCGGATCCGTCAGTTCACCGGCCGCAGCCGGTCACCGAGGTGGGACACGATCCGTACCTCGGAGGAGATCGTGCGGTGGACGGGGCAGCGGTCGGCGATCTGGAGCAACCGCGCGTGCCGCTTGTGCTCGGACTTCGAGAACTCGGCGATCCAGCGGGTACCGGCCCCGTCGAAGACGAGGGCGACCTGGTCCCCGGCTTCCTTGTACTCCTTGGCGACTTCCAGGGCGTTGACGGCCCTTCCGAGATCGCCGTGGGATTCGGTGTCGGCGAGGACGAGGATGGCGACCTTGTTCATGCGATGACTCCCGGTTCTGCTGGAGCGTAGGCCCGAGGACGCGTTCAGATCCATCGATGCCTGAAGGCCAGCGCGAGACCGACGAACGCCAGCGGTGCACCGATGTCGACGCGTCGCCAGTGGACGTACCGACCCAGCATCGGATTGAGGAGGGCGCTGGCAGCGATCAACAGCGTTACCAGGAGGACGGAGCCGCCAGCCGAACGGAACCAGGGGCGCTTGGTTCCGCCTTGGGGTCCACGCCGGTGGAGTGATGTCGGTGAGTCTCGAGAAGCCCCGCGAGTTGTCCGCTCGCCGAGGCCGTGTTGCTGATGGTTGCTCACAGTGGGTTTCCCTCGTTCGTCGGAGTCTTGCCCGGGGCGGTGGTCCCGGTACCACGCGACGATAGGGGGCAACGGTCCGGGAGGTCTGTCAACTACTAGACGCGGCCGGACGCGTCCGGCGACGGTGGGGACCTTCGCGCTCGAGAAGCCGAACGGGTGGGCATCCGTCCCGCGAGGGTGCCGGGGGCTTGACGCGTCTATATTTGCCCGGGTGATAATACCGGTATGGAGGCCACGCCCACCTATGCCGCCTTCCTGGGCGATCGGTTGCTCGCTCGCGGTCCCCTCCGGGACGTTCTCTCTGCCGTCAAGAAGGCGGTAGGCGACGACCCCGGCGCGATGCCCCTGTTCTTCGAGGATGCCAGCGGCCGCCAGGTCGACTTCGATCTGCGCGGCACGCTGCCCGACGTCCTCGAACGCGAGGCACCGCTCCCCAAGCGGGCCGGACGGGGCCGGCCGAGGATGGGCGTGGTGTCGCGCGAGGTGTCGTTGCTGCCGGGGCATTGGCGCTGGCTCGAGCAGCAGCCGGGCAGCATCTCCAGCACGCTGCGCCGTCTCGTGCAGCAGGCCAGGGCCAACGAGACGGCGCGCGACCGCGCGCGCCGCGCCGCGGCTACCGCCGGCCGCGTGATGACCGCCCTGGCGGGCGATCGAGACCACTTCGAGGAGGCCTACCGCGCACTCGACGCCGGCGACCGGCGGCGCTTCGAGGTGCTCACCGCCGGCTGGCCCGACGACATCCGGGACTACCTCGCGCGCCTCGCGCGCGACGCCTTCCCCGCCGAAGCCCGCGCGGACTGAGGCCTTCCGGTGCTCCGCGGCCTGGAGTTGCGGGCGCGGCTCTCGCCCCGGGCTGTTCACGGGCACGTGCGCGGTGAACGGGCACGTGCATGGTGAAGGGCGCCGGCGGGCCGCGCGTTCGTTCGACGGTCCCGCCGAGGCAGGAGCGACGACCGCCCTGGGCGACTCCCCTTGACAAACTAAGAGCAGTAGTTTATAACCTATGCATGTTAACCCAGGAGCTGGAGACGCGACAGGCGGGTGCGGTGACGTACGCCCGGCCTTCTCAGGGCACGACGCAGGGTTCGGCCCCGGACCCGATCCAGGGAACGGCATCGAAGGGAACGACCATGAGCGATGGGACCACGAAGTTTCTGTGTGTCGACGGCGGCACGCTGGCGTACGACGACCGGGGGACCGGACCGCTGGTGATCCTGATGCCGGGTCTGGGTGACCTGCGACAGGAGTACCGGTTCCTCGCCAAGGATCTGGTGGCCGCCGGCTACCGAGCAGTGAGCGTCGACCTGCGCGGGCACGGCGAATCGAGCGTGGGCTGGACCGACTACAGCCGGAAGGCGGCGGGCGCCGATCTCCTCGCACTCATCGATGTGCTGGGTGCAGGCCCCGCCACCATCGTCGGGAACTCGTTCGCAGCTGCGCCCGCGGTGTGGGCGGCGGTCACGCGGCCGGAGGCGGTCGAGGGCCTGGTGCTGGTCGGGCCGTTCGTGCTCCCGCAACCGGCGAAGCCGATGATGCAGGCGCTGATGCGGGTGCTGTTCTCGGGCCCCTGGAAGGTGGCGGCCTGGAACGCGTACTTCGGCACGCTCTTCCCGACCCGCAAGCCCGCCGACTTCCGCTCCTACCGCGCCGCTCTGCGCGCCAACCTCGCCGAACCGGGGCGCTTCGAGGCGGTCAAGGCCATGATGTTGAGTAGCGAGCCGGACATCGCACAGCGCGCGGCTGAGGTCACGACGCCGACGCTGGTGGTGATGGGCAGCAAGGACCCGGACTTCGGCGATCCCGCCGACGAGGCGAGGCGGCTGGCGGACGCCCTGCGCGGCGATGTGGTGATGATCGATGGGGCGGGCCACTACCCGCACAGCGAGATGCCCGAGGCCACGTCGGCGCCTATCCTCACCTTCCTGGAGCGGGTGCGCCGTGCCTCGTAGGCCCGGCGTCACCCGTGAGCGCGTGGTCGAGACGGCAGCGGCGATGGTCGACAGGGATGGAGTTGCCGGGCTGTCGTTGGCCTCGTTGGCCCAGGCCCTGGGGGTGCGGACGCCCTCGCTCTACAACCACATCGGCGGGCTCGGCGACCTCCGGGGCGCGCTCCGCCTTCGGGGCCTGGCAGAGCTCGAGCAGCGCCTGCAACGGGCCACCGTGGGTCGCGCCCGGCGCGACGCGCTCGTCGCGCTGGCCCAGGCGTACCGCGCCTTCGCCCATGAGCACCCGGGTCTCTACGAGCTGACCCTGGGTGCCGTGGGTGACGCCTCGGGTGGCGTACGGGACGCGCAGGCCGGCGCGGCCGCCGCGGGACGCCTGGTGGAGGTGGTGGTGAGTGTCCTGCGGGGGTATGCGCTGGAGGGCGACGAGGCGCTGCATGCCACGCGGGCGCTGCGCAGCTCCTTGCACGGCTTCGTGGCGCTCGAGAGCGCCGGCGGCTTCGGGCTTCCGCTCGATCTGGACGACAGCTTCGAGCGGCTCGTCGCGATGCATCATGCGGCGTTGGGATCGGCGTGGGAGTCCGGCGCCCGCCAAGAATAAACTCCGGGTGATATTGACACACGAATTTATGCCGGGTAGTATTCTCTGGCGAATGTGGGGTGTCGATCCTCGTCCCAACGACGCGCCCCAAGGTGGTCCGGACCGTTGGCCCTTCCCGGGCGCTCATGACCCCGGATCGTCCCCAGCAGAGCGGGCTCGCATCGAGCCGAGAAGAGGCGCCATGAGTGCAACCGACCCCATCCGCTATCTCGAACCGTCGCAGGCTGCCGGCAGGGCCTTCGTGCTGCGTGGCCTCGAGGGCAGCGTCGTCATGCTGAACTTGCTGCGCTTCCGGGATGTGGCCGACTACGCCGCCCACCCGGAACTGGCTCCCGAAACGCCCATCAGCGGCGCCGACGCCTTCGACCGCTACATCCGTCACACGCTCCCGTTCCTCCGTGAGAGCGGCGGGGATCTCGCGTTCCTCGGTTCCGGTGGGCCGTTCCTGATCGGTCCCGAACAGGAGAGGTGGGACCTCGTGATGTTGGTCCGGCAGAGCAGCGTGGCGTCGTTCCTCGATTTCGAGAGCCACGAGGGTTATCTCGCCGGACTCGGTCATCGCACCGCCGCGATCGAAGACGCCCGACTCCTTCCCGTGGTGGAGATGCCGCTGCCTTCGTGATGCGCGCGCTACGTTCGGTCACGGCGAGCGGGTCGAGCAAGGGCAGAAGGGCGCCCGTGACCGGCACCAGGTTCCACCGCGTGTTGGCGCCGACGGACGGCCTGGAGAGCGAAGAGGCCCGCCGGCGCTTCGGCGGGCCCGACCGAAAATCGTTGCATCCCATGGTGTGATGCGGCATCTCGTAGGAGCGCCCGCCCTGCCGGGGCCGGGCCGGGGAGAGGCCTGCATGCGGATCCTGATTCTCGGTGGCACACGTTTCGTGGGCCTCCACTTCGTGCTCGAGGCGCTGGCGCGCGGTCACCATGTCGACACCTTCCATCGCGGCCGTAGCGCCACGCCGGAGGGTGCCACGGCGCTGCTGGGCGACCGCGACGGCGACCTGTCGGCGTTGGATGCGGGGCGCTGGGACGTCGTCATCGACGTGAGCGGCTACCTGCCGCGGCAGGTGCGAGCCGCCGCGAGCAGGTTGCGTGAGCGCGCCGAGCGCTACCTGTTCATCTCGAGCTGCTCGGTCTACGCGAGCGTCGACGCGCCGGGACGGGACGTCGGCTCGCCCCTGCGAACGCTCGACGACCCGACCACCGAGACCATCGACGCCGCCAGCTACGGCGGTCTCAAGGTGCTGTGCGAGCGGGAGGCGGAAGCGGCCTTCACGGACCGCAGCCTCGCCATCCGCCCCACCTACGTGGTGGGACCGGGCGACACCACCGACCGTTTCACGTACTGGTTGCGGCGCGTGCGCCGCGGTGGCACCTTCGCGGCGCCCATCGACCCCGAGCTCCCCCTGGCCTTCGTCGACGTACGCGATCTGGCACGCTTCACCATCGATCAGGCGGAAGGTGACAGCGTGGGCGCGGTGAACGTGTCGGGGCCGGCGCAGCCGACCACCTGGGGAGCGGTACTCCGTGAGGTGGCCGGCGTGACGGGCAGCGACGCCCGCCCGGCGTGGGTACCCCTCGAGCGCCTCGACGCCCTGGGCCTGCCCCGGAGCGGCCTTCCGATGGTGACGCCCTTCCCGTTCCGGGGTGCCGAGCCCTACGCCACGGCAAGCGCGGTGGCCCTGGGCCTCCGGTTCACGCCGGTCGCCGACACGGCGCGGGACACGCTCGCATGGCACGACGGGCATGGCAACGGCCGGGCGGGGCTCGAGCCCGACGACGAGCACCGCCTGTTGGCCGTCAGCGGTCCGCCCGGCGTCTAGGGAGCGGGCCCGCGGCGGCCGGCCGACGGACTACGCCGTCGGAACCGGTTCGACCTCGAGATCGGGCACGTTGCTGTCCTGGATGATCTGATGAACCTCCAGCCGGCTCGCCCCCGTGGGCGTGGCCCCGGCGTTGGCATGCGCCTTCTTGAACGACTCCGAACGGGTCCATGCCTCGAACGCCTGGCGGCTCTCCCAGGTCGTGAGCACAACGTAGGGGTCGCCCTCCCGGGTCGGCCGCAGCACCTGGTTGCGGATGAAGCCCGGCGTCTCGTCGACGTGGCCCGCCCGTTGACGGAATGCGCGCTCGAACGCCTCCGCGTTCTCGGGCGCGACCTCGATGCGATTGGCAACGGTGATCATGGGAAACCTTCCTCCCCGGCCGCGAGCGGCC
>CAZTTB010000019.1:0-35498 GCA_964616005.1 uncultured bacterium | reverse complement strand
CGCTGGCGACGATGCGATCGAGCTGACGCTTCAGCCACACATCAAGAGCATACCGGCACGGGCGCGGGCTCCCGCTCGTGCCGGCGCGCGGGCTGCGCTACGCGTCCCCCGAGCGTTCGACCGCTCACCCGCGGGGCGTCCTGCGCCATCTCCCCTGCACCCCTCTTCCCGGGAAGGCGCGCGCAATCGACGCGACCGCGCCCGGCTCTGCGGTCGATGGCCGCGCTCGATCGCGGCGCTCAATCGCCCGAGGCGGCCGCCCCTTCGAACGTCGCCGTGGCAACGAGCAGGCGCTGGCTCGCCACCGACCGCTCGCGACGGATCGCGTTGACGGCCGACAGCAGGCCCAGCTCTCGGATCAGAACCTGGTCCCCGACGACTTCGAACGACCACGTTCCCTCCAGTCGCTCGAGGGCTTCTTCTCGAGTCATACCGACCTCCTCTTCTCAACGTGCAGGGTAGGCCGCGAACCGCTCCACGCCCGCTTCAGCTCCAACCGGCGGCTCTGAAGCGGGATTGAAGCGCCCCCTCACGTAGGCTCCGGTCAGTAACAGGGTCAGAGACAGAGGAGACCCACGGGGAACCCAAGGAGGACACCGTGCCCACGCTCAAGAAGATGATCCGTAGCCTCATCGTCGCGCTCGTCCTGATCGGCGCGGTCGCCGGCGGAGTCACCGTCGCCCACCAGAGCATGACGCTGGCTGACTCGGGGAGTCAGTCCGGCAGCTACGACGCGGGCTGAGCGTGCAGCACGGGGCGTAGCGCCCCATCGACTCGCGCTCCGCGGCCTACGGTCGCGGGGCGCGTCGCCCCCTGGGGGAGGCGGGACCCTACACCGTCATGAAGTACGACCCCATCCACGTTCGCTACCCCCGCCTGCAGGATCTGCGCTACCAGTTCCAGCCGATCGAGTCGGCCGGAGACGGGGTGGTGCGCTGGTACGAGGCGCTGGTGCGCTGGCACCTTCCCGACGGCACCGTCCGGGGGCCGTTGGACGTGCTCCCCTACTGGCTCACCCCGACCCGAAGCGAAGCCTTCACGAAGTTCACCGTGGCGCGCGCGGCGAGGGCGTTGCTCGGCTCGCCGGGAGCGCGTTTGAGCATCAACCTCAGCCCCGCGCAGGTCACGCAACCGGCGGCGATGCACGCCCTTCGCAGCCTCAACCCGGAGCTTCAGCAGCGTCTCGTGGTGGAGCTCACCGAGCAGCAGATCCGGAACCTCGACGCCTACTGGCAGGGGCTCGAGGGCGTGCGCGACCACTGCGCGCTGCTGTTGCTCGATGACGTGACCTTCGACGATCTCGACCACCGCTTCCGCAAGGGCGCCCCCGTCGATGGCATCAAGCTCGACCGCAGCCTGCTGCCCGCGCTCCTCGGCGGTACCTACCACCGGCGCGCCGTCGATCTGGTCGAGGATGCGCTCGAGCGTTTCGGCATCGTGGTCGCCGAGGGCGTGGAGGACCCGACCGCACGCCAGCAGCTCGCGGAGCTGGGCATCACCCATCTCCAGGGTTTCGGCATCGGCACGCCCTCGGCCACCATCCCGTTCGAGGGTCCAGCGCTCGACGCCGACCGGAGCCGGATCGGCGTCGAGCGGCCGCACTCCGACGACCGCCCGCGCCCGGGCTCGGTTCCGAGCGAGTAGGGCGACCGAGCGTGGTGTCGGGGGAAGACGAACCGAGCGGCCGCCGGACCGCCGGCGCCCGTTCGCAAGGTTCGCTCCGGGAACGGGTCGAGCGCACGGCGGCCTGGGGCGAGCTCCGGTTCGTGCGCGAGCTCGCCGGAACGATCCGCGATCCCGTCCTGCTGGTGGAACGCGACGGCGAGCCCTTCATCGCCAGGGAGACGCGACGCAGCGCCGAGGCGCTGAGCTGGCTCGAGACGGTGCACGCCCAGGCCCGGGAGGTCGGGCTGGTGACGCCGGACCCGGTGCGCAGCCGAAACGGGAACCTCGTGGACGACGGCATCTCGTTGCAGCGTTTCATCGAAGGTCGCCCTCCCGATGCACGGAGCCTTGCACGACTGCGCAGCCTGTTGAGAGGCCTCCACGAGGCGACCCGCGGTGCCCACCAACGCCCGGGCTTCGCGTCCAGCGCCGCGTTGGTGCGCCTGCCACGCGGGGGTGACATCGATCTGTCGGTGATGCCGGCGCACGTGGTCGAGGCCTGCCGGGCAGCGTGGGAGCCCCTCGCCGAGGCTCCGCGATCGGTCGTGCACGGAGACCTCCGCCGTGAGAACATCCTGGTGACGCCGGACGGAGGTGTGGCCCTCGTCGACTGGGACGAGGCGCGTGTGGACGCCTCGATCCTCGACGAGGTCGCCCTGTCCATCGCGCTCGGCGGCCGCCCACGACCGGGGTGGGAAGCCGCCGAGACCGCGCTGCGGGCCTGGGAGGTCGCGTCCTGCTGGGGGCTCGAGCCGACCCACGCGCGCCGCCTGGCCGCCCGCCTTCCGGGCCTGCTCGGCGGCGGAAGCGGCACGATCCCCCCATGAGATGGGTTCCCGCCCGGGGGAGGCGACGCCCCGGGCGGGAACCCTTGCGATGAGGAGGACGGATCGGGTCAGCGGTTGGGTGGGCTGAAGCGTGTGCCGGGCTGGTGGATGCCCATGCCGGGGCCTCCCCGGTTGGCCGACTGCCAGCCCTGGCCGGCGCCGCGTTGCGCCTGCGCGCCCATGGAGCCGCGGTTGCCGTTCATGGCCGCCGAGCCGAACGCGCCGCCGGCCCGCGGGCCGAGCTCACGGGTGAGCATGGCGGCGATGGCGGCCGGGGTGCGGCTCTTCATCTGCGCGGCCCGCTGAGCGTCCAACGTGCCCGCCGCGACCGCGGCATCGATGCGCGCGTCGCGCTCCGCTGCCAGCGTGGCGCCGGCGCCGGCGGTCGTGAGACCGTGCTCGACCAGCAGGTCGGCAACGGTCTTGCCGCTCTGGCGCTCGGCCACCAGGGCGTCTTCAGTGATCCCGAGCAGCGCCGCGAGGTCGGCGTGCGATCCGCCGACGATGCCGGCGACCGGGCCGCGAGTGCCGGCGGTGGTGCCCTGCGGGCCGGCGAAACGCGGAGCCGTACGGGGTCCGTAGGCGAGCGCCATCGACGCCACGAGTGCGGCGGCGAGCGCGAGGCTGAGGGCGAGGGTTCGGTTCCGGATCATGGTGGTCTCCTTCGGCGGGACCCGGGGTGGTTCGACGGGGGGTCCCGATCTCGTCCGCAGCGTAGGTCCGTGCGCGGGAAGGTTGGGAGGAGGGTTCGTGAACGATCGACGAAGACCCGGAGGGCGCAGCGGCCGGTGGCGCGGCACGGTAGGCTGGGCGCCGATGACGGACGTGCTCGTTCTCGCACAGGTGATCCTCGCCGCCGGCCTGATCGTGGTCGGCGGGATGGTGGAGGGGTACGGCTATGGCCTTTCGCTCGGCACGCGCTGGCCCTACACCCGCAACATCGCCGGGCTGGCGTTCGCCGGGGATCCTGAGGCCTGGCACCGGATCATCGCGACACTGCTCGGCCTCAACGCCCTCGCGATCCTGGCGCTGAACCCCGGCGCGTTGTCCTGGACGGGTCTCGGCCTCATCGTCTTCACCGCTCTGCTCGGCATGGCGACGCTCTTCGTGCTGGCCGGCAAGGCCCCCTCCCCGCTCCAAGGGCTCCACGGCCTGCTCGCCTACTCGACGCTGTTCACCTACTTGCTGATCCTCACCCACGGACCCGGCCTCGGGTTCTATCTGAAGACGGGCGTGCCTCTGCACTCGTTCCTGCTGGTGATCTTCATGGGAGGCGTGGTCACGGGGCAACGCGGGTTCGGCAAAGCCATCGGCGTGTTCACCTGGCCTCGCTCGCTGGCCCAGTGGGCGTGGGCCGTGCACGGCCTGGCGGTCCTGCTGTTCCTGCTCACGCTGGCCTACGAAACGCCGACGAACAACGTCGCCCTGCTGTTCCTGCTGGCGCAGGTCGGGCTCGGGTTCCTCACCTTCCAGGCCGTGAACGCCTCCTCCCAACGACCCGGCGCGCTGGTCCCCTTCCATCAGCTCCTGTCCGTCGGGATCGCGATCGCGCTGTTCTACCACCTCCAGGTCCACGTACCCTGGCTCGGCTGAGGCCGTTCCCCCCGGGGCCCGTCAGACCGGTCGGGAAGGGCCCCCCACGGTGCTCGCTCAGTCGCGCGTGCGCACGCTGAGGCTGGCGGCTACGATGAGTGCCACCCCGAATCCCAGCAGCGCGAGGAAGCTGGGGAGCTCCTGTGCGAAGCTGTGGCCGCGACGCATCAGGCCGAGCAACACGTTCTCCGCGTAGGTGGGTGGCAACAGGTGCGCCACCACCTGCAGGTATCGCGGCAGCTGGTCGAGCGGCAGGACCAGCCCACACAACAGCATGGTGGGGATGATCAGCAGCGGCACGGTCGGGAACACCTGCCCCTCGGTGCGCGCCGCCGCCGACACGAACACGCCCATGGCGATCGACACCATGGAGAGCACGAAGGTCGTCAGCGAGACCGGTACGACCCTGCTCCCCAGGTCGATGCCGAAGAACCAGGCCGTGGCACTGACCACCAGCGCCGTCTGCGCCAGCGCCAATGCCCCGTAGCCCAGTACGAAGCCCGCCGTGATCGCCGGCCGGCCGTAGCCGACGGCCAGCATCCGTCCCAGCGTGCCGTCACGACGTTCGCGCACCAGCACCAGGGTCGAAAGGATGTAGGCGAGGAAGAAGACCATGAACCCACCGGCAGGGAGCGCGTAGTCGTCGATCGGCACGTGGAGGGCTCGGAAGGTCGGCACGCCCTCGAAGATGCCCTTCAGGAGCAACACCAGAAGCACGGGAACGGCCAGCGAGAGCACCAGGAAGCGCGGATCGCGCAGCGTCTGGAGGACGACCCGTCCCGCCACCCTGAGGGTGTCGCGAAGTCCCTCAGGCACGGGCGGCCCGCTCCGACATCAAGGACACGATGACGCTCTCCAGGGTGTCGTTGCGCACCTCGACGCGGCGTGCCTCTCCCTCGTCCAGGGTGCGCAACCAGGCAACCAACTCCGATCCCTGGGGGCCGAACCTTCGCTCCGTGACACCGCCCTCGGCCCCTTCGACCCTTACCGTGGTCCCCGCCCTGCGCATCAAGGCCTCGGGCGTGGTGTCGGCGAGGAGCTTCCCCTCGCGAACGATGAGGAGCCGGTCGCAATGGATGGCCTCGTCGATCTGGTGCGTCGATACCAGTACACCGGCGCCTTCGTCCCTGAGGCGGCGGAACTCGCCCCAGAAGCGCTCCCTCAGCAAGGGATCGATGCCGGCCGTGGGCTCGTCGAGGAGCAGGAGCTTCGGGGAGGCGACGAGCGCACAAGCCAGCGATACCCGCTGCTTCATGCCGCCCGACAGGGTCCGCACCGCTGTGCCGGACCGCTCGCCCAAGCCGAGGAAGGCGAGCAGCTCGTCGACTCGACGGGCGGCCACACCGCGACCGAAGAAGCGGACGTTGAACCTCGCCGAAAGGTCCTCGTACAGGGCGTAGGACTGCGGCATGTAGCCGATGCGCCGCCGCAAACGCTGAAGGTTGGCCGCCCGCACCTCTTCGCCGAACAAGGCCAGCGAGCCGCCGCCGGGCCGCTGGAGCAAGGCGACGGTCCTCACCAGGGTGGTCTTCCCGGCACCGCTCGGGCCGAGCAGACCCACGATCTCCCCCGCGTCGAGGTCGACGTCGACCCCCTGCAGGGCCCGGATCCGGCCGAACGACCGGCTCAGGCCTCGCGCGTGCACGAGTGCAGCCACGTGGACAACGATAGCACCGTCCCTGGCGGCCCGAAGGGGCGTTCGTCCTCGCGCCCGGTCCGCGCGGAACGCATGTTCCGCCTGCCGGCCCCGACCGGCCTGCGCACCCTGGGACAACCGGGCGCGACCACGGCCTGGCGCTCTACAATCCAGCCACGGCAGGAGGCAACCATGGACTTCCAGTCCTACGCGTACGGCACCAACGCCTGGCTCCTCGACCCCGACCTGAAGGCGGTCTTGCGCGGCGTCTGGCCGGCGATGGCCGAGCACGAGGAGGCGCTCGCCGACTTCGGCGCCCTCGCCAACGGCGAGGCCTACGAGGTCGCCTACCACGTCGATCACGGTGCGCAGCCGGTGCTGGTCAGTCATGACCTCGACGGCAACCGCATCGACCGCGTGCGCCTCAGCCCCGCGCAGCGCGCGTTGATGCCCAAGCTGGCACCGATGATGCGGCCGCCGTTCGAGGCCGGGAGCTGGCACCACCACTTCGCGCTGGGCTACCTGCTGGCCGACCCCGGCCTGTACTGCATCCTAACCATCACCCTGCAGACGGCCTATGCGCTGCACAAGTACGCGCCCGAGCACGCGGCTTTGAAGCAGGCGCTCCTGGACCTGGACGCCTACGGCGCCACCTGGATGACGGAGAACCAGGGTGGCAGCGACCTCGGCGCCAACCGCACGGTGGCCCGCCGCGACGGTGACGGCTGGCGGCTCGAGGGTGGGGACAAGTACTTCGCGAGCGGTGCGGGACTGGCCGACGTCGCCGTCGTCACCGCGCGCCCGGAGGGAGCGCCGGCAGGGCCCAAGGGACTTGCGCTGTTCCTGGTCCCGCGGCTCGATGCGGCGGGCGCACTCAACTTCCGCGTCCGGCGCCTCAAGGACAAGAGCGCCACGCGGGCCGTTCCCTCCGGCGAGGTCGAGCTCGAGGGCAGCCTCGCCGAGCGGATCGGCCGGGCCGACGAGGGCATCTACTACACGCTCGAGACCCTCACCGTCTCACGCCTCGCGAACGCCGTCGCCAGCATGGGCATCGCGCGCAAGGCGGCACAGGAGGTCGAGGAACGGGTGCGCAGGCGCCGGGCGTTCGGGCGGCCCCTGCTCGAGCACCCCCTGGTCCGGCGCGACCTCGTCGACATCGCAGTCCGCCAGGCGGGGGGACTGGCCCTGGCGTTCCAGGCCGTCGACGCCTTCGACCGCGCCTGGCACGAGCGCCCGCCGTACTCGGGCGGCTACCACTACGCACGCCTGCTCGGACACCTCGCGAAGAACCGCACCGCCGATCATGCCGCCGAAGTGACGCGGCTCGCCATGGAGCTGTTCGGCGGCCTCGGCTTCCTGGAGGAGTACGCCGTGGCGCGTTGGCACCGCGAGGCCCTGATCACGCCCATCTGGGAGGGACCGAGCAACATCCAGGCCCTCGACCTGCTCGAGGTGATGGACAAGAAGGGCGCCCATCTCCC
The DNA here is from genome assembly GCA_964616005.1 of uncultured bacterium. Classification (GTDB taxonomy): domain Bacteria; phylum Deinococcota; class Deinococci; order Deinococcales; family Trueperaceae; genus JASBRS01. The sequence continues at coordinate 28,296 of CAZTTB010000019.1, read as the reverse complement.
CTTCGCCGACGCCATGCGCGGGCTCCTCGGCGCGGCGGCAACGCCCGAAGCGCACCTCACCAAGCAGGTTCTCGACGACGCCCTGGCATCGCTCACGGGCCTGGACGCGCTGGAGGCACAGTGGATCGGCAAGGACCTGCTGGCACGCCTGGCAGACGTCGCCCAGGTGGCGTTCCTGTACGCCCTCGATGCAGGGCAGGGAGGGCGTTACGGGAAGCTGGCCGCGCTCTACGCCGCCCGCTTCCTGCGGCACGAACCCTACCCGGCCTGGGCCATGAACGACCCGGACGTGCTCGCGGTCGCACCCGCCCCCGCCTGATCGTCGGTCGGGTCAGGACGCCTCGACGACCTCGCTTCGCAGCGGGCCCACGGCTGCCGCTACTGCCGCCGAGCCGCCATTACGTGCGAAGGATCGTCGACGCCGGCGTCAAGGGACGACCTCCGGCGAGCGACCCGGACGTTCGTGGGCTCAGTGCCCGCCGGGCACCGACGTCGAGGCGAGGCCGGCGCGGGTCTGGAACAGGAAGATCCCGTAGAGCCTACCGCCGACGCGCTTGCGCTCGACCGTCAGGGTTCCACCCTGGACGTCGTAGACCACGCGAAGATCGCCGCCTGCGTTGGCCCAGGCACGCGCCACCTGGAGGGTCCCGCGTGCCAGGTATTCGTACAGGCGACCGTGCACGCCCATCTCGAAGTAGCCGAACATCGACTCCGGCACCCGGATGCAGAGCGCCTGCGTCGTCGACGGCGTGTTGGCGTCGAGCAAGCCGTCGCAGGCCACCGGGCTCCCCCCGATCGTGCGCACCGCCTGCTCGACCATCGTGCCGTAGGCCGTGCCGGTGTCCATGGCCTGGGCGGCGAAGGCCGTGGGGCCCGCCATTCCCATCACCACGCCGACGACGAGCACAGCGATCCTGAGACCACGACCCACGAACGATGAAGCCATAACGTTCCTTCCTGGCGGCGCCGCGATGAGCGCGTACACCGTTCCAGCCGACACGCGAGGCCAAAGATACCAGAGCATGGATGAGAAGTGTTTCTCAGTGACGCTGTGACCGTACCGGGGTTCACCAGTCGCGACGCTCGCGCAGCGCGACGATCTGGGCCGCGTGGTGCTCACCGTGCCAGGCGTAGAGCCCGAGCGTCCATCCCAGCGTGCGCGGTAGACCGGTGCCGGGGTTGATGTAGTCGCGGCCGAAGTCTGCGTCGTCCATGCCGTCGAGCAGCAGGATCCAGCGAGCGTGCAGGGACTCGAAGAGGGCCAGGGCGGTCCCCGGCGCACCATGAAGGCTGTCGGGAAGCGCCGCCCAGGCGGCCGGATCGTACGCGGCCACCACCGGCGTGTCCTCGGCGAGCGCCCACTTGAAACGCAGGTAGGTGTGGAGGTGGCTGTCGGGTAGGTGGTGCACGACCTGCCGGACGCTCCAGCCGCCATCGCGGTAGGGCGTATCGAGTTGGGCGTCGTCGAGACCGGCAACCGCCCGCCGCAGCCGGGCGGGGGCCTCCATCACGGAGTCGATCCAGGCCGAGCGGGTCGCGGCGTCGATCGTCTCGGGCGGGGCGTAGCGGCCGATGGGATAGCGCGGATCGTCCGTCATGGTGCCTCCGCTGCGAGTATAGCTGCGTCGCCGCTAACCTCCCGCCATCGCCCCGACCACCACGAACGGCTCCTCTCCGCGGGCGACGGCGTCGGGGAGCTCGGTCTCCATCGGCTCGTGGGACAGATCCCGTCCATTCGCGAAGAAGCGCACGAACGCGCGTCGACGGCGCGTCGCGTGGTCCAGGATGGTGCCGCGCAGCACCGGGTGAAGCGCCTCGAGGGCGTCCAGCACCCTCCCGATGGTCGCAGGTGGCGGCACCTCGAGCGCGACCTCACCGCGAACGTCGGCCAGGTTGCGGAGGTGCTCGGGGAGCACGACCCGCAACCGCACGGCGACGTCCGCGCCACCCCGCGCAATGGCAGGCCCCGCGGCCCCTCGAACCTTCATGGCAGCGTCTGGACCTCGACCGACAGCACGGCGGGGAGGTCGCGCACGATCGGAGCCCAGTGATCGCCGTCGTCGGACGAGGCGTACACCTGCCCGCCGGTGGTCCCGAAGTAGATCCCACAGGGCCCGAGAGAATCGACCGCCATGGCATCCCGCAGGACGTTCACGTAGCAGTCCTCCTGCGGTAGTCCGCTCGTCAGCGCCTCCCACTCGTTCCCACCGGTGCGGCTGCGATACACCCGGAGCTTCCCGTCGGGCGGGTAGTGCTCCGAGTCGCTCTTGATCGGCACCACGTAGATCGTCTCCGGCTCGTGCGCGTGCACCTCGATGGGGAACCCGAAGTCGCTGGGAAGGTTGCCGCTCACCTCGGTCCACGAGCCGCCTCCGTCGTCGCTCCGCATGACGTCCCAGTGTTTCTGCATGAACAGCACATCGGGACGTGACGGGTGCATGGCGATGCGATGAACGCAGTGGCCCACGTCCGCTTCGGGATCGGGCAGAACGCCGTCAGAGCGCAACCCGCGGTTCATGGCGTGCCAGCTGACGCCACCGTCATCGGTGCGGAACACGCCGGCGGCGGAGATCGCGATGAACATCCGTTGCGGTCGCGTGGGATCGAGCACGATCGTGTGCAGGCACATGCCGCCCGCACCGGGCTGCCAGTTGGCGCCCGAGCCGTGCCGCCGCAGGCCCGGGAGCTCGTGCCAGCTCGCCCCCGCGTCGGTGGTCCGGAACAACGCAGCGTCCTCGACCCCGGCGTAGACCGTGTCGGGGTCGTCGAGCGAGGGCTCGAGGTGCCACACCCTCGTGAACGCCCAGGGATGGGCCGTACCGTCGTACCACTGGTGGGTTCCGGGCACGCCCTCGTAGGCGAACTCGTTGCCGACGGGGGTCCAGCTCGCGCCCCCGTCATCGGAGCGTTGGATGAGCTGACCGAACCAACCGGTGCTCTGCGAAGCGTAGATGCGATTGAGATCGATCGGCGACCCCTTGAGGTGGTACACCTCCCAGCCGGCGAACAACGGACCCTGCACGTCCCAGCGGTCACGCTTGCCGTCCGCCGTCAAGATGAACGCGCCCTTGCGTGTGCCTACCAACACCCGTACGCCGCTCATGGTCGACTCCTCTCCGAGTCGGACTCCTCACGCACTCTCCCGGCTCGTGGCCAGGACTTCGAGCTTCGCTGCCGCACGCGCCGGTGATCAGCCGTACGGCTCCAGGGCACAGCGATCGACGTCGGCCGGCGAGCGCGTGGCGCGACGCACGGGATGGCAGGTGCAGGTCCGCTCGATGACGGCGCAGTCGCCGAGGTCGCGAGCGACCGGAACAGCGTTCATGGACGTCGAGTGTAGAGGTACCGATGGCGGCGGTCAAGCCGCCGTCCCGGCAAGCTTCCGTGTCGGCGGGCCGGCGCCGGCCCGGCCGCTCCCGCGGCCGTCGGGACGTTCGCACTGGCACGCACGCCGCTGCAGGTCCTACGCTTGGGGCAACCGTGGAACCTTCATCGCTACGTCCCGTCGTCGACGTTGCACGCGACCTCCATCTCGATCCCGGCAGCGTCACCCCCTTCGGCCTCTACAAAGCGAAGATCGACCCCACGCTCGACGGCCCGCGATCCGGTCCTTCGGGCAAGCTGGTGCTGGTCAGCGCGATCATGCCCACTCCGCCGGGCGAAGGCAAGACCACCGTCAGCGTGGGCCTCGCCGACGGCCTGCGAAGGCTCGGCGCGGCCGGCGCGGTGTGCTTGCGCGAGCCCTCGCTCGGCCCGCTGTTCGGTGCCAAGGGGGGCGGCACCGGCGGAGGGCGCGCCCGTGTCGAGCCATCGAACGACATCAACCTGCACTTCACCGGCGATCTTCATGCCATCACCAGCGCCCACAACCTGCTGGCCGCGATGATCGACAGCGATCTCCACTTCGGCCAGGCCGGCGGGCTCGACCCCGACCGCGTGACCTGGCCGCGGGTGCTGGACGTCGACGATCGCGCGCTCCGGAGCGTGCTGGTGGCCGCCGGCCGACGTGCAGAGCGCAAGACGCGCTTCGACATCTCCGCCGCCAGCGAGGTCATGGCGGTGATGTCGCTGGCCGAGTCGCTCCCGGACCTGCGCGCGCGGCTGGCCCGCATGGTGGTCGGCTGGACGGAGGCCGGCACTCCGGTCACCGTCGAGGCGCTCGGCGCCACCGACGCCATGCTGGTGGTCCTCCGCGAGGCGCTGCACCCCAACCTGGTGCAGACGGGCGAGGGCACACCGGCCTTCGTCCATACCGGCCCGTTCGGCAACATCGCGCACGGTTGCTCGAGCGTCGTCGGCACCCGTCTCGGCCTGCGGCACACCGACATCGTGGTGACCGAGGCGGGCTTCGGCTTCGACCTCGGCGGCGAGAAGTTCCTGCACCTGAAGGCGCGCCAGGCCGGGCTGTGGCCCCACCTGGTCGTGATGGTCGCAACGGTGCGGGCACTGGCCTCGCACGGGAACGGCGATCTGGGGCGCGGCCTGCGGCACCTCGATCGGCAGCTCGCCAGCGTCCGCGCTTTCGGCCTGCCGGCGGTGGTCGCCATCAACGTCTTCGACGGAGACACCGAGGAGGATCTGGCGTTGCTCGAGCGGCACGCCGACGGCCTGGGTGTGCGGTGCGCCCGCATCACCGCCTTCGCCGACGGCGGCGGCGGCGCCGAGGCGTTGGCTTCGGTGGTGCTGGAGGCACTCGACGGAACCGGCGACGAGCCACCGGAGCCCCGCTTCCTGTACCCGGACGACGCACCCTTCCAGGCGAAGGTCGGCGCCGTCGCGCGCACCGTCTACGGCGCCGAGGACGTCGTCCTCACAGACGATGCCTGCCGCGACCTGGACACGCTCGCGGGCGCCGGACTCGACCGGTTGCCGGTGTGCATCGCCAAGACCCACCTATCGTTCTCCGACGATCCCAAGGCCGGAGGACTGGTCGAGGGCATGACGCTCACGGTCAGCGAGATCCGTCCCGCCGTCGGCGCCGGGTACCTGGTGGCCCTGATGGGTCGCATCATGACCATGCCCGGCCTGCCGCGTGACCCTGCGGCGCGCCACATGCGGGTCGACGACAGCGGGAGCGTGACCGGGCTGCGCTGAGCGTTCTCCCCCGCCGAGTCCCAGGGAGGCCCGCCACACCTCCCGGAAGCATCGCTGGACGCGCAGCGATGCCGGGCAGTTGTTGCTGATTCCGCACAACCCATCTTGACGAGTTGCGGATTCCGGTGGATACTACGAGCACCGGCACGGATTCGGCACTTCTTGCGACGGGACGAGATGGCGACACCCTTCGAGGACCCCTTCGACGCGATCGACCTGGCCATCCTGGGAGCGCTCCAGAGCGACGGCCGGATGCCCTTCAGCGTCATCGCGCGCCGCCTCGGCCTGCCCGAGAGCACGGTCCGGCTGCGCACCCGCAAGATCCTCGAGTCTGGAGCCATCGCCATCGTCGCGACCGGCGATCCGTTGAAGCTGGGCATCCCCGTCGATGCGGTGAGCCTGGTCCGCGTGGTCGCATCCCAGGCCGATTCCGTGGCCGATGCACTCAAGGCGATGCCTGAGGTCCGCTACGTCGGCGTCACCCTGGGCGGGACCACCATCGTGGTGGAGTCGCTGCACGCGGACGCCGATGCGTTGCATGCCTTCCTCGCCCGCAGACTGTCGGGGCTGGACGGTGTCAAGGAGGTGGACAGCCACCAGATCATCGAGAACCGAAAGAGCGTGTGGGACTGGCAATCCTGGCTGAGAGAGTGCACGCCCCTCGCCGCCTCGCAATCGTCCAGGGAGGACAAATGAAGAGAACCGTACTGGCGCTCGTCGCCGCCGTGGTGCTTGGCCTGGCCTTCGCCCAGCCCAGCGGCACGCTCACCATCGCACAGCAGCAGGATCCCCAGAGTTGGGACCCTATCGACACCTTCTACCTGGCGTGGGGGATGATCGGCTCGAGCATCTTCGACGGCCTGGTGCATCGCGGTCTCGACATGAAGATCGGCCCCGGCCTGGCCACGAGCTGGGAATGGACCGACGCCAGCAACACCCGGCTGCGCTTCCACCTGCGCAAGGGCGTGACCTTCCAGGACGGCGAGCCGTTCAACGCCGCCGCCGTGAAGTTCACGTTCGATCGGCTGCTCGGGCCGGAAGGCGCCAAGGGGCCACAGCAGGCCAACTACACCAGCATCGACCACGTCGAGGTCGTCGACGACTACACCGTGGACTTCGTGATGAAGTCGCCCGACCCGGTGATCATCACCAAGCTCGCCGGTTACGGGGCCATGATCGTTCCGCCCAAGTACGTCACGGACAATCCCCCAGAGACCTTCAACAAGATGCCGATCGGCACCGGTCCGTTCAAGGTGACCGAGTACGTGCCGGACGACCACCTCACGCTGGTGGCGAACCCCGACTACTGGGGCGGCGCGCCCAAGGTCGCCAAGGTGATCTTCCGCTTCATCCCCGAGCCTTCCACGCGCGTGGCCGAGCTCCAGGCGGGACGCGCCGACATCGTCCAGGGCATTCCCATCAGCCTGGCCGACACCGTGAGCAAGACCGCGGGCGTGAAGCTCGACCCGGTGGGCAGCCCCACCGTGAACGCCCTGCGCTTCAATTTCTGCAAGGCGCCCACCGACCAGCTCAAGGTCCGTGAAGCCATCGCCCACGCGGTGGATTCGCAGGGGATCATCGACAGCATCCTGCAGGGCTACGGCATCCCGATCGCCAGCTTCCAGTCGTCGATGTCGCTCGGATACGACCCGAACCTCAAGTCCTACAGCTACGACCCCGAGCTCTCCAAGAAGCTGCTCAAGGAAGCCGGCATCGCCGCCGGAACGCCCATCGGGATCGACTTCATCGGCACCGACGCGACCTTCCGCGAGGTGGCGCAGGCGGTGGCCTCCGAGCTCCAGGCCGTCGGCCTCAAGCCCACCCTGGCGACCCACGAGACCAACACCTACTACAACGATCTGGTCCCCAAGAACACCGTCGGCAACCTCTACTACAGCGGTTGGGGCGGCTGGACCCTCGATTTCGACAACACGGCGTACCTGCTGTACCACACCAAGCAGTTCTGGAACCCCTGCTACAGCAACGCCAAGCTCGACGCGCTGCTCGAGCAGGAGCGCGGCACCTACGACCAGGCCAAGCGCGCCGTCATCCTGCAGCAGATCGCACAGATCGAGCACGACGACCTGATCGACCTGCCGCTCTACCAGTCCAAGAACCTCTGGGGCGTCGCCGACCGCGTCCAGGGCTTCGTCGCCCCGGCCGACGACCGGCTCGACCTCACCACCGTGTCGGTCGGCAACTAGCCGACTGAAGAAGGAGGCGAACAGGCTTGCTGCGCTACCTCATCCGTCGCCTGTTCCAGTCGATCTTCGTCCTGATCGGCATCACCCTGTTCGTCTCCTTCACCATCCGCCTCAGCGGCGACCCGGCGGTGGCGATGTTCCAGGGCGCCAGCGCCCCCACCGCCGAACAGCTCGCTACCATCCGCAAGGCGCTGGGCACCGACAGACCGTTCCTGACGCAGTACGCCTCGTTCCTCGGCGGCCTGCTGCACGGAGACCTGGGGACCTCGTTCCGCAGCGGTCAGCCGGTCGCCGAAGAGGTCGCCCATCGCTTCCCCGCCACCCTGTCGCTGGCGCTCGCAGCGCTGGCGATCTCGCTGGTCCTGGCCGTGCCGCTGGGGGTGTTGGCGGCCCGCCGACACGGCAGCCTCAGCGACCTCGCTATCCGCGTGTTCAGCCTACTCGGCCTATCTTTTCCCAACTTCTGGCTGGGGATCATGCTGATCCTCATCTTCGCCGTGCGCGTGCGCTGGTTCCCGCCCTCGGGCTACGCCGGTCCGGCGAGCCTGGTGCTCCCCAGCCTGACGCTCGGCCTGATCCTGGCCAGCACCACCACCCGGCTCGTGCGGAGTTCGCTCCTGGACGTGCTGGGCGAGCAATATGTCACCACCGCGCGCGCCAAGGGCATCACCGAACAGCGCGTGCTCTATCGTCACGCGCTGAGGACCGCGCTGATCCCGGTCATCACCTTCGTCGGCCTGCAGTTCGGCGCCTTGCTCGGTGGCGTCGTCATCGTCGAGCAGGTCTTCGCCTGGCCCGGCCTGGGATCGCTGGCCCTCAACGCCATCTCCTTCCGGGACTATCCCATGCTGCAGGGCACCATCACCGTGCTCGCCATCTTCATCGCCGCCATCAACCTCCTCGTCGATCTGAGCTATGCGTTGCTCGACCCCAGGATCCGGTACTCATGAAGAAAGCGCTGACCGACCCGAGCTTCCTGCTGGGCGCTGCGATCGTGCTGGTCATCCTGGCCAGCGCGGTGTTCGCGCCCGCGCTGGCTCCCCATGACCCCACCGTCGCCGACCTGCGGGCCCGCCTCGCCGCCCCGTTCCAGCCCCACTACCTCCTCGGCGCCGACGCCATCGGCCGTGACATCCTGTCGCGCATCATCTACGGCGCCCGCATCTCGCTGATCGTGGGGGTCACGTCGGTCGCGGCGGCATCGATCGTCGGCACCCTCGTCGGCCTGCTGGCCGGCTACTTCGGCGGCCTGCTGGACACCGTGCTGATGCGCCTGGCCGACATCCAGCTCGCCTTCCCCTTCATCCTGCTCGCCATCACCGTCATCGCCGTCATCGGACCCGGCTTGTGGAAGCTGGTGCTGGTGATGGCGTTCGCGCAGTGGGTCCAGTACGCGCGCATCGTGCGCGGTCAGGTGCTGTCGATCCGCGAGACCGACTACGTGCAGGCGGCCACCAGTCTGGGCGCCGGCCACGGGCGCATCCTGGTGCGCCACGTGCTGCTCAACGCACTCACCCCCGTGACCGTGTTGGCGACGCTCGGTATCGCCAACAACATCCTGCTGGAGGCCGGACTGACCTTCCTCGGGCTGGGGGTCGATCCCACCATCCCGTCGTGGGGCGGCATGCTGGCCGACGGGCGCAACTACATCGAGCGGGCCTGGTGGGTGTCGACCTTCCCGGGACTGGCGATCACCCTGACGGTGCTGGGCTTCAACCTGCTGGGCGACTGGCTCCGCGACACCCTCGATCCCAGGATGCAGGGGTGAGCGGCGCTCTCGACCGACCCCCCGCGGTCCTCGCCGATCTCGACGGGGACGGTTTCGCCGACGCGTTGGCCGGTGACGCCTGGATCGGCACAGCGGACATCGATGCCGCGGTCGCCGCGGCCGCCGACCTCCTCGGGGCGCTGGCGGCCCGCGCCCTGCGCCTGCGGCTGACGCCACGCTCGTGGACCACGCCGCAACCGGCCCTGTTCTTCGGCTCGAGGCCGCCCGATGCCCTCCCCGTCGCCACGGCCGGGCTCGATACCGCCGCGGTGGCGGCGCTCCCCGCTGGCGCGCGCGCGGTCCTGTCCGAGGCCGGACTGCTGCTGACGGCCGCCGACGGTCCTTCGCTGCGGGCCGCGGCCAGCGCGCTGGCTGCAGGTTGGACGCCGTCGCGCGGACAGCGACCGCCAGCTACCGGCACGACCACGGACACTGACACGGACACTGACACCGACACCGACGCGACCGGCCCACTGTCGCTGGGCAGGGCGCTCGCCGGCGGCGGGCTCTACTCCGGCGCGCCGGAGCTGCCGGAACGCTTCGTCGGCGGCTTCCACTCCCGGGCGGGCATCCCGGAGGCGCTGGAGGTGGCCGCCCGGCTGGCCATCGTGGGGCTCGAGCCCGCCGTTCCCGTGAGCGCCGACGCGGCGAGCGCTCGGGTGCGTGTCGACATCGATCCCGCACTCGAGGCGGGCTGCTGGGAGATCCGCCTGACGACTCGCGAGGGCGTCGATGGGCTCGAGATCGTCGGAACGGACGCCGCGGCCGCCCGCTCGGCCTGCCGCTACCTGGCTCGCGCCTTCCCGCGTCTGCCCGACGGCTCCTCACTCGACGAGATCGAGCGCGATCTGCAGCGCTTCCTACGATTGGAGAGCGGCGCCGGCCGCCTCGCGGCGGCCGCGACCGTTGCGCGGTCCGGGCATCTTCCGTCGTACGCGCTCCCCTACCCGGGCCACGCCGCGGCCGCACGACTCGGCGGCCCCGTGCGCAACAGCGCGCGCGACGGCGACGTGCGGCGCTGGAGCCACCGCGCGCCCTGGGAGGGCGAGCGTCTCTACCAGGCGGCAGCCGCCTTGACCCTCCCGGACGGCGCCTTCGACCTCGAGGTCTACGCCTCGGAGACGCTGGTTCTGCGCCGGCGCCTGGCACAGCAGCTGAGCGCCGGACTGGCGGCGGAGGGGCGCGAACCCGACCGGGTGCGCGTGCGCCATGCCTACAAGCCCGCGCTGCACTGGCTGGTGGAGGAGGTCGAGCCGTCGCTCCCGGCGACCGTCACACGGCTGGAGGTGCGCGTCGGCCGGCAGGACGAACGCCACGGCGCCGCCGAGCGCTGGCTGCGCGAGCTGTACCCGGTCGCCGAGCTGCTCGAGCGCACCCGGCCCGGGCTCGTGACACGGTTGACGCTCGACGACGACTCGGGGGCCCCCCACTACCGGGTGCGCGCCCTCGACGCGGCCGGGCGCGTCCTGCTCGAGACCGAGCTGGCACCTCCGGTCGCTCCCTCACCGCGGCTCCAAGGCGAACCGGCGCTCACCACCACGGCCGCCGTGCGAGCGATCGTCGATGGCAGGGTTCACGCCGAACGCGTCGTGCCCACCGACCGCGAAGAGGCCTGGTCGTTCCTGGCCCGCGAGGTGTTCCCGGCGTTGGCGGAGGACGTGCAGGGCCGCGAGGCGCCCTTCGTGCACGAGATCGCGGTGGTGGTGCGCGCCAGCGAGCCCGACGACCGCCTCGCCCTCGACCACGAGACCGACAGCGTGTTGGAAGGCCTCCACGAGGACATCTACTTCGGACTCCTGGAGGCCTACGGTGCCGCCCGTCCGGCCCACGGCCCGCGCCAGCAGGCACCGGCGCGCATCCTGCCGTTCTGCCTGGCCGCGCCGGGTGAGCCGACCCAGGTGCAGGTCACGGTGCGCGCGTCGGGAAGCGGTGAGGTGGCCGCGCTGGCGCCGGGCGGACGGCGCCACCAGGCCCGGCCGCTGGACGCCGAGGTCCTGGCGACGAAGCTCACGGGTAGGGACGTCGGGCCCGTTGCCGTCGTCTTCGAGCTGCGCAACCCCGGCACCGACGCCGACACAGACGCCGACACAGACGCCGACACAGACGCGGCCCTCGCCCGCCTCGCCTGGGCCAGCGAACGCGGTCTCGCGCCCGTTCCCGCCGGCCTGGCGCTGACCTTCCGGGCCGGCGATCGGGTGCGGCACCTCTCCGCCAGCCCCCGCGCCGGAGGTGACGCCGTCGGCACGACGGACGGACCGCCGCTGCCGGCGCGCCCGCTCCATCCCCACGAGGTCGTGCGCTGGGCACGCGAACTCGCCGCACGGCACGCCGCCGTGCATCTGCGGATCGCCCACGAGAGCATCCTGGGCCAGCCCCTGGTAGCACTGGAGACGGGCCTCCCAGCCGGGCCCGAGGTGTCCCGTGCGCGACGCGCGCGCTGGAAGCCGAGCGTGCTGATCTCAGCGCGTCAGCACGCGAACGAGCCGACGAGCACCCAGGCGGTGCTGGCGCTGCTGACCGCCGAGCTGGAGCGCCCGCGCTTCACGCGCGCCGTGAACCTCGTGGTACACCCGCTCGAGAACCCCGACGGCGCCCGGCTGCACGCCGCGCTGTGCAGCCTCGCGCCCAACCACATGCATCACGCCGCACGCTACACGGCCTTCGGCGCGGACTTGCAGGCCGACCCCGAGCTCGCCGGACGGCTCATCGGGGAGAGCGCACTGCGGCGCGACGCCTGGCGCCGCTGGCGACCGCTGGTGCATCTCAACAACCACGGCTACCCCGCACACGAGTGGGTGCGGCCCCAGACCGGCTATCTTCCGGCGGGCTTCGCCAACTGGTCGCTGCCCGTCGGACACCTGACCATCCTGACGCTCCACCACCCCGCGGGCCCGGCGGCGGAGGCGATCCTGGAGGGTTTGCGCCGCCGCGTGGCCGACGCCCTCGCCGACGAGCCCTCCATCGCGGACCTCACGCACAGCCAGGTGGAGCGCTCCGGCCGCTACCGCGGCTCTGCGACCACGCCCTTCCGCTTCGAACGGGGGCTCCCCTTCTGGCAGACCGTCGCACCGCCCCGGCCGGCGGCCGGCGAAACCTTCGCTCCCGCACTGACCGTGATCACGGAGGTACCGGACGAGACCGTGGACGGCGATCGCTGGCACGCCTGCGTGCTCGCCCACCGACGCATCGACGAAACGGTCCTGGCCGCACTGGAGCAGGCACTCGCCTCCCCCGCCGGGAGCTCCGACAGCGGAGTCCGCATGGCCCTCTCGCCGCTCCAGGAGTGGTTGCGACATACAACCGCCGGCCGGGCCGACCGCGTCGACCCGGCTACCGGCCGGTAGCGTGGGACCTGGAGCCGGGGCGCGGTGCGCGCCTCGGCCACCGCTACACGCCGGCCAGCATGCGCTCCTGCTGCAGTTCCGCGCCGATGCTGCGCGCCCACCCGGCCACGGCGTCGAGATCGCGGAAATCGCCAAGGGGTGCCTTCACGTTCCTCACGATGAACGCGTCGAACGGGTTGAGGCGGCTCTTGTCGAGCGCACCGTGGAACACCGCGATGTCGCGCGGACCGATGCGGTCGGCGACCCCCTGGAGGGCGCTGGGGAAGCGCCACCCCTTCAGTAGCTGCTCGGCGTCGCCCTCGCCGGTCGGGCCGCTCGAGAACAGCCACACAGGGACTCCGGTGAGGTGCGTCTCACCCTGTCGCAGCAGATCGGCCGCCTCGCGACGCCACCGCCCCACGTAGACGGCGCTCCCGATCACGACCGCGGTGTAGGGGGCGAGGTCCTTGACGTCCTTGCAGGCCGCGACCTCCACCGTCAGGCCCTCGTCGCGCAGGGAGCGAGCGATGGCCTCAGCGATCGCCTCCGTGGAGCCGTACTTGCTGGCATACGCCACGAGTACATGGTGCTGTGCGCTGGGTCGCCTCGTGTGATCCATCGTCCCCCTCCTTCTGCTGCCACTGTGGGGGCTGCGGGTCGGCCCGCCAAGAGGCAAACGCCCCCGCCGACCCCAGGAACGGCGACGCGGGCCGAGTCGCGGCCGCGAGCGGCACGACCGAGACCTTTGCCCCTGGGAAGAGCCGTTCCGAAGTGAAACGCTGGCCTCGATGGAACCCTCCCCCCCACGGCAGCGCCCCGGATCCGTGCCGCCCCTGTCGGCCGCTGGCGCTACCCCTGCCCCAGGTCCTTCGCTGCGGCCGCGTCTGGCCCGCTCCGGTCCGAGAGCCGCCTTCGCCACCGACCTCGTCCTGGTCCACGCGCCGTCGATCTTCGATTTCCGGACGAAGTCGCTGCTGCAGGGCCCCTTCGCGGACGTGGTGCCGTCGACGGGCCAGTTCGAGATGTACCCCGTGGGCCTCACCAGCATCGCGGCCTACCTCGAGCGCAACCACTACAACGTTCGCATCGTCAACCTCGCCTACCGTATGCTCCGCGATCCCGACTTCGACCCCGAGGAACGGTTGCGGCGCCTGCGGGCCCCGGTCTACGGCATCGACCTGCACTGGCTACCGCACGCCCACGGCGCGATGGCAGTCGCGGAGTTGATCAAACGCCTCCATCCGGACGCGGCCGTGCTGATCGGCGGCCTGTCGGCCAGCTACTTCCACCGTGAGCTCGCCGAGAACCCCGCCGTCGACTTCGTACTGCGCGGGGACTCCACCGAGGAACCCGCCCGCCAGCTCCTCGCCGCGCTGCGCGAGGGCACGTCTCTGGAGGCGGTGGAGAACCTGACATACCGGGCTGCCGACGGTCAGGTCCACGTGAACCCACTCACCTTCGTGCCGGCCGATCTCGACGGCATCGCTGTCCCCGCCTACGACTACGTGCTGCGCTCGGTCCTCAAGTACCGCGACCTGGCCGACGTGGTGCCCTACCTCGAGTGGATCCAGCACCCCACGACCATGGTGCTCAACTCGCGGGGTTGCACGTTGGACTGCGCCATCTGCGGCGGCTCGCGCAGCGCCTACGCCATCACCTCCAACCGGCGCCGGCCCGCCTACCGTTCGCCGGAGCGGCTGGTCGAGGACATGCGCACCATCAGCAGCTTCTCGCGGTCCCCGATCTTCATGGTCCACGACCCGCGCATCGGCGGGGCCCCCCGCGCCCGCCGCCTGCTCGAGTTGCTGGCCGACGCCAAGCTCCCCAACGAGATCGTGTTCGAGCTGTTCTTCCCGGCCGGAGACGAGTTCTTCGAGCTCGTCGAGGACTCGGCCGCGGCCTGGAGCCTGGAGATCACGGTCGAGTCCGCCGACGAGGAGATCCGGCGCGTCAACGGCAAGTTCGCCTATCCCAACGAAGCGCTGGAGTCGACCATCGCCAAGGCGCTCGAGCACGGCTGTCGCAAGCTCGATCTGTTCTTCATGGTGGGGATCCCGCACCAGACGCCGGAGAACGCGTTCGAGACGGTGGCGTTCTGCGACCGGCTGGCCGAGCGCTTCGGCAACGACCGACGGCTGCAGTTCTACGTCGCGCCGCTCGCCCCCTTCCTCGACCCTGGGAGCCGCGCCTTCGAGGATCCTTCGCTGGGGTACCGCGTGCGTTACGCCACCCTCGAGGAGTACCGGCAGGCCCTGCTCGAGCCGACCTGGGCCGACACCCTTTCGTTCGAGACCGAGGCGATGACGCGCGACGACATCGCCACGACCACCTACCGCGTGGCCCAGGGACTGAACGAGCTCAAGCACGAACGCGGCCTCATCGACGAGGCCACCTACCGCACCGTCCGAGACCACCTGACGGCCGCCTCCACGGCGCTCGATGAGCTCCGCAACGCCGCGCTCCGTAACGGCGGCCCGGCGCCCGGCGCCGACCGCGGCCGTTCCCCCATCACCAAGGCGGACACCACCTCGCTGTGCGGCAGCGACGAGCTCCGCTGGGCGGGTGCCGAGGGGCTGCGCGTAACGCGCACCGCGGTGACCCACCTGGCCCGGGCGTTCTTCGAGGAAGTGCGCAGGGGTCTGGCCAGGAGCCGCGGGCGCTACGACACGGACCTGTGGCAACCCGAACGGTGCCCACTCGAGGTCGAAGGACGGCCAATGCGAGGCCCCGTGCACGCCGGCAGGCCGCACCCGGCCGACGGCGCCGGAGCACCTGCCCGCGCCATCCGCCCCGTCCTCATGAGCGTCCTCGAGGACGGCGCCGACTAACCCCACGGCCGCGGCGCTGCCGGGGCCGCTTCTCGGGTAGGCTTGGTCGTCGTGCGCCTCCCGACCCAGCGACGCGCCGCAGCGCGCATCACGACCGCCCTGTTCACGGCACAGGCGCTTGGCTCCGCGGGCGTCCTCGCCGCGGCGACGATCGCCTCGATCGCCGGTGCCGAGATCGGCGGCCGCACGTCGTTGGCCGGCGTGCCTGCCGGCGTCTTCCAGCTCGGGGCGGCCGCGGCGGCGCTGGGCTGGTCGATCGCGAGCGATCGGCTGGGGCGGCGCAGTGGGCTCGCGCTCGGGCTGCTGGCCGGGGCGATCGGCGCGGCCGGCGCCACCCTGGCGGTGAGCGTACGCAGCTTCCCGTTGCTGGTGGTGGCGATCGCCGTCATGGGATCGGGCTCGGCGGCGGTACGCCTGGGCCGTTTCGCCGCTGCCGAGGCGCACCCGCCCGCACGGCGCGGCCGCGCCGTGGCGTGGGTCGTCCTGGGCGGCACCGTCGGCTCGGTCCTGGGCCCCTCGCTGGTGGCGCCGGCGGGGGCGATCGGCCACCGTCTGACAGGATCCACGCTGGCGGGACCCTACGCGGTCACCCTGCTCGTCTACGCGCTGGCCGCCGCGACGCTGTTCGCCTTCCTGCGGCCCGACCCCAAGGCGCTGGGAGAGGCGATCGAGCGCGACTACCCGCATCCCGCCGGGACCGGACCGGCACGTCCCTGGCGGTCGCTGCTACGAGATCCGGGCATCGTCCTGGCGGTGGCCTCGGTCGTGGTGGCACACGCCGTGATGGTGATGATGATGGGACTCACCTCGCTGCACATGAAGCTCGCGGGGATCGGTCTGGGCGGGATCTCCCTGGTGTTCAGCGTCCACAGCTTCGGAATGTACGCCCCTTCGATCGCCAGCGGCTGGCTGGCCGACCGCTTCGGCCGGCGAGCCACGGTGACGGCCGGCGCCGTGACGCTGGCCGCCGCCTGCGCCCTCGCCCCCATCTCCGAGCGTGTGCCGCTCCTGGTCCTGGCGCTGTTCCTCCTGGGTCTGGGGTGGAACCTGTGCTTCGTGGCGGGCTCGGCCCTCCTCGCCGACCGTCTCGCTCCGGCGGAGAAGGGGCGCATGCAGGGGCTCAACGACCTGCTCATGAGCTCGATGGCGGCCGTGGCCAGCCTGGCGGGCGGGCTGCTGTTCGCGGCCGAGGGCTACGCGATCATGGGCCTCGTCGGCGTGCTCGCCTCGTCCCTGCTGCTGGCGCTGGTGATGGGTCTGGGACAGGCGGCCCGCAACGGGCCGCTCGGAGCCGACTAGCGCGGCCCCCTAGCCGACCAGCAGGACGACCAGCGTCCGCGGCCCGTGCACGCCCTCGACGCGCTCGAGCTCGATGTCGGAGGTCGCGGAGGGTCCGGAGACCCAGGTGATCGGCGCCCCCTTGCGGGCGGCTGCGAGGCTCGCGGCCACCGCCTCTGGAACGGTCTGTACGATCTGCTCCTGCGCCACGACGCATACGTGGAGATCGGGCAACAGCGTCAACAGCCGCCGGCCCTGGAGCGCGCCGGCGTCGAACACGATCGTCCCGGTCTCCGCGATCGCCAGCGCACATCCCGTCACCACCGCATCGCATCCGTCGAGCGTCTCAGTGCCCAGCAGCACGCCGTCGCGCCCATCGGTCTCCCAGCGCACGCCGGGGACGCGCCACGCCTCGGGCAGATCCGCGGGCGCCGCCACCGCGCGGGCGCCGCGGTCCGTCAGCTCCGCCGTGATCGCCTCCGTCACGGCGGCTGCGGCAACCCGCCGGATCGTGACCCGATACTCGCCGGCGCGCTCGGCGAAGAGATCGGCCCGTGCCTCCGGGCCGAGATCGCCGCTCCTGGAATAGGCCGCGGCGGCGGCGACGGCGGCCTCACCGCGCACCACATCGTCGGCGTCGGGCGCCCCATCACGCCCGAGTGCCTGACGCACGCGCCGCAGCACGACCTCCCGGCTGCTCACCCGTCGTCGCCGCCTTCCAGCCACCACTCGCGGAAGGTCGTGCCGGCCACCGCCGGCAGGTCGCGCGTGCGGGTCCAACCGCCCAGATAGCCCGGCAACCGTTCGACGTAGCCGTCCTTGACGAAGGGACGCTGCACCAGCCGGGCCCAGCGCTGCACCCAGCGGTAGCGGTGCGGCTGCGCGAAGATGCCCGCCGCCAGGCGCATGGCGCCGTCTTCGGTGTCGAGCGCGGCCAGCCGTCCGCGGTGCAGCCGCCGGCGCTCCACGGCGCGGTGCCGCAGATCGAGAAGCACGCTGGGGATGTCGATCTTGACCGGGCACACCTCGTAGCAGGCGCCGCACAAGGTGGAGGCGAAGGGAAGCGTGTCGGCCTCCGGTGTGTCGACGAGCTGCGGCGTGAGGATGGCGCCGATCGGCCCCGGATAGTGCGACCCGTAGGCGTGACCGCCCACCCTCGCGTACACCGGGCAGGTGTTGAGGCAGGCGCTGCAGCGGATGCAGTACAGCGTCTGGCGCCGGTCCTCCGAGGCCAGCACGTCGCTGCGGCCGTTATCGAGCAACACGAGATGGAACGCCTGCGGCCCGTCGCCGTGGCGCACACCCGTCCAGAACGAGGTATACGGGTTCATCCGCTCGGCGGTGCTGGAACGCGGCAGGAGCTGCAAGAACACCTCCATGGCGCGCCAGCTCGGCACCACCTTCTCGATCCCCATCACCGTGATCAGCGTCTGGGGGAGCGTGGTGCACATGCGACCGTTGCCCTCCGACTCCACCACGCACACAGCTCCCGTATCGGCCACGGCGAAGTTCGCGCCGCTGATCCCGACCGTGGCGCTCAGGAACTTGCCGCGCAGGAAACGCCGGGCCGCCGCCGCCAGGTCGCTCGGCGCATCGGAGAGCTCGCTCGCCTTCAGACCCATCGAGCGGAGGAACAGCTCGCGGATCTCCGACCGGTTCTTGTGGATGGCGGGCACCAGGATATGCGAGGACGGTTCGTGCGCGAGCTGGACGATCAGCTCGGCGAGATCGGTCTCGAGCGCGTGAACGCCGATCGATGCCAGGGCGTCGTTGAGGCCGATCTCGTCCGTGGTGAGCGATTTGACCTTGATGGCCTCACGCGCGCCCGTCGCGGTCACCAGCGTCTGGACGATGGAGTTGGCTTCGGCCGCATCGCGGGCCCAGTGCACCTGGCCTCCGCGGGCGAGTACGCTCTGCTCGAGCCGCATCAGGTAGTGATCGAGGTTCGCGACGGTGTGCGCCTTGATGGCGCGGCCGGCCTCGCGGAGCGCCTGCCAGTCGGGCAGCTCCCCGGTGGCAAGGGCGCGCTTCTCCCGGATGGCCGAGGTCGCCTTCGCCAGGTTGCGCCGCAACTGGACGTCCTGCAGGGCCTCGTGCGCGGCCCGTTCGAACGGCCGGGCTCGGGGTGTGCCGCCGCTCACGCCTGCCTCCAGGGGCGCGCCTCGGTCGAGGCCAGGATCTCGGCCACGTGCAGGGTGCGCACGCCGGTCCGCTGACGGTGCAGCGCCCCACCGATGTGCATGAGGCAGGAGTTGTCGGCCGCAGCGCACACCTCGGCGCCGGTCTCGAGCACGCGCGCCACCTTCGAGGCCAGCATCGCGCTGGAGGTGTCGGCGTTCTTCACGGAGAAGGTACCCCCGAAGCCGCAGCACTCCTGCGCGTCGGGCAACGGGACCAGTTCGATCCCGCGCACCCGTCCCAGCAGTCGCTGAGGGCTGTCGCCGATGTGCAGCACCCGCTGCGAGTGACAGGTGGGGTGGAAGGTCACGCGGTGTGGGAAGTACGCGCCGACGTCCTCCACGCCGAGCTCCTCGACCAGGAAGGAGGTCAGTTCGTGGACGCGCGGCACGAGTGCATCGACGGCCTCCACCAGTGCCGGATCGCGCGCCAGACGGGCCAGACGCGGATAGATCTCGCGGACCTCCCCGACGCAGCTCGCCGACGGCGCCACCACCCGGTCGTAGGCGCCGAAGGCGCGCACGAAGTTGCGCACCAGCGGGATGGCTTCGCGCTGGTAGCCGGTGTTGACGTGCATCTGGCCGCAACAGGTCTGCTCCGCCGGGTAGTGGAGCTCGTGCCCTAGACGTCGGAGCACCTGCACCGTCGCCTGCCCCGCCTGCGGGAACAGGGTGTCTACGTAGCAGGGGATGAACAGGGCGAGCCGCATCAGCCGCTCGTCCCGCATGGTTCGGGGATCCGCCCGTCCTCGCCGACGGTCGAACGGGCACGTGGACCAGGCATGGCGCCATTGTAGGCCGAGGCCGGAAGCGACCGCAGCACAGCGCTCGGCGGCGGACCGGCCCGTTGCGGGCCGGCGATCGTCATCGTTCGCTCAGCGTGGTCTCGATCCGGCGGTCGGGCACCAGCCACATCAGCGCCACCAGCACGTACAGGACGTCGGCGAGCCAGCGCGCGCCCGCGAGTGCCGCGACGATGGCCACGGCGTACAGCGCCGGCGACAGCCGGCCCTTGAGGTCGGCGCCCACGGCCCGGCGCAGGCTCGATCCGGGACCGTTGGCGCCGATGAGCCGCTGCTGCAGGAGCGCGTACGCCACCGCCGCCAGCAGCAGCACCACGCCGTAGGCGGTGGTCGGCGCCGACGCGAAATGGTTCTGCCCCATCCAGGCGGTCACGAAAGGGATCAGCGAGAGCCAGAACAGCAGGTGCATGTTGGCCCACAGCACCGTCCCGTCGATGCGCCGCACGGCCTGCAGCATGTGGTGGTGATTGTTCCAGTAGATCCCCAGGTACACGAAGCTGAGCAGGTACGTCAACAGCGACGGTACGACGCCTCTCAGCGCCCCCCAGGTGGGCTCGTGCGGCACGCTCAGCTCGAGCACCATGACGGTGATGACGATCGCGATCACGCCGTCGCTGAACGCCTCCATCCTCGTCTTCGTCATAGGCCTCCCCGATCCTCCACGATGGCTCCAGGATAGCCGCACGCACCCGAACGTCGAGAGAGGCGCACCGGCAGGGCTCGAGCCGGCCCGGCGCGCCCCTCAGCGCGACCGGTCCGCTCGGCCGCCTGCTACGCTCGGGAAGTGCTCCTCCAGGAGATCCGGCTCCCTCGGCCCGGGGACGCCTTCCCGTTCACTCTGCCCCTGCTACGCGGCACCACGCGGATCGTGCTGGACGCCCCCGTCACCGTCATCGTCGGCGAGAACGGCAGTGGCAAGAGCACGCTGCTGGAGGGCCTCGCCTACGCCTGCGAGCTGCCCGTCTCAGGCGCCGTGGCCAGCCTCGACGACGACCCGACGCTGGCGTCGGCGCGCGCGCTGGGCGCCACCCTCCGCCTGTCCTGGACGCAGCGCACGCGCCGCGGTCTGTTCCTGAGGGCCGAAGACTACTTCGGCTTCGTGAACGCCCAGAACCGAATGAAGGCGGAGCTGGCCTCGGAGATGGAGCGCGTGGGACGCGAGCGACCGG
Source organism: uncultured bacterium (assembly GCA_964616005.1). Lineage (GTDB taxonomy): Bacteria > Deinococcota > Deinococci > Deinococcales > Trueperaceae > JASBRS01. The sequence continues at coordinate 7,652 of CAZTTB010000019.1, read as the reverse complement.
ACCTACAGCTCGAAGAGCTCCGGCGACGGCAGCAACCCTACCGGGCCTCGATCGCCTCGACCGAGCGTCGCTACCAGGGCGACCTCGATGCCCGGAGCCACGGCGAGAGCTTCCTGGCGTTCTTCAACGGCCGCCTCACCGGCGAAGGCCTGTACCTGTTGGACGAGCCGGAAGCCGCCCTGTCGCCACTACGCAGCCTGGCGTTCCTGTCGCTCGTCAAGAATGCGGTCGAACGCGGCGGGCAGTTCATCGTCGCGACGCACTCGCCGATCCTCATGGCCTACCCCGGGGCGCGCCTGTACGAGCTGCGGGGCGACAGCATGGTCGCGACCGCATTCGACGACCTCGAGCACGTCCGAACGCTGCGGCACTTCCTGGAAGCGCCTGAGGCGTATCTGCGCCACCTGTGACGCCGGGACGGCGCGACCGTTGGCACCGGCCCGCACCGACGTCTAGCGCCGCTCGGGAGCCGCCGGCGAGGTCGTCCGCGCGATCCCGAGGAACAGGAGGGCAACGAGCAGTACGGCCTGCGCCACCTTGAGCGACAATCCCCAGACCTCGTAAGGGGGAACGCGCTGCGGCGCGACGTTGAAGTACGCCGCGATGGCGAAGGCCTGGAAGGCCGCGCCGACCATCCACAGAACGCGGCGATCGAAGCGCATCAACAGCACCGCGCCGAGCAGGAAGGCTCCGCCGGCCAGAACGCCGAACACGATCAACCCCGGGCGCGGGCCCGGAGCGCCGTTCAGCACGCTCAGGACACCGGCCCCGATGAGGGCGTACACGACGGCATTGGCCAACGCGAGGACGGCGGCCGCCCAGCGCACACGGGTCCTCACGCGCCCACGGGCGCCGGAAGCGCCCGCCTCCCTGGGCCAGCCAACGTGCAGATTCGCCTTCATGCCCGCTCCCTCCCCGGCGTGTTGCGGGCGCGGCGGGTCCGACGGAACGGTACCGCCACGCGAGCCCGCGCGCCGTCACCGCACTCTGCACAGCGGGCGGGCCACAGGCAAGGGACAGGCGCCCTGGGCTCCGTCCCCCGTCGCACCGACGCCCCGCCGCCGGGCAGGACGAAAGCCCGGCGCCGGGGCGCCGGCCACCGCGATAGACTCGCTTCGTGGTGCGCGTCATAGGGGCCCAGCCCGGCCTGTTCGACCCGACCCGGACGGTGGAGCGCCGCCTCACCTCGGGCGCGACGGTGCGCGTGACGCTCGAGCCGCTCGACGACCGGCGGGTCCGGGTGGTGGCGTACCTGCGCCGGACCCACGACCGCGCACGCTGGGAACGGCGTGCGGGCGAAGAGGGGCGCACCTATCCGATCGATGCGCTGGGCCTGGGGCTGCCCTTCGAGGAGATCTTCGCCTGAGGACGGCAGCCCCGACCAGCCGGACGACCCAGCGCCCTGCGTCCCACCCATCGTCACCGAACCAGCAGCGGAGGCTTGCACCCCGGCGGCCCCCGAGTGCTACAATTCAAGCATGATTGATTCAACATCCCTTGAACTAGTTGAGGGGCTCGCCCTCGGCTTCAAGGCGCTCGGAGACCCCACTCGCCTGCGGATCCTCGCCACCCTTGCCGATGGCACTCACTGCGTGTGCGAGATCCAGGAGGTCATCGACATCGCGCCGAACCTGCTGTCGCACCACCTCAAGGTGCTGCGTGAGGCGGGGCTCGTCGAAGGGTCGCGTCGCGGCCGCTGGATCGACTACGGCCTGGTGCCGGCCGCCCTGCGTCGCCTGCAGCGCTCCCTCCCGCCCGACCCTGCAGCCTTCGGCCTGTCGATGGACGGTTGTGCCGACGCCTGCGCCCGCGAGAGCGTGGCAGGATGAGGGCGCGCCTGGCGCAGCGTCGGGGCGTACCGCTCCCAGCCGCCCTGGCCGCGGCCGCCGTGGTGTGGGCGTTGCTCTACGCAGCCAACGGACCGGCCTTCGACTGGCTCGTCTACCGCGGCCTCGGCCTGCCGGCGGGCACGCGCCTCGCCGACGCCGTGCACTTCTTCCTGTTCGACAGCGTCAAGATCGTGCTGCTGCTGGTGGGCATCATCTTCGTCGTGACCGTGCTACGCAGCTTCTTCAGCGTCGAACGCACGCGCGCGCTGCTCGGCGGAAGGCGCGAGGGCGCCGGCAATGCACTGGCCGCCGGCCTCGGCGTCGTGACGCCCTTCTGCTCGTGCAGCGCCGTACCCGCCTTCATCGGCTTCGTCGCCGCCGGCGTTCCGCTCGGCGTCACGCTGTCCTTCCTGATCGCCAGCCCCATGGTGAACGAGATCGCCCTCGTCATGCTGTTCGGCATGTTCGGCTGGACGGTCGCCGCGCTCTACCTCGCCAGCGGCCTGATCCTGGCGATCGTCGCCGGCATGATCCTGGGTCGGCTCCGCCTGGAGAAGTGGGTCGAACCGTTCGTCTTCGAGACCCGCCTCGGCGGCCAGGTCCTCGACCCCAGCCGCCAGCTCACCTGGCCGGAGCGCGTGCAGATGGGCGTCGAAGAGGTGAGGACCATCCTCGGCAAGATCTGGCCCTACCTGCTGGTCGGCATCGGGCTGGGCGCCGCCATCCACGGCTGGGTGCCGCAGAGCTTCTTCCTCCGTTACGCCGGCCCCGGCCAGCCTCTCGCGGTACCCGTGGCCGTCCTGCTGGGCATCCCGTTGTACTCCAACGCCGCCGGCATCCTGCCCCTGGTCGAGGCGCTCCACGCCAAAGGGCTCGCCATGGGCACCACCCTCGCGTTCATGATGGCGGTCGTCGCGCTGTCCCTCCCCGAGATGATCATCCTGCGGCGCGTGCTCAAACCGCGCCTCATCGCCGTCTACGTGGCCGTGGTGGGTACGGGGATCCTCGCCACCGGCTTCCTCTTCAACGCCATCCTCTGACCTTGCGCGGCGTGCCGCCGCCCATCCCACGAGCAGGAGGCTCACAGCATGACCATCAAAGTCCTCGGATCCGGTTGCCCCAACTGCAAGCGCCTCGAAGCCAACGTCCGGCTCGTCCTCGATGCCAGGGGCATCCAGGCGGACGTCGAGAAGGTCACCGACTACGCCGCCATCCTCGCCTACGGCGTCAGCTCCACGCCCGCCCTCGTCATCGACGAGAAGGTCGTCCTGGTCGGCCGCGTCCCCTCCCCCAGACAGCTCGAAGGCATCCTGACCCGACCGTGACGGACACGGTCCGCCCGACCCGGTGACCCCCTCGCAACGGTGCAGGTCCGACGACGACGGTTGCGCCGTGCGCACGAGACCGGAACGTTGGGCGCCTCGATGAGCCGTCGGACCGCCGGACCCTCCGGGCTCTCGGCGCGCGACCGCTACCTCACCGTATGGATCTTCGCCGCCATGGCCGCGGGGATCGCGCTCGGAGCGCTCGTTCCCGGCATCGAGGGCGCCCTGCAACGCGTCCAGGTCGGCGCCACCAACGTCCCCATCGCCGTCGGGCTCATCCTCATGATGATCCCGCCGCTGGCCAGGGTGCGCTACGAGCGCCTTCCCACCGTCTTCGGCAACCTCCGCGTGCTGGCGCTGTCCCTCGTGCAGAACTGGCTCATCGGGCCGCTGTTGATGTTCGCGCTGGCGCTCGTGTTCCTGCGCGACCGCCCCGAGTACATGGTCGGTCTCATCCTCATCGGTCTGGCCCGCTGCATCGCCATGGTCATCGTGTGGAACGACCTCGCCGCCGGCGACCGCGAGTACGCCGCCGGCCTCGTCGCCCTCAACAGCCTCTTCCAGGTCCTGTTCTACGGCGCCTACGCCTACCTCTTCGCCACCGTCCTCCCCGCCTGGCTCGGGTTGCAGGGACACGTCATCGCCATCTCCGTGGGGCAAGTGGCGCGCGCCGTGCTGCTGTACCTCGGCGTGCCGTTCGCCGCCGGCGTACTCAGCCGCGTCGTGCTCATCCCCACCATGGGACGCACCTGGTACGACGAGCGCTTCCTCCCCGCCATCGCACCCGTCACCCTCGTCGCGCTGCTGTTCACCATCGTGATCATGTTCAGCCTCAAGGGCGGCCTCATCCTGACCCTCCCGCTCGACGTGCTCCGCATCGCCGCACCGCTGGCGCTCTACTTCGTGATCATGTTCCTGGCGAGCTTCTGGATGGGGCGGCGCTTCGGCGCGAACGGCGCGGTCACCACCACCCTCGCCTTCACCGCCGCCAGCAACAACTTCGAGCTCGCCATCGCCGTAGCCATCGCCGTCTTCGGCATCCAATCCGCCGTGGCGTTCACGGCCGTCATCGGCCCGCTCATCGAGGTGCCCGTGATGATCGCCCTGGTCGATGTCGCGCTCCGCCTGCAACGGCGCTGGTTCGCCGCGGCCGCCCTGCCGGTCCCGTCCGCGCGCTCTCCTGCCGACACCCTGCCGTCCGGGACGGGCCCGGGACCCAACGGCCCGGAGCGCGCGGCGGGGGCGAGGAGGGATCCCGAGTGATGCGCCTGCTCGTCCTGTGCACCCACAACAGCGCCCGCAGCCAGATGATGGAGGGCTGGATCCGAAGGCACGCCCGGGAGGCCGGCCTCGATCTGGAGGTCTGGTCCGCGGGTACCGAGCGGACGCACGTGAAGCCCGACGCCGTCACCGTCATGGCCGAGGTCGACATCGACCTCAACAGCCACACCAGCAAGACCCTGAGCGAGATCCCCGACCCCTGGAGCTTCGATCTGGTTCTCACCGTCTGCGACGACGCGAACGAGGCCTGCCCGGCCTACCCCGCCCGCACGACCCGCCGACACGTGAGCGTGCCCGACCCCAGCGGGCAGGATCTCCCCGCCTGGCGACGCGCGCGGGACGCACTGGAACGCATGAGCCGGTTGCTCGTCGAGCGCGCCGCCACTGGCTCGGCGCCAACCGATGCCGAGCTGGTGGCCGCCCTGGCGGGCGACGGCTGAACGCGCTCTCGACAGTGAGCTGGTCGGGCACCTCTCTCGGTATTTCGCCCAGGTCCAGGTCCAAGAACTGCTGGGAGCGGACGAGCTCGTCCAGGACTCGCCCGTTGCCCTTGGCCCGGTTCAGCCTGTTGGTCCGCCATGTGAACAGCACCTTCGGCTCACCCGGAAGCCCGCTGGGCAAGAAAGAGCATCAAGCCCTTCTCGACAGCCGTCTCCAGCTGCAGCGGGATCTCGGGCCAGGGCGGGCCGTCCGGGGGGCTTCAGGTCATGCCTGGCCCGGGCGTTGCCCGAACGCCAGCGTGCAGCCACGAGACCCGGCGATGGACGCATGCGTCCGCGCACTATCGCGCAACGCGCCAGATGTCCAGGACACCGCTCGTTCGATGCTGATTGGCGTTGCCTTCGGGGAGTGCGATGCGCCCGTCGATCGCGATCGGGCTGTTCCAGTGACCGGGCCCGCTCGCCAGGTCGGCGAGGAGCCGGCCAGTCTCGGGCTGATACACCCGAAGCCCGCCCGCGGGATCGTAGACGTAGAGGAGCCCGCCGGCCAGCACCGGGCTGGTACCGGCATGGGCGTTGCGCCAAACCGCTTGCAGATTCCCGTTCGACAACCGCCACGCTTCCGTCCCACCGTTGTCGGCAGCGATCATCCACGTCTCGCCGCCGTGGTGCCACACCGCCGGAGCCGTGAAGAGGTCGCCACCCGATGGGGTGGACACCATCTGCGCCTCTCCACCCTGATGCGCCACTAGCCCGCGCATGGCGCTCCAGTCGAGCAATCGGATGTGGCCGTCTTTGCCACCCTGCGCCACTAGACCATCTCCCAGTAGCACCGGCGCGGTGGAGCCGAGGTCCAGATCGCTTGCGTTCAGCTGATCGGTGTTACTTGGCGTGAAGTTGCCCAACAACGTCCCCGCGTCTGGCGATAGCTCGAGCACGGAGTCACCCCAGAACGTATGACCGTCCCACAGGGCGTTCCCCGTCGCAACGAACAGGTCGCCGCTCGACGGATCGACGACCGCTCCGGCCCGACCCCAGATGGCGGCGCCGCTCTGCGAGCACGACGACGGCGCGAACACTCCGGAGCGGTCGCTGCACAGCGCGTTCCAGACGTGCTCGATGTGGCCGCCTCCGCTGTCCAGAACGGCCACGTGTCCCTGGTAAGGGGGCGAGTCGCCGATGTAGCCGCCCGTGGTCACGATCACCCGACCCTGTGCGAAGTTGAGCGGCGACGCGATCTTCTCACGCGTAGGCAGCTCCGTCACGGGAGTAGCCCACTGCACGCTTCCGTCAGCCACCGCGAGTTTGCGCACGACACCATCGGGCGATGCGGCATAGAGGTACCGACGGTCCGGGTCGGCCACCGGAGTCGCGGTCGTGATGCGGTAGGACCCGGCCCAGCCCGCATATCCCGGCGGGGTGAATCGCCACAGGATGGTCCCACGGTCCGCATCGATCGCCAGTGTCTCACCGTAGCTGGTCGTCACGAAGAAGGCATCATGCACAGCACCTTCGATCTGCACGCCGTGCAAGTAGATGGGCGAGCCGTCGACGGTCCCTCCGAGCTGCACCTTCTGCAGCTTCATCGCGCCCAGATCGGCGGCCGTGATCCCGGACGTGGCCGGCCCATCATTCGTGCGCGCCGCGTCCCATCCGAAGCGGGTCCAGTCCTGCCCTGGCTGCGCGCTCTGCTGGCAGGAAGCGGTCCCAGCGACCAGAAGAATGAACGCGGAGATTGCGCTCAGGGACCGTGCCACGGCCTTGATCTTCGTCTTCTCCATCGCAACCCGCCCCTTCCATCACTGGCGCCTGCCCTCACAGGCGCTCTCGAACCTGGCACGACCGTAGTCCGCCGCGACGCTCCCGGCCGTCCCCGAGGCGACAGCACCTGTCAGGCCGGAGCCGACAGCGAAGTCACGCGGTAGCCTCGTACGCGCCACCGCGTCCGAGTGGCGAGCGGCCAAGGGCTCGCGACCCCTACCCCCGGGCGGTGGATAGGTAACACCTCACGTCCCGACTCTGTCCTATGCCGCCACGACGCTGTCCTGTACGGAATCGTTCCGGTCGGGATATTTGCCCCTGGGACCACTTTCAGCGACGGACATACCCTGGATGGGTAGTGACACCGATCAGCCCGGCGTGACCGGATGCACGGTCCCTGGCGCGACGGAGCCCAGGTGCACCTTCCCTGGAACCTCCGCCAGCGAAGGCCGCGGCCGGAACGGGCGGACCGATCGGCGTTCGACCGCGGCCCCGCGCGTACCCACCACGAGCGCCCCGCCGGACGGGCCGAACGAGCACGAGGTGGGCGATGAACGCGCCTCGGGCAGAAAGGACGGGCGAGCAACCATGGACGCACCCAAGAAGGACGGGTTCCTGAAGGTCACCGACACGCGGACGGAACGCAGCTACGAGATCCCGATCAGCGACGGCGCCATCCCGGCGACGGCGCTGCGTCAGATCAAGACGTCGGACGACGACTTCGGGTTGCTCTCCTACGACCCCGCCTTCCTGAACACGGCCAGTTGCCGCAGCTCGATCACCTACATCGACGGCGCCAAGGGCATCCTCCGCTACCGCGGCTACCCCATCGAGGAGCTCGCAGTGGAGAGCTCGTTCCTGGAGGTCGCCTACCTGTTGCTCAACGGGGAGCTCCCGGACAAGGCCGAGCTCGAAGGCTGGGCCCACGACATCACGCACCACACCTTCATCCACGAGAACGTCAAGAAGTTCATCGACGGCTTCCACCACGACGCCCACCCGATGGGCATGCTGGT
>CAZTTB010000018.1:0-36822 GCA_964616005.1 uncultured bacterium | reverse complement strand
GGACTGAGACTCCCAGGCCGCCCCGTGCGACCCGAAACGGATTTGGCCTGCAGCCTCAATACCCGCCCCCGCCAGACCCTGGGATGGAAGACCCCGGCGGAGGCGTACCCTGAAACCGTTGCGATGACCGATTGAAGACAGCCTACTAACCCCCCACCGCGTTGACACCCTCCACCGCCCCACGTATACTCTGCCCAATGCGAATCCGTCGGCGTTTGCGGGTGATCAACCTGTGGCAGAGTGTGCTGCTACGGCGAGGTGGGCCCGTCCGCGTCTAGGTTCGCAAACGAACTCGCGAGCCTGCAGATGAACGGTCGCGGCCTCCGGCACGGAAGTGCGGAGGCCGTTTCTTGTCATGGAGGCGCGCACAGCGCCGAGCGAGAGGAAGAGCATGGAGCCACCCCGAAGCCTGTACCAGAAGGTCTGGCAGGAGCACGCCGTACGGCGCTTGCGTAACGGCCAGACACAACTCTTCATCGACACCCACCTCATCCACGAGGTCACCAGCCCGCAGGCGTTCGGCATGTTGCGCGACCGCGGGTTGAAGGTGCTGATGCCGGAGCGCACCTTCGCCACGGTCGATCACATCGTGCCGACCCATACGCGGCTCGAGCCCTTCGCCGACCCCCTGGCCGACGAGATGATCCGTGAGCTGCGCAAGAACTGCGCCGACAACGGCATCCAGTTCTTCGACCTCGACAGTGGCCACCAGGGCATCGTGCACATGGTCGGTCCCGAGCAGGGCATCACGCAGCCCGGCACCACGGTCGCATGTGGCGACAGCCACACCTCGACCCACGGCGCCTTCGGGGCTATCGCCTTCGGCATCGGCACCAGCCAGGTGCGTGACGTGCTCGCCACCCAGACGCTGGCGATGAGCGAGCTGAAGGTGCGCCGCATCGAAGTGAACGGCCGGCTCCATCCCGGCGTCTATGCCAAGGACGTCATCCTCCACATCATCCGCACGCTGGGCGTCAAGGGAGGGCTGGGGTACGCCTACGAATACGCCGGCGACGTCTTCGACCGCATGAGCATGGAAGAGCGCATGACGGTGTGCAACATGTCGATCGAGGGCGGCGCCCGCTGCGGCTACGTCAACCCCGACGACACCACCTTCGCCTACCTCGAGGGACGTCCCTTCGCCCCGAAGGGCGCGGCGTGGGCCGAGGCCGTCGAGCGCTGGCGCGGTCTCGCGTCCGACCCCGCTTGCGTCTACGACGACGTCGTCACCATCCGCGCCGAGGACATCCCCCCGACCGTCACCTGGGGCATCAACCCCGGCCAGGCGATCTCCATCGAGCAGCGCGTCCCGACCCCCGACGGAGCCCCGGAGGGCGAGCGCGAGTCGATCGCCGAGGCGCTGGCGCACATGAAGCTGACGCCGGGTGCGCCCATCGCCGGCACCAAGGTCGACGTCGCCTTCTTCGGCTCCTGCACCAACGGGCGCGTGTCCGACTTCGTGGAAGCGGCCCGCTTCCTGGAAGGGCGTCGCGTCCACGATGGCGTGCACGCCATCGCCGTACCCGGCTCGCAACACGTGAAGGCGGAGTGCGAGCGGCTCGGCATCGACCGCGTGTTCCGCGACGCGGGCTTCGAGTGGCGCGACGCCGGCTGCTCGATGTGCCTGGCCATGAACCCCGACAAGCTGGTGGGCGATCAGCTCTGCGCCAGCACCTCCAACCGCAACTTCAAGGGCCGGCAGGGCAGCCCCACCGGCCGCACCATCCTGATGAGCCCGGTCATGGTGGCCGCAGCAGCGGTCACCGGCAGGGTCAGCGACGCGCGCGAGGTCTTCGGCGTGACGCGAGAGGCGGTGGCCTGACATGGCGATGGAAGCCATCCGCGAGGTCCGGGGGCAGGCCGTTCCGCTGCCCGGCGACGACATCGACACCGACCGCATCATCCCGGCGCGTTACCTCAAGTGCGTGACCTTCGACGATCTTGCCGAGGGGCTGTTCCGCGACGAGCGCTTCGACGAATCCGGCGCCGCCAAGGGGCACGCACTCGACGATCCGCGCTACGCGGGCGCGCGCGTGCTGATCTCGGGCAGCAACTTCGGTTGCGGCTCGAGCCGCGAGCACGCCCCGCAATCGATCGCCCGCGCCGGCTTCGAGGCCGTCATCGCGGAGAGCTTCGCCGAGATCTTCTTCGGGAACGCCACCACCCTGGGGCTGGTGTGCGTGGCCGTCTCCCCCACCGCGCGCCGCGCCCTGATCGAGGCGGTGCGCGCCGACCCGCAGCTCGAGCTCGTCATCGACGTCGCCGCCGGCCAGGTGCGCGCCGGCGACCAGACCTTCGAGGCGAGCCTGCCGTCGTCGGCCCGGGAAGCGCTGCTCGATGGCTTCTGGGACCCCCTGGGCGAGCTCCTCGAGGGCGTGAGTGCCGTGCGCGAGGTCGCCGAACGCCTGGGCCACGTCGCCACCGGCGCCTGAGCCCGGTGCGCGCTTCCGCTCAGCATCCGGAGGGCCGTTGGTCCGAACGGGGGGCGGCCTACGCCGTCAGCCGTGAGCACGTCGCCGGCCCATCGCTGCCCAAGCTCCTTGCTCTGGCCGACCCCCGCCCGGGCGATCGCTGTCTCGACGTGGGTACCGGCGCCGGCCACACCGCGGCGTGCCTGGCTCGTGCGGGGGCCGAGGTGGTGGCACTCGACCCCGCTGCCGGCATGCTCGACGCGGCGCGCCGGCGTTACGGCGCGCTTCCCGGGCTGCGTTTCGTCGAAGCCCCCGGCGACGCCACCGGCCTGCAGGACGATGCCTTCGACCTGGTGACCGCACGCCACACCCTGCACCATCACGCCGACCCGAACGCCACGCTGCGCGAGATCGCTCGCGTGCTGAGGCCGGGGGGGCGCTTCGTGCTGGTCGATGAGATCACTCCCGACCCGCGCGTGGACGCCTGGCTGGACGCGGTCTCACGTGCGCGCGACGCCACCCACGTGCGCGCCTACACCCTGGACGAGTGGCGCGCCATGCTCGCCACGGCGGGACTGCGCTGGGTGGTGGGCGACACCGACACCCGTTACCGCATGGAGGTCGACGCCTGGATCGGCCGCATGGACCTGCCGGAGACCGAGCAGGCCGAGGTCCGCAGGCTCTTCCGGGAGGCAGGGCCGCTCGAGCGAAGGTTGTTCACGATCGAGTACGAGGCCGGGGAGGCGGTGCGCTTCGCGCTGCCCATGGCGGTGGTCCTGACCACCCGCCCCGCGGAGGGAGAGACGACATGAGCTACCACATCGCGGTCCTACCGGGCGACTTCATCGGCCCGGAGGTCATCGACGCCACCGTACGCACGCTGGAGGCGATGCAGGCCACTCACGGCCTGGCCTTCGAGTTCGAGCGCCTGCCCTTCGGCGGCGGTGCCGTCGACAGTCATGGCGAGCCGCTGCCGCAGGTCACGCGCGACGCCGTGAGTCGGGCCGACGCCGTGCTGATGGGCTCGGCCGGCGGCCCCGTGGGCGATCACCCGTGGAACCGGTTGCCGCGCGAGAAGCGCGTGGAGTCCGGCATCCTGGCGCTGCGGCGCCATCTGGGCGTGTACGCCAACCTGCGGCCCGTGAAGGTCTTCGCCGGGCTCGAGCGCCTCTCCCCGCTCAAGGAGACGGTGGCCCGCGGCACCGACCTGCTGATCCTGCGCGAGCTCACCGGCGGCATCTACTTCGGCAAGCCCTCGTATGCCCGCGAGGAGCAGGGTCTGTCCACCATGGTCTACGACCGCTTCGAGGTGGAGCGCATCGCCCGTGTCGCCTTCGAGACCGCCCGCAAACGTCGCAACAAGGTCACCAACGTCGACAAGTCCAACGTCCTGGACGTCTCGCAGTTCTGGCGCGACGTGGTGGTGGGCGTGCACCGGGCCGAGTTCCCCGACGTCGAGCTCGACCACCTGTACGTCGACAACGCCGCCATGCAGCTGGTGCGCTCCCCCACCGACTTCGACGTGATCGTCACCGGCAACCTCTTCGGGGACATCCTGTCCGACCTCGCCGCGGTCATCCCCGGCTCGCTGGGCGTGCTGCCATCGGCCAGCCTGGGCGGCGAGGTGGGGCTGTACGAGCCGGTCCACGGCAGCGCCCCGGACATCGCCGGCAAGGGCATCGCCAACCCGGTCGGCACCCTGCTGTCCGCCGCCATGATGCTGCGCCACGGCCTGGACCGGGCCGACGCGGCGGACGCGCTGGAGGCGGCGGTCCAGGCGGCACTGGCCGACGACGCGACCGTGGACCTGGGCGGTAGCCGCGGCACCGGGGCCTTCACCGACGGCGTGATCGACGCGCTGCAGGCGGCCGCCACACCGGTCGCCTGAGCGGCGGTCCGGGCGCCGGCGCCGTGTCCTCGCCGTACGGGCCGTGGGCGCGGGACACGCGCCCACGGCCCGTACAATGACCGCGATGTCCGCTGACCCGAGTCCCACCCCCGCCGCGGTAACGCTGCGCACCTCGAGCCGCATCGCCGGCTTCTCCGAGACGGTGTTCGCGACCTACTCGCGGCTCTCCCGGCAGCACGGCGCCATCGATCTGGGCCAGGGCTTCCCCGGCTTCGATCCGCCCGCCTTCGTGCTCGAGGCGCTGGCGGCCAGTGCGGTCGGCGGCCAGCAGTACGCCCCGCTGGGCGGCCTGCCCGAGCTGACCGAGGAGATCGCCCTCGACCTCGGCGCCCGCCTGGGCTTCCCGCTCGACCCGGCCGCCAACGTGCTGGTGACGGTGGGCGCCACCGAGGGGCTGTTCGCCGCGATCCAGGCGTTCGTCTCCCCCGGCGACGAGGTGCTGCTGATCGAGCCGTTCTACGACGCCTACCCCGCCGACGTGGTGATGGCCGGGGGCGTGCCCCGCTACCTGCCGCTCGACCTCGACCACGGCCGTTGGAGTCTGGACCCGGAGAAGCTCCACCGCGCGGTCGGGCCGGGCACCAGGGCGATCATCGTCAACACGCCGCACAACCCCACCGGCAAGGTGTTCACGCCGGCCGAGCTCGACGCCCTGGTGGCCGAGGCGACGCGGGTGGGCGCGGTGCTCATCAGCGACGAGGTGTACCAGCGCATCGCCTTCACCGAGCACGTCCCGCTCGCCAGCCGACCCGGCGCCTGGGAGCGCACCCTGACGGTGGCCAGCCTGGGCAAGACCTTCTCGGTGACCGGTTGGAAGGTGGGGTGGGTGAGCGGCCCGCAGGCGTTGGTCCGGGCCGTCACGATGGCGCACCAGTGGATCCCCTTCGACGTCGCCACGCCGCTGCAACGCGCGGGCGCGAGCATGCTGCGCCACGCGCGCCAGAGCGACTACTACGACGAGCTGCGCGCCGACTTCCGGCGCCGCCGCGACGTGCTGCTCGAGGCCCTGGCCCCCACCCCGCTCGCCGCCATGGTGCCCGACGCCGGCTACTTCGTGGTGGCCGACAGCAGTGCCCTGGACTACCCCGACGATGTGGCGCTGTGCCGGGACCTGCCGGCACGCGTTGGCGTCGGCGCCATCCCGCCGAGCGCCTTCTACGCCGACGAGCACAAGCACCTCGCCCGCCACCTGGTGCGCCTGGCGTTCTGCAAGGACGAGGACGCGCTGCGTGAAGCGTGCCGGCGCCTCGCCGCGCTGGCCTGAGGGGGCCGGCATGAAGGCGCATAACGGCGACGCGGCGGAGCCCGTAGCTGCCAAGACCGAGAGCACGTTGCTGATCTTCGTCGGCCTCACCGGGGTCGGCAAGAGCACCGCCCTGGCGGCGCTGCGGGCCGCCGTGCCCGACGCGCTCCTGCTCCCCAACCGGCGCGCTCTGGCCGACACCCTGGTGATCCCCGAGGCGCAGCGTCTCGAGGGCGAAGCGCCGCGGCCGGTGCGCGACCGTCTCGAGCGCTTCCGCCTCACCGCCCGCTACCGCCGCGAGCACCCCGGCGGCATGGCGCACGCCCTGGAACGCTTCCTGGCCGGGCCGCGGCACGACGCGCCCGCGGCTCCGCTGCTGCTGTTCGACAACCTGCGCGGCGAGGACGAGGTCGGCTACGCGGTCCACGCCTTCCCGAGCGCGCGCTTCGTGGCGCTGGAGGCGCCGGCTGCGGTGCGGGTGTTGCGGCTGGCGGGCCGCGGCGACGCCTTCGATCGCGTCGACGTCGGCCCCGCCGCGCACGGCGCCCTGCTGGCGCGGCTGCAGGGCATCGAGGGGCTGGCGCGCCTGACCGACCTGCCGGGCCTGGCGGCGGCTGCCGCCGGCCTCGACCCGGACGCGGTCGAGACCGGCGCCCGCGTGGTCGTCGAGGAGAGCCTGCACTACGATCCGGAGGCCGCCTGGCGCCGCCTCGAGCCGCTGCCCGAACGGCGCCGGCTGCAACTCGACACCGGTCGGCTCGACCCGGGCGGGGTCGCCTCCCGGCTGCAGGCCTGGCTGTAGGCTGGTCGGCATGGTCCGCATCGCCCGCATCGGCTTCGCCCCGCTGTCCCTCCCCATGGCCGGCGCGCTGCGCTGGGGCGCGGGCAGCGAGCTGCGCGCGCTCGAACACCTGCTCGTCGGCGTCGAGCTCGAGGGCGGCGCCCTGGGCGTGGCGGAGGCGCCGGTGCGCCCCACCATCTACGGCGAGACGCGCGAGGGCATGGAGGCCGCCCTTCGAAGCCAGCTGGCCCCCCGGCTGGCGGGCATCGAGGCCGATGACGACGCCAGCGTTCAACGGATCTTCGCGGCGCTCCCCTTCAACCACGCCCTCAAGGGCGCGCTCGATCTGGCGCTGGCCGAAGCCCGCGCGGCTTCGCTGGGCGCCAGCCTGGCGCAGCGCTCGGCGGGGCCGCAGCGCCGCCCGCGCGTCAGCTTCATCCTGGGCATCGCCGGGCTCGACGCCATGCTGACCGAAGCGCACGCGGTGGTCGCGGCGGGCGTGCGGGTACTGAAGGTGAAGGTGGGGCGCGACGCCAAGCACGACGAGCGCGTGCTACGCGCCCTGCACGACGCCCTCGGCGACGGGGTGCTGCTCTACGCCGACGCCAACGAGACGCTGGACGAGACCGACGCTCCCCGGGTCCTGGAGCGCCTCGCCGCTCTGGGCGTCGCCTACGTCGAGGAGCCGCTCCCCGTCCACCGCCTGGCGGCGCGGCGCAGGCTCCGTGCCGCCGGCATCCTGCCGCTCATCGCCGACGACAGCGCCTTCACGCCCGCCGCGCTCGAACGCGAGCTGGAGGCCGACACCTTCGATATCCTCAACATCAAGCCGGCGCGCAGCGGCTGGCACGACACGCGACGCATGCTGGCGATGGCGAGGGCCGCGGGCAAGGGCGTGATGATCGGCTCCCAGGCCTCGAGCGGGCTAGGCACGCTGCACAGCGCCGTGGCGGCCAGCCTCGAGGGCGTGACCCACCCGAGCGAGCTCAGCTTCCCGCTCAAGCTCGAGCGCGACAGCCTCGACCGGGCGCTCCCGCTCGTCGATGGCGTCCTCGATCTCGATGCGCTCGTCGGCGCCCGCTTGCGGCCGGAGTTGTGGACGCCCACCTGGCTGTAGCGCGGCGGCGTCACCACGGTACGATAGCGGTCGTCGCCCCGGGCGGGGGGCAGCGTCCCGCCACCGGTCCACCGCGTCGTCGCGGGGACCGCGGCGCCACGCGGGGGCCCGGAGGTCGAAGATGGAGAAGTCCGTGGTCGCCGCAATCCTCGCCAGTCTGCTCGCAGGGATCGCCATCGGTGCGCAGGGCAGCGTCCTGCGCTTCGCCGAGAGGGCGGTCGGCGCGGTGCGCGCCGGTCTGCTGGTCAACATCGCGGGCGGCACCCTGTCGGCGGCGGTCCTGCTGCTCGTCTCGGTCCTGGGCGGCGGCCTGCTGTGGGGCGCCCTGCTGCGCAGCTCGCCCTACTGGGGCGCCGCCGGCGCCCTGGGAATCGGCATCCTGACCGCCATAGCCTTCGCCCTGCCGCGCCTGGGCATGGCCGCCGGTCTCGGTGGGATCATCGTCGGCCAGATGGCGGCCGCCGTGGTGATCGACGCCGCGGGATGGGGCGGCGCCCGCATCCCGGTGACGCCGGCCCGAGCGCTGGGCCTGGCGTTGATGGCGATCGCCATCGTCTTGCTGCTGCCCCGTCGCTGATCCGCCGCCCTCTCAGGGCAGCACCAGGAGGCTCCCGAACGCCAGCCCCAACGCCCCCAGCGTGATCATGCCCGGCCCTCCGAGCGCGCTCAGGACCCACATCAGCGTGCCGCTCAACAGCCCCGACAGGCCCCACGCCGTCCACTCGCGGTGCGACACGTGCAGCCAGCTCGACGCCTTCTCCAGGATGACGGTCGCCAGCGCCACCAATGCGAACCCCAGTAGGCCGGCTTCCCCGGAGCCCGTGGGTCCGCCGGTCGCCGAGCGCACCACGGCGAACAGCGCGAACAGCGCGGCGGCCACGATCAGACCGGGCAGTACGCGCCCGCCGCCGCGTGAGAACGGATCGAGCGGCACCGGAGCGGGCTCCACCGACGGTCCCAGCAGCCACGAGGCCAGGAAGCCCGCGGCCAACCCCAGCACCGCCAGCGGCAGGCCCCCCACGACGCCGGCCGAGAGCATGGCATAGACGTAGCCGAGCGCCGCCAGTAGCGCCACCTTCATCAACAGCGGCGCCCGCAGCAGGCTCAACGCGCTGCGCCAGGCCACCGCTCCCAGCGGCCCGTACTCGGTGGAAGGCGGCTTCAGCCTCAGCCGGGCGCTGCCCGAGCGCCGGCCCTTGCCGCGCCGTCGCGTGCGGGTGGTGACGCCGCGGCGGCGCAACGCGCCCGCCGACTGCGTCATGACCGCCATCAGCACCGACGTGCGGAACTCGGCCACCACCATGGCGTCGAAGAGGTAGCCGGCCGGGTAGCCCGCCCCCTGGTAGGCGAACGCCGCGGCGGCCGCCAGCACCCCCAACGCCGACGCCACGCCCGCCGCCAGAACGGGCGCGGCCGCGCCCGGCCCGAACCCCAGCACCCCGGCGGCGGCGCCCAGCGCCGCCAGCAGCGAGGCGAGCAGGGCCAGCGGCAGGGCGATCGGCCGGCGTTCGTACACCAGCATCGCCAGCGCCGCCCGCAGCAGCCACAGCCCGGCGCCCAGCGCCACCAGCGCCGGCACCGACACCGCGAACAGGATGGTCACCAGCAGCCACGCGGCGGTGCCGACGACGGCGCCGACGACCACCCGCGACACGAAGAAGCCCAGCAGACGCGGCCGCAGCACGCGCCGGGCCGACCAGGGCGAGAGGCCCAGCAGCATGGCGTGGCTGCGGCCCAGCACCACCGGCGGCGAGCGCTGCAACGACACGCTCACCAAGGCCAGCAGCGCCAGGGCGTCGAGCGCGACCGGCAGGATCGCCGCCGGCAACGGGTGCTCGATCGGCGCCGCCGACTGCACCCCACCGACGACGAAGAGCGCGATCCAGAACACCAGGTAGATGATGGTCGACCAACCGAAGGTCTGGCCCACCCAACGGTAACCGCGGCCCACGCGGCGTCGCAACATGCGGCGCTCCAGTGCGGCAAGACTCGCCCCGGGGGTCACGGCCCCGGCCGCCGTCGCGCTAGCCACGTCGCCGGCCCACATGGCCCCCGCGCACCTCGACGACCTCCGCTCCCAGGTCGCGCTCGAGCGCCTGGTCGTGCGCGCTGAGCAGGTTGATGCGCCCGTCCTGGGCGCGTTGGCGCAGCCCCTCGGCCAGGGTCTCGCGGGCGTCGACGTCCAACGTGTTGAACGGTTCGTCGAGCAACAGCAGGTCCGGCTCCAGGCCCAGGGCGAGCGCCAGCGCCGCCTTGTGGCGCATGCCGCGCGAGTGGGTCCCGGGGAACTCGTCGACACGGTCGGCCAGCTCGAAGCGCTCGTACCACGCCAGCGTCCGCTCCTCGGCCTCGGGTCGTGCGTAGGCACGGCTCAGGAAGGCCGCGTGCTCGCGCACCGTGAGGTCCTCGAAGAGCGTGGGAACGTCCGCGACGAAGGCGAAGGCAGCGCGCCCTTCCAACGTCCGCGGCCGGGCGCCGGACAGCAGGATCTCGCCCTTGAACGGGAGCAGGCCGGCGATCGCGCGCAACAGGGTGCTCTTGCCGGCTCCGTTGGGGCCGCGCAGCAGCACCGTCCGCCCGGCGGCCAGGACCAGGTCGACGTCCGCCAGGACGGCTTCGCCGCCGAATACGACCGTGACCTCCTGGAGCTCCACGCGCGGTTGCGGCGTGCCGTCGTCGGTCGACTGCGATGTGCGGGGGGTCGATTGACTCATCGCGTACCACCTTACGCCGCCGCCCGGCCGACCGGGCGACCGGCGCGGCGCCGGCCACCGGGGACCGCCGAGCGAGATCCGCGGCGTTCCGGCCAGCGCCGGCTTGGGTACAATGCGCCCATTCGAAAGGAACCATCATGGCGGATACGCTCACCCGGCTCAAGCTCAACCGACGTAGCGCTGTCGTCACCGAGGGCGACCAGCGCGCACCGAATCGCGCCATGCTGCGCGCGGTCGGCTTCGACGACGACGACTTCGGCAAACCCATCGTGGCGATCGCCAACGGGCACAGCACCATCACGCCCTGCAACGCCGGTCTCGGCGAGCTGGCGACCGCCGCCGAACAGGCGGCCCGCGCCGGCGGCGGCATGCCCCAGACCTTCGGAACCATCACCATCTCCGACGGCATCTCGATGGGAACCGAAGGGATGAAGCTCAGCCTGGTGTCGCGCGAGGTGATCGCCGACAGCATCGAGACGGTGTGCCGCGGTCAGAGCATGGACGGCCTGCTGGCCGTAGGCGGCTGCGACAAGAACATGCCGGGGGCGATGATCGCCATCGCTCGCCTCAACATCCCCAGCGTCTTCGTCTACGGCGGCACCATCAAGCCGGGCCGCCACGCCGGCGAAGACCTCACCATCGTCAGCGTGTTCGAGGCGGTCGGACAGTACTCGGCCGGCCGCATCCCGCTCGACACCTTCCGCGCCATCGAGCAGAACGCCTGCCCCGGTAACGGATCGTGCGGCGGCATGTACACCGCCAACACCATGTCCTCGGCCATCGAGGCCATGGGTATGAGCCTCCCCGCTTCCAGCACGATGGCCGCCCCGGACGACGAGAAGCGGCTCAGCGCCGCGGACAGCGCACGCGCGCTGCTGCGCCTGGTGCGGGACGAGGTGCTGCCGCGCGACATCATGACCAGGCAGGCGTTCGAGAACGCCATCCGCGTGGTGATGGCGGTGGGCGGCAGCACCAACGCGGTGCTCCACCTGATGGCCATCGCCCATGCCGCCGACGTCGAGCTGGGCCTCGAGGACTTCGAGCGCATCCGCGCCGACACCCCGGTGTTCTGCGATCTCAAGCCGTCGGGCCGCTACGTAGCCACCGACCTGCACCGGGTCGGCGGCATCCCGTTGGTGATGAAGATGCTGCTCGAAGCGGGGTTGCTCCACGGCGACTGCATGACCATCACCGGCAAGACGGTGGCCGAGAACCTGCGCGACGTGCCGAGCACTCCGCCGACCGGTCAGGACGTGGTCCACCCGATCGACCAACCGCTCTACCCGCACGGCCACCTGAACATCCTGCGCGGCAATCTAGCGCCCGAGGGGGCCGTGGCCAAGACGACGGGCCTCAAGGCGCGACGCATCCAGGGTCCGGCGCGCATCTTCGAGAGCGAGGAGGACTGCCTGGCGGCCATCCTCGGCGACCGCATCCAGCCCGGCGACGTCCTCGTGATCCGCAACGAGGGGCCCCGCGGCGGGCCCGGGATGCGCGAGATGCTCTCCCCCACCAGCGCCATCATCGGCAAGGGCCTCGGCGACTCGGTGGGGCTGATCACCGACGGCCGCTTCTCGGGCGGCACCTACGGACTGGTCGTCGGCCATGTGGCGCCGGAGGCCGCTGTTGGCGGACCCATCGGGCTGCTCCGCGAGGGCGACACGGTGACCATCGACGCCGATCGGAACCTGCTCCAGGTGGAGCTGAGCGACGACGAGATCCAGCGCCGTCGCGACGCCTGGCAGGCTCCCGCACCGCGCTACACCCGCGGCGTGCTGGCGAAGTACGCACGCCAGGTGTCGAGCGCATCGAAGGGTGCGGTCACCGGCTGAACGCCGCGTGCGGGCGGATCTCGAGCGAGCCTTCGGGCCCGAGCGTACGCTCGGGCCCGGAACCTTTCCCGTGGCGCCGCGCCGCCGGCCTCGGCGCGGCGACGCCGGCCAGGAGCGGCGGTCAGTCCGCGGTGCCGTCGCCGTCGTCGGCGACGACCTGGGGACGGCGCAGGAACAGGATCGGCAGGATCAGGCCGAGGACGGCCACCCCCCACAGGACGATGGAGAGCGGGCTGTCCCAGAGGCTCAACCAGTTGCCGTTGCCGAGGTTGAGGGCGCGGCGGAGGTTGACCTCCATGTCGTCGCCCAGCAGCAGGCCCAGGATGACCGGCACCAGCGGGATGTCGAGTTTGCGTAGCAGCCAGCCCCCGACCCCGAAGCCGATCATCAGGAAGATGTCGAAGACGCTGTGGCTGATGGCGTACACGCCCAGGAAGCCGACCATCGTCACGACCGGCATGAGGATCCAGCCGGGGACGCTCAGGAGCCGTACGAAGATGCCCACCAGCGGCAGATTGAGGACCAGCAGCACGATGTTGCCGAGGTAGAGCGAGGCGATGAGGCCCCACACCACGTCGGGGTGCTGGGTGAACAGCAGCGGCCCGGGGGTGATGTTGAGCGAGATCAGCATCGCAAGGAGCACCGCGGTGGTGCCACTGCCGGGCACGCCGAGCGTCAGCATGGGGACCAGGGCACCGCCGGCGGCGGCGTTGTTGCCGGCCTCCGGTGCCGCCACGCCGCGGGGGTCGCCCGTTCCGAACGTCCCCTTGCGGTCCACCAGGCGCTTCTCGAAGGTGTAGGCGACGAACGACCCGAGCGAGGCTCCGGCGCCGGGCAGCACGCCCGCGACGAAGCCGATGACGCTGGCGCGCACCATCGTCACCAGCGTCCCCAGGATGTCGCGGATGCGCGCGCCCACACGACCGACCTTGTAACGCACGGTCTCGCCGGCGTGCGTGGTCTCCACGAACACCAGCGCCTCGCTGATGGCGAACAGGCCGACGATGGCGACGATGAAGTCGATGCCCTCGAAGAACTTCATCTGCCCGAAGGTGAACCTCGGCACCGAGCTGCCCGGGTCGAGCCCGACGGTGGCCAGCATCAGCCCGAGCACGGCGCCGATGAGCGTCTTGACCGGGTTCTTCCCGGTCAGGCTGCTGAGCGTGGAGAAGGCCATGACGTAGAGCGCGAAGTACTCGGCGGGTCCGAAGCGGATGGCGAGCTTGGCCAGCACCGGCGCGAACAGCATCAAGCCGATGGTCGCCAGGGTGCTGCCCACGAACGACGCGACGGCCGAGATGGCGAGTGCCGAGCCGCCGCGCCCCTGCTTGGTCATCGGATAGCCGTCGAGCGTGGTCATCACGGCGGGTTCGTCGCCGGGGATGTTGAGCAGGATGCTGGAGATGCGTCCGCCGTACATCGCGCCGTAGTAGACGCTGGCCAGGAAGATCATGGCCGAGGTGGCGGGCAACCCCAGCGTGAAGCTGACGGGGATCAGGATCGCCACGCCGTTGGCCGGGCCAAGGCCCGGCAATGCGCCGACGATGGTCCCGGCGAAGGCCCCGACCAGCGCCAGCAGCAGGTTGAGCGGCTGGAACGCCACGACGAAGCCCTGTCCGAGCAGATGGAGGGTCTCCACGCTAGCCCCCGAACAGCGCGCCCGTGGGCAACGGAAGGCCCAGCAGGGTGTTGAACAGGACGTAGAGCGCGAAGCTGCTGGCAACGCCCGTCACGCCCGCCTGCCACCAGCGGGCGCCGAGCAACGACGCCATGAACGTCATCACCAGGACGGTCGACAGGACGAAGCCGAGCGGCTCGAGCAGCAGCGCGTAGACGATCAGGCCGCCGATCAGCACGGCCTGCCGGAACAGGACCACGGCCTTCGGCCAGACGGCTTCGGACGACGGCCGGATGAGCAGATAGAGGCTGAAGAGCCCCAGCAGGACGGCCAGCATGATCGGCCACGCCTGGGGGCCCAGGGGATCGGTGAGAAAATTGGTGGTGAAGCTGCGCGCGTGAAGGCCGAACGCGATGGCCAGGGCCAGCAGCAACCCCCCTGTGAAGCGATCGGTCATGGAACCAGTCCGTACCCGTTCCGGAGCGGGCGGAGCGGCTGCGCTCCTCGCCCCCTAGGATGGCGTGGGCGCGCCGGTAGCGCGCCCACGCGGGAGTGTGGGGCTACAGCAGCCCGATCTCCTTCGACAGATCGCGGAGATCCTGGATCTGCTTGTTCACGAAGTCGTTGAACGTGCTGCCGCCCATCCAGAACGGGGCCAGGCCGTTGTTCGTCATGGCCGCCTTCCACTCGTCGCTCTGGTAGAGCGCCTTGAGGGTGTCACCCCAGTAGGTGAAGGCTTCATCCGAGGCGCCGGCAGGGATGTAGAAGCCGCGCCAGTTGGCGCCGACCACGTCGTAGCCCTGCTCCTTGGCGGTCGGGATGTTCCCCAGATCGCCGGGGAGGCGTTGATCGGAGAGCACGGCGAGCACGCGCACGGCGCCGGCATCGAGCTGGCCCTTCACCTCGGAGATGTCGCCCGTCGCGGCCTGCAGGTGGTGACCCAGGACCTGCGTCAAGGCGTCCCCGCCGTTGTTGAACGAGATGTACTTGACGCGCTTCACGTCCGTCATGCCGGCGGCCTTCATCAGCAGCAGGACCTTCAGGTGATCCCAGCCGCCGACCGCGCTGCCGCCGCCGAACGCGACCTTGGTGGGATCGGCCTTGACGGCATCGACGAGGTCCTGCAGGGTCTTGAAGGGCGAGTCCGCCGCAACGGTGATCACGCCGAAGTCGGCGCCGAGCGCCGCCACCCAGCGCACCTGGCTCTCGGTGAGGCCGGCGTACTGGTTCTGCGCCAGGCGGGTGGTGGTGGCTGTGCTGGCGGCGACCAGCAAGTCCGAGTCCTTGTTGCGCTTGCTCACCACGTAGCCGTAGGCCACCCCGCCGCCGCCGCCGGCCATGTTCGTCACCTTCACCGGCTGCGGGACGTCCTTGAGGTCGTACAGGATCTTGCCGACCGAGCGGCAGGTGAAGTCCCAGCCGCCGCCGGGGTCGGACGGGGCGATGCACTCGACGTTGCTCGGCGAGAACGCGAACGCGCTCCCGAGCAGGCCCAGAAGCAGCGTGGCCAGCAGAGGTGCCAGTCGACGTACCTTCATAGTCTCCTCCTAGTCGATCGAACGGAGTTGGGGCTCCGTTTCGGATCCTCGTTCGAAGCGCCGTCCCGGTCGAGCCAGGACAGCATGGCCGCCTCCGCGGCCGCCATGTGCGACGTCAACGCGGCCTCGACGGCCGCTGCGTCGCGCTCCAGCAGGGCATGCAGCACCGCCGCGTGCTCGTGCCACGCTTCGCGGGCGCGGCCGCAACGCTGGGTGGAGAGCGCACGCGCGAGGCGCAGCTGGTCGCAGACGCGACCCGCGGCGCGGGACATCTCACCGTTGCCGGCCAGTGCGGTGAGCGCTCGGTGGAAGTCCTGGTCGGGCGGGTATCCCTCGCCTCGCGCGGTGGCGTCGTCGGCCGCGCCGAGCAGGACCTGAAGCCCCTCGAGCTCAGCGCCCGAAGCCCGGGCCACGGCAAGGCTCGCCGCGGTGACCTCCAACACCCGCCTCAACTCCATCAGTTCCCGGACCTGGGTACGGTCGTAGCAGCGAACGAAGGTGCCGCGGCGCGGACGTCGCACCACCAGTCCCTCCTGGACCAGCCGCTCGAGCGCTTCCCGTACGGGACCCCGGCTCACGTTCAGGCGTTGCGCCAGGCCCGCCTCGCTGAGACGGCTCCCCGACGGATACGAACCCGCGAGCAACGAAGCCCGGAGCCAGCGGTAGACCTGTTCGGTGATGCTGGGACCTGTGGTGACGCTCGAGAGCGCGTCCATCCGTCGTTCGCCGCCCCTCCGCGGTGTCAACTGCCGACTGTCGACACTTTAGCGGAGGATGAGTATGGCGTGAGTTCGATGAGAGTCCCTGAGTACAATGGTCGCGCCGGGTTGCGTTCCCCGGCGCGATGTGGTTCGGGCAGGTCTCGGGTCGTGCTCAGACGGCGGGAGCGCTCACCGGTGGGCGCTCGAGATCGGGCATCACGACGTCGAACGTCGAGGGGTAGACCAGCCGCCCTCGCCAGCCTGGGTCGTAGCCGGCGAGCCGGCGTGCCATGAAGACGGCGTCGGGCAGGGGCTCCGGCGGCGTGATCCCGTAGCGCGAGGCGGGCACGAACCCGAAGCGCGGGTAGTACCCAGGATGCCCGACCAGCACGATGAGCGGCTCGCCGGCATGATCGGCCCGGCCGATGCACTCATGTACCAGCGCGGTGCCGGCGCCCCGCTCCTGGTAGCCAGGGAGCACCGCCAGCGGCGCCAGCGCCAGCACGGGACGGACGTGCGCACCGTCATCGAGTCGGGCGTAGCTGAGCAGGACGTGTCCGATGATCCGGTCGTCCATCTCCGCGACGATCGAGAAGTCGGGCCGGTACTTCGGAGACGTACGGATGGCGTCGACCAGATCGGCCTCCGCCCCGGTGTCGAACGCGGCCACGTGCACCGCACGGATGCCGGGTGCGTCGCCCTGCAGCTCGCCACGGATCTTCAGCATGCCCCAAACTACCCACGACAGCCATGAGTTCCATGGGGCAGGGCGCTTCCTACGCGTACAATCGCCGACATGGCGCTGTTCCAGTCGTTCGCCCTGGTGCTCACGATCACCGCTCTGTTCGGGTTCGTGAACGAACGCTGGATCAAGCTGCCGGTGCCGATCGGGGTGACGCTGGTGGCGCTCGTCACCTCGCTGGGGTTGCTGTTGTTCCGCGACACCGCGCTCACGCACTGGGCGCAGGGCTTCCTCGACTCGCTGAACTTCGGCACACTGGTGCTGCAGGGCCTGCTGAGCTACCTGCTGTTCGCAGGCTCGCTGCACGTCAACCTCGAGGACCTGAGCCAGCAGGGCTGGCCGATCCTGGTCCTGGCCACCGTGGGAGTCGTCATCTCGACGGCGGTGGTCGGGCTGCTGGCGTATCTGGGCGCCCGCCTGCTGGGCTATCCGCTGCCGCTGAGCTGGGCGTTCGTGTTCGGGGCGCTGATCTCGCCGACCGATCCCATCGCGGTCCTCGGTATCCTGCGCCGGCTCAAGGTCCGGCGCGACGTCGAGACGCTGATCGTGGGCGAGAGCCTGTTCAACGACGGCGTCGGCGTGGTGGTGTTCCTGGCCGCCTTGAACGTCGCCCTGGCGGCGGGCGGAGGACACGGCGAGTCGTCCGGCGCGCTGATGCTGTTCGTGCGCGAGGCGCTGGGCGGCCTGGCGCTGGGGTTCGTGCTCGGCGTCGTCACCTACCTGCTGCTGCGCGCGGTCGACCAGTACTCCGTCGAGGTGCTGCTGACGCTGGCGCTGGTGTCCGGCGGCTACGCCCTCGCCGACGCCACGCACATGTCGGGCCCGCTCGCCATGGTGGTGGCGGGGCTGTTCATCGGCAATCGGGGACGCATGCTGGCGATGAGCGACACGACCCGCGAGCACCTCGACACCTTCTGGGAGCTGATCGACGAGATGCTCAACGCGATCCTGTTCGTGCTCATCGGCCTGGAGATCCTGGTGCTGGCCAAGGGATACCCGTGGCCGATGGCGCTGCTGACCATCCCGCTGGTGCTGGCCGCGCGCCTGGTGAGTGCCGGCGCGGCGATCACCACCCTCCGCGCCCGCCGTCACTTCCCCGCCTGGACCGTGCGCACCATGGTGTGGGGCGGGCTTCGCGGCGGCATCTCGGTCGCGCTCGCCCTGTCGCTGCCCCCGGGGCAGGTGCGCGATCTCATCGTGTCGATGACCTACGCCGTGGTGGTGTTCTCCATTCTGGTGCAGGGACTGACGGTGTCGCGCGTTGCGCGACGCATCCCCTCCGAGAGCAGTAGCTGAGCTCCCGCTCCGTCCAGAGACCCTTGACGGAGCCTCGGCGCGCGGACGTATGCTCGACCGGATTGCGGGCACGCCCGCCCCGGAGGGATCGCATGAGTCGAATCCGTATCACCGTCTGGAACGAGTACCTCCACGAAATCGAGAACGATCTCGTGCGCGACGTCTACCCCGACGGGATCCACAACGAGGTGGCGTCGGCGCTCACCGAACACCTCGATGCCGACGTGCGCACCGCCACCCTGCGCCAGCCCGACCACGGTCTGAGCGCCGACGTGCTCGATAGCACCGACGTGCTCTTCTGGTGGGGCCACAAAGCCCACGCCGAGGTCTCCGACGAGGTGGTCGAGCGCGTGCACAAGGCGGTGCTCTCCGGGATGGGGCTGGTGGCCCTGCACTCGGCCCACGTCTCCAAGGTCTTCAAGCGGGTGCTGGGCACCAGCGGCTGGCTGCGCTGGCGCGAGGCCGACGAGAAGGAGCGGCTGTGGAACCTGCAGCCGTCGCATCCCATCCTGGCAGGCGTCCCCGACTACTTCGAGCTCGAGCAGGAGGAGATGTACGGCGAGCGCTTCGACGTCCCGGATCCCGACGAGCTGCTGATGCTCTCTTGGTTCCAGGGTGGCGAGGTGTTCCGCAGCCTGTGCACCTGGCGTCGCGGGCACGGTCGCGTGGTGTACTTCCGGCCCGGTCACGAGGCCTATCCGACCTACCGGCATCCGCACGTGCGCCGCATCCTCGCCAACACCGCCGCCTACGCGGCACGCCGGGTCACGGTCGACGTCAGCAAGCCGATCCAGGTCGACGCCCTCGAGCCGGTGCCCAACGCCGGCAAGGAACACATCGGCTGAGGCCGCGCGCCGGCCCCAGGAGGACATCATGCATCTCGTTGACACCGATCCCGTTCGCGTTGCCGTGCTCGGCACGGGCGCCATCTCGAGGCGGCACCGGGAGGGCTGGCTGGCCGCCGGCGCAACCATCGTGGCGCTGTGCGATGTCGACGAGGCCTCGCTCGAGCGTGCCGGCCGCGACTGGGGCGTCGAGCGTCGCTACCGCGACTTCCGTGCCATGTTCGACGACGGCGGCATCGATGTCGTCAGCATCGCTGCGCCCACTGCCGTGCACCACCCGGCCACGCTCGCCGCGGCGGAGAAGGGCATCCACGTCCTGGTGGAGAAGCCCATCGCCCTGTCGCTGGACCTCGCCGACGCCATGATCGACGCCTGCCGGCAGGCGGGCGTGCTGCTGCAGGTCAACCATCAGCTCCGCTCCGGCGGCCCGGCCCGGCGCGCCGGCGAGCTCCTCGCTGCCGGTGCCATCGGACGCGTGACCTACCTCCGGCTCCGCCAGGCACACGACTGGGCGGGACTCGGCGTGCGCCCCTCCTTCGCGACGCGGGCGTCCTCGGGGGGCGGCACGCTGCTCGACAACGGCTGCCACCTCATGGACCTCGCCCGCTTCTTCGGCGGACGGGTCGAGGAGGTCTACGCCCGGACCGCCCGCCTGCAGTACGACGTCGAGGTCGAGGACACCGCCGTGGTCTCGATGCGCTTCGAGGACGGCGCGCTCGGTACGGTGGAGACCGCTTGGACGGCCACCGGCTGGGAGGAGGGCTTCTGGATCTACGGCACCGAGGGAGCCTTGGAGTGCACCAACCGGTTCGGCCCGCCCGTGCTGCGCCACAGCTACCGTGCCTCGCCGGGCACCACCTGGGGCGAGACCGACGTCACGACCTACGATTTCGCGGGCGATGGGCCTCACGGTCGTCACATCGGTGCGTTCATGGCGGCCCTCCGGGGCGAGCGAGAGGTGGCCTGCAGCGGTGAGGACGGCCGCGAAGCGGTACGCCTGGTGCTACGGGCCTACGAGAGCGCCGCGCTCGGGCGTCCCGTCGCGCTGGCGGACGGCGTCCCGGCCGCCACTCCCTGAGCCGGGCGAGCGCGGCCGCGAGGACCGCCGCCGGGCGGCCGTAGACTGAGGTATGACGTACGACGCCTTCCGCGATGCCGCCGCGGCCATGGTCGACGACATCCCTGCCGCCTTCCTGAAGGGCCTGCAGGGGGTGCACGTGTTCGAGGAGGCCCACGTCGAGGAGGACTACGACGACGTCTATCGCCTCGGGGAGTACCTCGACCCCGGCAGCGAGGACTTCCTCGGCGGACAGCCCGGGTTGGGACGCCACATCGCGGTCTACTACGGGTCCTTCGTCGCCGTCGCCGAGGGCGACCCCGACTTCGACTGGGAGGACGAGCTGTGGGAGACCATCACCCACGAGCTGCGCCACCACGTCGAGTCACTCGCCGGCGAGGACCTACTGGTCCAGGACGATGTCGAGCGTCAGAAGGACTTCCCCAGGCGCGATCGCTGACGCCCGAACGGGCCGCCCCACAGGGGCGCCCGGCCTGCGGCGCCACGCATTGGCCTGCGGCGGCACGCACGGACCTGCGGCGGCACGCACGGACCTGCGGCGGCACGGACGCCGGCGGCGACTCAGCCGCTCTCGACGGCCACCACGGTCCAGCCGGGATGGGCGGCGCGCAACCGCGCCGCCGCGTCCTCGGCCGCGGCCAGGTCCGGCGCCAGCGCCACACAGCAGCTGCCGCTCCCCGACATGCTCACCCCTCGGAGACCCTCGGCGCGGAGCGCGCGGATGACGTCGCGCACCACCGGATAGGCCCGGACCACACCGGGCTGCAGGGCGTTGACGAAACCCGGCTCCGCGCCCGAACCCAGCCTCTCCAGCAGGTCGTCCAGGGGCAGCCGCGAGGTGAAGCTTTGAAGCGCGCCGTAGGCCTCCGCCGCCGACACCGCCACGCCGGGGAACGCGAGCACCAGCGCGAGCCGCGGCAGGCTCACGGGCTGTAACCGCTCGCCCCGCCCTCGCGCCAGGGCCGCGGCGTGGTCGGCGAGGAAGAAGGGCACGTCCGAGCCGAGCTCGAGCGCGAGCCGCTCCAGGTCCAACGGCGCCGGCACGAGCGCCCGCAGGGCGCGCAGCACCGCCGCGGCGTCCGACGAGCCGCCGCCCAGGCCGGCCGCGATGGGGATGCGCTTGGTGAGGACGATGTCGACCCCGACGTCGGCCGTCCCGGCCTCGGCCAGGTAGCGGCGGGCCGCCCGCAGCGCCAGGTTGCGCTCATCGGTCGGCAGCTCCGCCCCCACGACCGCGAGCGTGGGCCCGCCACTCGACCGCCCGACCCGCACCTCGTCGGCCAACGACACGCGCACCATCAGGCTCTCGATCTCGTGGAAGCCGTCGCCCCTCCGCGCCAGCACCGACAGTCCCAGGTTGACCTTGGCGTGAGCGCGCTCCGAGACGGCACCGCCGATCACGGCGGCAGTCACGGCGGGCCACCTCGGGAGCGTTGCTCGAGCCACAGCTCCTCGAACGCGGCGGCGAGCCGCAGATCATCCGGAGTGGTGATCTTGTGGAGAAGCGGGCTCCCCTCCACCAGCTCGACGTCCCGGCCCAGCCGGCGCACCAGCGCCGCGTCGTCGGTAGCCTCGTAGCCCTCGGCCAGGGCCCGCGCGTGCGCCTCCCGGAGCACACTCCGCACGAACCCCTGTGGGGTCTGGATGGCGCGTAGACGATCGCGTTCCAGGGTGAGCCCGCTGTCGACCTCGACGATGGTGTCGGCGAGGCGCAGGGCCGCGCTGGCCGCGCCCCCGGCACGAGCGCCCGCCACCACCCTGCGCGCCACCGCCTCGGGCAGGAAGGGGCGTGCGGCGTCGTGGACCAGCACCAGCTCGGCCTCTGTCGCCTCGACCAGCCGCGCCACGCTGGCCTGACGACTGTGCCCGCCCTCGATCACCCGCGCCCCGGGCACGAGCGCCCGCGCCCGCGCCCTATCGTCCGCGGCGACGGCTACCACGATCTCGTCGACGACATCCTCCAGGGCCAGAACCGCCCACTCCAGCAAGGTCCGGTCACCGACGGTGACGAAGGCCTTCGGGCCGGCGGCGAGCCGCAGGCCCTGCCCGGCCGCCGCGAGCAAGCCGGCGACGCCTGCCGGCTCAGCCATCGGGGTCCTTCCAGCGTGGCGACCGCTGGTTGTCGATCCCGAGATGGTCGAGCACGCGGGCGGTGACGGTGCCCACCAGATCGTCGAGGGTGCGGGGCCGCTGGTAGAACCCGGGTGACGCCGGCAGGATCACGGCGCCGGCGTCGTTGGCGGCCAGCATGTTCTGGAGCATGGGGCGAGAGTAGGGTGCCTCACGGACCACCAGCACCAACGGGCGCCTCTCCTTGAGAGTCACGTGCGCCGCTCGCGAAACCAGCGTGTCTGCGAACCCGGCGGCCACCTTGGCGAGCGTGCCCGCGCTGCAGGGCACCACCGCCATGGCGTCGGCTCGGAAGCTGCCGGACGCGATGGGGGCGCCAAGATCGGCGTCCTTGTGGACGGCGCCGGCCAGGCTCTCCAGGGTGTCGATCCCGCCGTCAAGCTCGGTCGGGGCGACCTGCCTGGCCCCAGAGCTGACCACCAGATGCGTCTCGACGTCGGTAGCCGCCAGGAAGCGCAGTAGATCCACGGCGTAGATCAGACCGCTGCCGCCGGTGACGGCGACCACCAGCCTACGGGGGCGGGAGGAGCGTCGGGCACGAGCCGGATCGGACACGCTCCAGCCTACCCCACGGCCAACGCGCCCGGCCACGGGGGCGAGCCTATACTGAAGGCCGTGGTCCTGGACGAACCCACCTGGCATCGCGCCGTCGCGCTCTTCGAGGCCGGCGCCTTCTGGGATGCGCATGAAGCCCTCGAAGCAACATGGGCGCGCAGCAGCGGTGTCGAGAAGCACTTCCTGGGCGGCGTGATCCTGCTTGCGGCGGCGCTCCACAAGGGCCGCGCGCTACAGTCCCCGCGAGGGGGCCGACGCAACTACGCGAAGGCCCTCAGGCACCTGGCGCTCGTGCCGGACCGGTACTTCGGCGTGGACGTACGCGAGCTCGAAGCCCGCGTGCACGCCGCACTACGCGATCCCGGTACCCGCCCGATGATCCCACGGACCCCGGAGGCCGTTCCGTGACCCCACGTCCCGAACCCACACCTTCTGCCGAGCGGCCCGCCGACGGGCTGCTCCACGACCAGCGGCGCGCGCGGCGCCCCAACACCACAGCCTCGCTCCGCCGATCGGACGCCGATCGCGTGATCGCCGGCGTGTGCGGAGGCATCGCCGCCTACGTCGACGCGTCCCCCGGCATCGTGCGCATCCTCTTCGTGGTCTCGCTGATCCCGTCCATCGGGGTCACGGGTCTCGGCTATCTGTTGCTGTGGTGGCTCCTGCCCGCGGCTCCGGCGGCCTGATGCACCGTCACGACGAGCGCTCCGACCTCAGGGCCGGAGCGCTCGCACCTCGTGGGTGTCCCGTAGCGGTCGCTCAGAGCAGCAGGCGTACTGGCGCGTCGAGGAGCTCCGCCACCCGCGCGAGCAGCCTGGCGCCTCGCTCGGGCGGTACGTCACCTGCGAGCGAGAGCGTGCTGCGGTAGCTCCCTCGCTGGTTGTCGTACAGGATGCGACCCAACGTAAGCAGGGGGGCGTCCACGTTCAGAACGGCCTCGTCCACGTCGAGCGACGACATGTCGACCACCGCCAGGCTCACGCCGGACGTATCGGAAGACGCGGCGCTGAGCGCTGCACCCAGGTCGTGGGCCAGGTCGATGAACGGGCGCTCGACCGCGCCGCCGATCCGCGCGACCCGGAGTTGACCACGCTCGTCCCAACCGACCGCGGCCACCGGCCCGTCGCCCCAGCCGCCTTCGGCGACGGCCTTGGCAGCGGCACGAAGGAGGAAGGGGCCGGGCGGGAGCGGCTCGCTCTCGCCGAGCTCGAGGCCCACGGCGAGCTGGGCGCCTGCCAGAGCGGTGACGTCCAGATGGCGTCGCAACAGGGTCCCGTAGCTCACCAAGGGAAGCTCGGAAGGCACCGTGCCCGCGGACTCCGCGCTCATCCCGCCCGACAGTGGCGGCAGAGCCGTCTCGTCGGCAGCGGACGCCTCCCCGACCGGCCGGTCCGACAACTGCTCGGCGGCGGTCTCCAGTTCGGCTCCCAGCTCCGTCGTACGGGCCGGTTCGAACATCCGCTCGGAGATCCAGGCGTCTGACGTGGCTTCGGCCTCGCCGGTCTCGGCCGAGGGGGGCTCGTCCGGGGTAGCCCCGCCGTTCGTGACGGCTTCGGCAGCGATCGCAGCGCTCCCGTCGTCCGCGTCGGCGGCCGTCGCCCCCAACGGCTCCTCACCATATCCATCGGACGCGAACGGCTCCTGCGCCTCGGGCGTGTGCTCGTAGCCGGACCCGAAGCCCGCCTGGAAGCCGGCAGCGAAGCTCTCGTCCTCCTCCGAAGCGCCGCGCAGGTCGTCGAAACGCTCCGTGGCGGACGCTGCGCCTCCGAGATCGAGATCCCCGAGCGGCGGCATCTCCAGCGCGCCGCCTCCATCGTCCGCCGGCAGCGTTGCATCCTCGTCGAACAGGGCCTCGCCCCCGACATCCTGCCTCGGTTCCGGCGCCGGCTCTTCGTCACGGAAGACGTCAGGCAGGCTGTCGGGCGTTCCCACCGGGGTTGAGCCCGACCACAGCGCCTCGGCCTCCTCGGTGTCGAGCGCGTCACCGGCAAGGCCGCCGTTCCAGCCGCCACTGTCCTCACCCGCGACCAGCAGCTCGTCCTCGGGCTCGCCGTCCGTCTCCGGCGGCACGCCCTCCCAGCCGCTACCCTCCGCGCTCACTCCGCCCGGCCAGCCGATCGTCGACTCGGCATCCTCCTCGTCGTCGAACAGGAAGATGTCCTCGCTGATGTCGTCCGTCACGGCATCCGCTCCCGAGTCGTAAGCGGACGGCACGGCCTGCAGGGGCGCCGTGTCCGGTTCCGACACTCCCTCGGCCAGCCGATCGGAGGCCGACAGCTCCTGCTGGATCTCCTCCAGCCCCACGCCCTTGCTCGAGTCGCGCATCTGCTGCTGGAAGCTGTGGGTGTCCTCCTCGGGCCAAGCTTCCATCCCCTCGGGAACCGGCTCCGGCGTGGGATCGAGATCCTCCTCGCCCGCCATCACCCGGGCCAGGAACTCGAGCACGTCTCGCTCGACGACCTTGCCTCCCGCGCCGCTGCCGTGGAGATCACGCCAGTCGACGTTGTTCTCTTCCGCCAGCCTGCGGGCCAGCGGTGAAATCTCGGGTTGGCTCACGGACAACCTCCTCCGTCATCGTCGCTTCCGTCTAGGGCGAGTATACAAGAACCAGTGTTTCGGCCCGAAGGCCCTTCCGCAGCGACAATTCCCACTAGCCCCGACGCCGTTGGGACGCGCGGACGACGACCGCTGGGAGTGTCATGGATCGGCGCAACGTCGACCGTGGTACCGCGCTGGGGTCCCGACGCGCTAGTCTCGGGCATGCGCGTCGCTCCGGCCGCCGACGCGGCCCGCGCCTACCACCTGGGCGCTCCCTTCCTGGATATCCGGACCGCCGTCCAGCACGGTCGCGACGGCCTTCCTGGCAGTCGCAACCTGCCTCTGGAGAGCATCCAGAGCGGTGAGGTGCCTGAGGACCTCAAGGAAGACGAACCGATCTATCTAGTCTGTGAGCGGGGTCATCTCAGCGAACTGGCGGGGCTCTACCTCGAGCAGGCCGGGTACCGTCGGGTCTTCAACGTCCTCGGCGGCTTGCGCGCATTGCGGCCGCTGCTGTGAGCGCTTCACGGGCGCCACGCCTGGAAGAACACGCCATCGATGTACGTCTGCAGGAGCGGGCTGCCGCCGTGGACCTGGACCGTCATCACCAGGCTCTCCCCTGCCTTCATGGCGCGGTCGAGGACGGTACGCTCGCCCTCGCTGTCGCGGACGACGAGCTTCAGCTGGTACCCCTGATCCATCAGGCGCTTCAGCCCCATCGTCTTCGGATCGAAGGTGAACGGCACCGTTCGTGTGCCTCCGGTACCCGACGGACCGTTGAGGCCCTGGCCGGAGCCTGCCGAGGTCCCGCCGTTGCCCGCGCCGCCACCCGTCTGCAGCGGGTTGGCCCCGGGCGTACCGTTGACCGTGAGCTGGACCGGTGTGCCGGGCAACGTGAAGCCCGTAGGCTCCACCTTCACCACGCCCTGCGGCTGGTCGCTCTTGAGAACGTAGTCGACGTGTCCGATAACGAGCTGGGCCGCCTCGAGCGCCAGCTGTGCACGCCACAGCGGCATGCCGGAGACGTTGGGTACCTCGACGATGGCGCGGCCGGAGAGTGCGTAGAAGACGGCGACCGGGGTGCCCGG
Organism: uncultured bacterium; assembly: GCA_964616005.1. Classification (GTDB taxonomy): domain Bacteria; phylum Deinococcota; class Deinococci; order Deinococcales; family Trueperaceae; genus JASBRS01. The sequence goes on along the minus strand of CAZTTB010000018.1, from coordinate 10,686 downwards.
CGGCACCGTGGCGCCCGCCTTGGGCAGGGTGCTGGTCACCGCGCCGACCTTGTCGAAGCTGACGCCCCCGGGGAGCGCCTCGACCTCCGTGAAGCCAAGGGCCTTGAGTCTGGCGACCGCGGCCGCACGGTCCATGCCCTTGAGGTCGGGCACCGTCACGGGCTGCCGGGCGGGCCCGGTGCTGACGGTGAGCGCGAGCTTCTCGTTGACGCCGAGCTGACCGCCGGCAGCGGGCTGCTGGGCGATCACGGTGCCGAGATCCGCGGCGTCGGCTCGGTAGTCGAGGGCGGTCACCGGCACGTTCAGCTCCGCTGCCCGCTTCAACGCATCGTCCTCGCTCATCCCGGTCAACTGCGGAACGCGGGTCTGAGCCGGCGGGTTGTTGACGCCGACGTGGATGATCCGGCCCTGACGGACCACCGTCCCGGCGTCCGGCGCCTGGCTGGTGACCGACTGCCGGTCGGCGCCGGGGAGGTTCTCGACGAACGCCTGCGGCTGTAGCCCGGCCTGGCGTAGGACCCGCGCGGCGTCCGGGAACGGCATCCCGACGACGTCCGGCAGACGCACCTCGCGGACCGTGAAGTAGTCGCGCACCGAGATCAGCGCGAACACCCCCACGACCACCAGCAGTGCCGTCACGGCAACGAGCCGGAAGCGCCTGCGCCGCAGCACCTGCTCCCGCGCCTCGCTCACCGGACCGCCGTTCTCGACCACGGCTGGAGTCTACCACGACCCATGAAGGCTCCGTGAGGCTCTAGACCCGTCCCGGAGGGCTTTCTTCACACTCGAAGGGCTCCGCGCGAACCCTTCGTCGACCCGCGCTTCCCTACAATGGGAGGCATGCTGACGACACCTCCCCTCGCCCGACCGCAACCCCTCGACCAGCTTCGGCCCGAGCTCGTGAACGCTCACCAGGAGCTGGCGGATCTGGCGGCCCTGGCGGCCGCCGGACTGCCCGTGGCGTCGCTGCTGGTGGTTCCGGCGGCCGTGGAGGAGCGCTTCTACCGACTCAACAACCTTCCCGCCCTCCTGAACGAGGTGTTCGCGCGGGTCGACCCCGACGACCCGGACGAGGATGAGGTCGAGGAAGCCTGTCCGGCGGCCGAGACGCTGGTGCGCCAGCACTACCTGTTGGACGAGTTCGTCGACGCGTTCTATGCCGCCATCGCGGAACTGCCGCTCCAGATGTGCGTGCGACGGATCCTGACGGACGGCGAGGATGCGGTGCGGGGACGACCCGCACTGATGGCTCTCAAGCACGTCTACCAGCGGGATTGGAGCTATGCATCGGTGTGGGACCGTCTGGAGCGGCGCCAGGGTATCGCCCTGGAAGCGCGTCCGGTGCTGCTGCACGGGGCCGAAGGGACAGCGGACGGCGTGGACGCCGGCGAGGCGCTGGCCGCCCGCGCGAGTGAGGTGCTGGGAACCCCCGTGCGCCTGCGGCTCGCCGACGGGGGCGGCGTCGTGGGCGTGCGCCGGCTGTGATCGACCCCTCGCCGAGGTTGCCAGGGTAGCGAGTCCTACACGATGCGGCACCGCCTTGCGACTAACGTTAGGTGCGATGCCCTGGCTGCAGGAACGGCCCCTCGAACCCCATGCCGATGCGCAGCTCCGACACTTCATCGGAGCGCTTGCCGAGCGGCTCGACGACCCGTCCCAGGACCGCAACGAGGTGGTCCGTGAGACGCTGGCCCGGCAGCTCTACGCGCGCCCCTATGAGGCGGTGGCGCACGACGCCCCGATGGCCGCGTTCGCGCTGGACCCGCGCAACGCGCGCTTCGAGGCCGAGTACTACGCGGCGACCGACCCGCAGCGCTTCGCCCGCGTCAAGCCGCTGCTGTGGCTCTGGAAGTCGCTCGACGCCACCCCTCTGGGACAATCGGTCGCCAGCGGGGTCGCGGTGCGGCGCATGCTCGCCGAGCGCGTCTTCGCTAGCGCCGGCAGGAATCTGAAGATCTTCCCGCACGTCGAGGTGTCGGTCGGGTACAACATCGAGGCAGGCGACGACGTGGTGATCCACCGCCATGTCTTCGTCGACGACATCGGCGGCGTCGAGCTCCACGACGGCGTCAGCCTCAGCGATCACGCCAACGTGTACTCCCACACCCACGATCTCCTCGAGCCATCGGACGTCACCCTGAGGCGAACCGTCATCGGCCGTGGCGTGCGGGTGGCGTACCACGCGACCGTCCTCGCCGGCGCCGTGCTGTCCGACGACAGCATGCTCGGCGCCCTGGCGGTCGCCACCCGCGATCTCGATCCGCACGCGGTCGGGCTCGGCATCCCGGCCACGCCGCGCGTATGGAAGGACCGGGCCCACGATCCGCGATTCACGCACCTGGAGGTCGATGCCGCCCGCTACCCGCGGTCCGCCCCGGTCCGCGCGAACCCCGATTTCGGCGTCGGTGAGGCGAATGCGTCACAGTCCGGCGACGGCGCTTCGGGGCCGCCGACCGTCCGCGCCGAAGCGCCGGGACGCCCCTGAGATGGCTCGGCGGCGCCCGCTGACGGCGGCGATCGCGTTCGGTCTGAGCGCCGTCCTCACGGCCTGCTGTCCGGTGGCGACGCCGCCGCCGACGGCGTTCGTGGCGACGCTGCAGGCCCTGGACCACGGCCGCGCCCTGGCGCTCCTGGCCGACGGACGCCAGCTCACCGTCACGGGCCTCACGAGCGTGCCGGCCGGCACCGTCTACGTGACCGGTACACTCCAGCCTGACGGCAGTGTGGTGGCCACCACGGTACGACCTACCGGACCGACTGCGCCGCCACCGCCGCAGCACCGATGACGCCGGCGTCGGTCCCCAGCTTCGCCAGACGGATGTCCGCGTCGGGGTAGCCTCGCAGGTAGGCCGATGCAGCACGCGCGATGCGATCGAGGTAGAACGGCCCCACCTGGCTCATGCCGCCGCCGATGACGAACCCCTCCGGATCGAAGATCTTGGCGAGGTTCGCGATGCCGATACCGGTGAAGCGCGCGGCGTTGTCCACGATCTCGAGCGCCTTCATCTCGCCGGCCCGAGCGCGATCGAAGACCTCCCGCGTGTCCATGTCGCGGCCGTAGGCGTAGCTGGCGTCCCGTGCGATGGACCGCCCGGCCGCGATCGCCTCGAGCGAGCCGAGCAGCCCGTCCCCACCGATGGGGCCGCCGGGAAGCACCGTCATGTGGCCGATCTCGCCCGCCAGCCCGTGGGCTCCCCGGATCACCCGGTTCCCGATGAACAGGCCGCCGCCGATGCCCGTGGAGATGGTCATGTAGAGACTGGACTCCAGATCGCGGGCGGCGCCGTAGAGGTGCTCGGCCAGCCCGGCAGCGTTGGCATCGTTCTCCAGCACGATGGGGCGCCCCAGCCGGCGTTCGAGCTCGGACACGATGGGTGCGTCCTCCATGCCGGCGATGTTGGGTGCGAACAGCACCTTGCCGGCCCGGTAGTCCAGAGGCCCGGGCGACCCGACCCCGATCGCCGCCACTTCCTCGTGCCCCCGTTCCAACAGGCTGCGCGCGGCCCCCGCGAGCGCCTCGACCACGTCGTCGAAGCCGGTCTGTGGCGTCTCGACGCGCGTCGCGTCGAGGATGCGCCCGTCGCTCACCACGGCAGCGGCGATCTTGGTGCCTCCCAGGTCCAGGCCCAGCGTCTTCATGACGTCTCCTTCTGCACGGCTTCGCCGCCGATGTGTCCGAGGCCGGCCAGCTCGGCGGTCGCCCGGGCGATCATTCGCTCTTCGTCGGTGGGTACCACCAGCACGGCCACCGTTCCTCCCTCGGCCGAGATGCGCTCGGCGTGTCGGGCGTTCCGACGCGCGTCGATGCGCACGCCCAGGAACTCCAGGCCGGCCATGCTCTCCTGCCTGATGCTGGCGTCGTGCTCCCCGATCCCGCCGGTGAAGACGATGCCGTCGAGGCCGCCCATGGCCGCCGCGTACGCGCCCACGGTCTTGGTGATGCGGTAGGCGAACACCTCCAACGCGGCGCGGGCGTCCGGATCACCGCCGTCGGCCGCGGTCCGCACGTCGCGCATGTCGTTCGACACCCCCGACAGGCCGAGGAGCCCCGACTCTCGGTTGAGCAGCCGGTCGAGTGCCTCGGGGTCCATACCGCCACGGAGCAGGTGGAGAAGAACGCCGGGATCGATCTCGCCGCTCCGCGTCCCCATCAGCAGCCCGTCCAGCGGAGTGAAGCCCATGCTGGTGTCGATGCTGCGCCCTCCGGCCACGGCCGCCGCGCTGGCACCGTTGCCCAGGTGCAGCGAGACCAGTCTGAGCGTTTCACGCGGCCGTCGCAGAATCTCGGCGGCGCGCTCGGTCACGAAATCGTGGCTGGTGCCGTGGAAGCCGTACCGGCGGATGCGACGCGACCGATAGAGATCGATCGGGAGCCCGAACAGGAAGGCGCGGGGCGGCATGCCGGCGTGGAACGCGGTGTCGAACACCGCCACCTGCGGTACGTCGGGCAACAGCGCCCTGGCCGCGCGGATCCCTTCGAGATTGGCGGGGTTGTGCAGCGGGGCGAGCGTCGACAGTTCGTCGATGATGTGCTCGACGGTAGCATCGATGATCACCGGACGCGAGAAGCGCATGCCGCCGTGCACCACGCGGTGCCCGACGGCACCGATGCCGCCGGACGGCACGTGGTCCTGGAGCAACTCCAGCACGCGACGGAGCGCCACGTCGTGGTGCGCCAGGCCGCCCGTGCGGACCGGACCGAGGCTGCTGACGATGTTCGTGTCGCCACCGATCCGCTCGACCAGGACGGAGTGTTCGGCCGGGAACAGCTTGACCTTCAGGCTCGAGCTCCCCGCGTTCACCACGAGGACGCTGGCTTCGTGCATGACTTCCTCCGAGCGCTCCAGCGGGCCTTGCTGCGGGACGGGCGCGGCCGCACCGCGGCGGCGGGACGGGCGTCCGAGCGGCGCCGCGACCCCGGCAAAGTCTACCAGAGCGCCGCGGCGGGCCCGGAGGCGGGCCGGGACGGTTGCCTTTAGCGCAGGACGCTCAGGTTTTGTATGAATGGACATAGGCAACGACGCCCCCGCGGGGTATCCTCTGGGCACGAGAGGAGGAGTCCATGTACCGTCTGTTCACCCTCACCGAAGCGACCCGTCTCCTCCCTGTGGTCGACGAGCATCTCGGCGCGCTCCAGGGCGCCGCCGCCGACCTTGCGAGTCTCCGCGAGCGCGGCTCCGCCGTGGAGGCCGCCACCATCGAGGCGGTCAACCTGAGCCGCGAGACGACCTTCCTACTCGAGGTGATCCACACCAGCAAGGCCGAGCTCGACCGCCTTGGCGTGCAGATCCGCGATGTCCAGGAGGGGCTGGTGGACTTCCCCAGCCAGCTCGGCGCCGAGGTCGTGTGCCTGACCTGGGAGAAGGGGCAGGACGCCATCACCCACTACCATCCCCTCAGCGGCGAGGCCGACGCCCGCCCACTGCCGGGCACGGGCGGCGGCGTTCACGGAGCGGACGGGCACCCCAGCGCCTGAGCGAACCGGATCGTCGACTTCCGAGGAGGTCGCCGGACGCCGGGCCTACGGGCCCGCGCTGCCGACCGACGCTGCCGGGCTCCGTTCCCGGCGGGCGCCGAAGTCGCAGATCAGGCGCGGAACGAATCCCAGGGCATCGGCGGCGACGAAGTGCACGTCGATCCCATCGAGCCGCTCCAGCACCCCTTCCGAATCGCCGTGGACGTGGCCGAACACCAGCGCGTCGGGCGCATCCCTGCGCAGCAAACGGGTGAACTCCGAAGGCTCGAGCCTGGGGTTGGTCGGCGGGAAGTGGAGCATCACCACCCGGTAGTGGCCCTCGAGCCGCTCCGCGGCCCGCAACGACAACTCGAGGCGCTCCACTTCCCGCCGGTAGATCTTGTCGTCCTGCTCCGTGAAGCCTCGACTCCCGGGGCACGCCCACCCGCGGGTCCCGGCGATGACCACGCCGTCGAGGGCGATGGCGTCGTTCTGCACCGCGTACATGCCTTCAGGCAGGCCCCGCCGGAGTTTCGAGATCGAGGGCCACCAGTAGTCGTGATTCCCGCGCAGGATCACCTTGCGGCCGGGCAGGGAGGCGATATCGGCCAGGTCCAGGAGTGCGTCCTCGAACCGCATCGCCCAGGACAGGTCGCCCGGCACGAGCACCACGTCATCGGGCCGCACGACCTTGCGCCAGCCGTCGAAGAAGGCCTCGGGATGACCCTGCCAGGTCTCACCGAAGATGGTCATCGGCTTGGGGTCGGCGCGGGACAGGTGCGGGTCGGCGATGGCGAAAAGGCGCATCGGGGGCCCAGTCTACCGTGGGCGCCAGGCCAGCCGGGTACGCTCGATGCCGGAGCGGCCGACACGGTCGAGCGCTGCGCAGGCGTGCTCGTGCGTGACGGGGTGCCGCCACCCGGGAAGCAGCTCGCACAGCGGCGCCAGCACGAACCCCCGGTCCATCACGCGTGGATGCGGCAACGTCAGGCGTGGCGTGTCGATCACCCGCGAGCCCACCGCCAGCAGATCCAGGTCCACCGTTCGAGGGCCCCAACGCTCGCGCCGCTGGCGGCCCTGACGGCGTTCGATCGCCAGCAGGGCGTCGAGCAACGCTTCGGGCTCGCTCAACTCCGGCAACGGATCGAGCAGCGCCACGCCGTTGAGGTAATCGGGCTGGCCCGCAGGACCGCCCACCGGCACGGTGCGATAGAGCGACGAGAAGCGGCACACGCTCGCAAGGTCCTGCAGAGCGCCGGCGGCGAGCCGCAACTGCGCTAGCGGGTGGTCGAGGTTGCTACCCAGCGCCACCAGCGCCTGCCGCGAGGGCAGCGTCGGCACGTCCGCCTCAGGCGCGCTCGCGCCGGACCTCGACGTAGACGTCGCGCAGCACCCCGGGGAGCGGCGCATGAGGCTTGTGCACCCGCACCAGAACGCTCTGCGCGCGAGTCTCCGACGCGAGGAGGGCCCCGGCGATATGCGCGGCCAGGGCCTCGATGAGCTTGTAGCGTTTCTCGGTCACTTCGCTCCGGACCAGGCTGTAGACACGGCTGTAGTCGACGGTCTGCCGCAGGCTGTCGCGCTCTGGCAGATCGAGGCTGAGCTCCACGTCGACCACGAAACGCGCGCCCATCTTCGATTCTTCCTCGAAGACGCCGTGGTAGCCGTGGAACTCCAATCCCTCGAGGACGATCCTATCCATGGCGCTCACCCGCCGCCGGGCGCTCGAACGCCTCGATGGCGCTCAGGACCGACAGCGCCTGACGGTGCTCCGCCACGTCGTGGACTCGCAACAGCGCGGCGCCGCGCGCCGCGGCATAGAGGTGGAGGGCCAGGCTGCCGGCCAGCCTATGGCCGGGCTCCGGCGGCTCGCCGTCGACGGCGGTCAACGCGGCGATCATGTGTTTGCGAGACCCTCCCACCAGCACCGGAATGCCGTGGCCGGCGAGCCGCCGCGTCGCCGCCACGAGCGCGAGATTGTGCTCCACCGTCTTGCCGAAGCCGATACCGGGGTCCAGCACGACCGATGGCACACCGTCGGCCAGCGCCAGCCGGGCGCGCTCGAGCAACGCCTGCTCCACCTCGGTCACGACGTCGGCGTAGCGCGGCGAGCGCTGCATGGTGCGCGGCTCCCCCTGCATGTGCATCACCACGGCGGGAACGCCGGCCCCCGCGCACGTCGCGCGCATGGCTGGGCTGACCAGCCCCCGGATGTCGTTGACCAGGCAGGCGCCCGCCGCCAGCGCCTCGCGCGCGACGGTCGGCTTCACCGTATCGATGCTGACGCGCACGTGGTGCTCCGCCAGGCCCGCGACCACCGGCACCACGCGCCGGAGCTCTTCGCTCTCGGTCACGCCTTCGGCCCCGGGGCGGCTCGACTCGCCGCCGACGTCGACGAAGGTGGCGCCCTGCGCCCAGTGACGGAGCCCCGCCTCCACCGCGGCGACAGGATCCCCCGCGAAGCGGTTGCCATCACTGAAGCTGTCCGGCGTGACGTTGACGATACCCATCAGGGCGGCCCCGCGCCAGCGCAGCGTCCATCGCCCGGCGCCCGGCTCGGCACCCGGAACGGGGCGCCCGAAGACGAGGCCGTGATCGAGCTCGGCCCACGCCGTCCCCGCCTCGGAACCGATCGACCGAACCGGGACCGGAGCACCTCCGCGTCGGAGCGCGCGTTCAGCCACCGTCGCCGGCTCCCGTGCGCCCGATCGGAGCCGTAGACATGCGCCCGGCGTCCGCGACCACCCAGTCCGGCGGCCGCGGTCCGAGTCCCAGGCGCCACGCCACCGCCTGCGCCACGCGCACGCTGGCGCGGCCGTCGCCGAAGGGGTTGGGGGCACGGCGCATGGCTTCCAGCACGGTAGGCTCCGCCAGCATCGCCGTGATGCCGGCCTCGACCGCTGCCGGGTCGTTGCCGAGCAACTTGAGCACGCCGGACTCGACCCCTTCCGGCCGCTCGGTGACGTTGCGCAGCACCGCCACCGGAACGCCCAGCGCCGCGCCCTCCTCCTGGATGCCACCCGAATCGGTGACGATCAGCTCGCTGCGCTCCAACAGCGCGAGCATCCCGAGGTAGTCCCAGGGGTCCTCCAGCAGGACGTTGGCCAGCCCTCCCAGCGCCGGCGTGATCGCCTCGCGCACGGCCGGGTTGAGATGGACCGGATAGACGAAGGTGCGGTCCGGGTGGGCACGGGCCACGCGCGCCAGCGCACCGGCCAGCTCCGCCATGACCGGCAGGTTCTCACGTCGGTGCATGGTGATGGCGATGACCGGACCCGGCGGGAGCGCCCGCGGCAGCCGCGCCTGCCGGCTCGCCTGGCGGACGCCGTCCACCGCCGTGTTGCCGGTGACGACCATGGCGTCCTCGCTCTTGCCCTCGGCCAGCAGGTTGCGCCTGGCGAGTTCCGTGGGCGGAAGGTCCAGATCGGTCACAACGTCCGTGAGCCGGCGGTTGGCCTCCTCGGGAAAGGGCTGCGCCAGATCGTGCGATCGCAGACCCGCCTCGACGTGGGCGACGGGAAGGCCCTCGAAGAACGCCGCCAACGCCACAGCGAAGGTCGTCAGCGTGTCGCCGTGGACGAGCACGTAGTCGGGTGCCAGCGCGCGCAGCGTGCGGGCCGCCGCGGGAACGATGCGGGCGGTCAACTCAGGCAGCGTCTGCCGCTCCGTCATGACCGCCAGGTCGGCGTCGGGAACGATGCCGAAGATGCGGAGCGAGGCGTCGAGCTGCTCGCGGTGCTGGCCGGTCACGAGCGTGACCGGCTGCAGGCCCGGCGCATCGGCCAGGGCCCGCACCACGGGGGCCATCTTGTTCGCTTCGGGCCGGGTGCCGAAGGCCACGCAGATGCGGGCGCCGCCGGTGCGCAGCGCCTCGTCCTCGCTCACGGCGCCGGCTCCCGACGTTCCCGGCGCACCTCGACCAGGCGCAATACCGACACCCCCGCGATCATCACCACCGTGAGCACCAGGGTCAGCAGCGTCAGCACCGGAGGCGTGTTGGAGAGCGTCATGCCGACCAACCCGAGCGCGAGCGTCGCCGCCCACAGCGCGATGACGGTCCCGCGGTTCGAGCCCGAGCGGGCGCGCAGCAGATCGTGGATGTGATCGTTGGCGGCCTCGGCGGGACTGGCTCCGCGGCGCAAGCGGCGGAACGTCACCTGGGTGATGTTCACCACCGGCAACGCCAGCACCAGGATCGGCGCCATCACCGTGACCGCCGCCGTCACCTTGAGAGCCCCGAGAACGCTGACTGCCGCCAGGACGTAGCCCAGCAGGTAGGCGCCCGAGTCCCCCATGATGATCTTGGCCGGGCTGAAGTTGTGGCGGAGGAAACCGAGCGCGGCGCCCGCCAGCGCCGCCAGCAGCAGCACCGCCGCGCCGCGGTCGGGGAACTGAAGGGCCACTGCCAGAAGGCTCATGCTGGAGATGGCGGCGATCCCCGACGACAGGCCGTCGAGACCGTCGATGAAGTTGAAGGCATTGGTGAACCCGACCACCCACAGCAACGTCACCAGCACGGTCGCCAGCTCGGGGATGAACACGTAGGTCGTGGGGCCGAAGTAGTTGGTCACGAAGCCGATGCTGACGCCGTTGACGACCAGGATCCCGGCAGCCACGAACTGTGAGGCAAGCCGCATGGCGGGCGGCACCTCCCACATGTCATCGATGAAGCCGACCAGCGCCATCAGCGCCGCCCCGAGGGCGATGGCGAGGAGCTGCACGCGGTTGGGATCGATCTGGTTGGGCGCCACCAGGCTCCCCACCAGCAAGGCCAGCAGGAAGCCGCCCAGGATGGCGATGCCCCCGATGTTGGGAACGGCGCCCTGATGCACGCGACGGCCGCGTCCATGGACACCCCCACCTTCCTGCACGGCATCGATCCGGAGCGCGAAGCGCCGGATGCGTGGAACGAACAGACCGACCGCCACCAGTGCCGTCACGAACGCGATGGAAGCGCCAGGCAGGAAGGCGACGAGCGACGGGCTCACGGGACCATTCTAGGACGGTGCGGGACGGCGCAGCGTGCGGCACAGCGTGCAACGCGGCGCCCGGCGGCGCGCCGGCGGGTCCACGGCCCGAGCCCGTACACGAGCGCGCCGGCCGCGCTCACCGAGTGCCGTAGATGCGGTCGCCGGCATCGCCCAGCCCGGGCACGATGTAGCCATGCTCGTCGAGACGCTCGTCGCGCGCCGCCAGGATGATGTCGAGCTCGGGGTGGGCCCTCTGGACCA
>CAZTTB010000017.1:0-39555 GCA_964616005.1 uncultured bacterium | reverse complement strand
AGGAGGACGCGTGGCGGGGAGGGATCTACGCGCTCGACGTGAAGACCCGCGAGGTACGCCCGGTCGTCGCCGACCTGCTCAGCCCCGGCGCCCCCGTCCCGTCCCCGGACGGCCGCCGCCTGGCCTTCCTCGCGCCCTCGGTGCCCGAGGACTTCGCCAGCCCGACCGGCCTGTGGACGGTGAGCGTGGACGGCGGCGGGCCGCACCTGCTGACCGGCGGGCTCGACGCGGCGGGCCTCGTCAGCGGCGATTGCCGCTACGGCGCCTACCCGCAGCTGCCGGTGTGGGACGACGAGGCCAGCCTGATCTTCAACCTCAACCGGGACGGCGCCTCCGGGCTCGCTCGCGTGGCCCTGGAGGGCGGCATCACGCCGCTCATGGACGGGCGACGCGTCGTGACCGCCTTCGCCTACGCCGCCGGCCGGGCCCTGGTCACGGTCGAGACGCCCACCACGCCCGGTGAGCTGCTGCTGCGCGAGCCCGGAAGTCAGGAGCGGCGCGTCAGCGGAGCCAACGATGCCTGGCTGGCCGAGGTGCGGCTCAAGCGGCCCTCCGACCCCGTGATGCTGACCGCCGACGACGGCGTCGACCTGGCCTACTGGACGTTGCCGCCCGTGCGCGCCCGCCGCGACCGCGCCGCCGTGCTCGAGGTGCACGGCGGCCCTCACGGCAACTACGGCTACGGCTTCGAGTTCGAGTTCCACCTGCTCTCGGCCGAGGGCTACACCGTGATCTACGGCAATCCGCGCGGCGGCAGCTCGTTCGGCCTGGAGTTCTACCAGGCGGTGCTCGGGGACTACGGCGGCGGCGACGCCCGCGACGTGTTGGCGATCGCCGAGCACGCCATGGAGCGCCACCGCGATCCGCGTGCGCCGCTGCACCTCACCGGCGGCAGCTACGGCGGGTTCATGACCAACTGGCTGGTCACGCAGACCGAACGCTTCGCGAGCGCCGTCACGCAACGGGGCATCAGCAACTGGCTGAGCTTCTACGGCACCTCGGACATCGGCTACCGCTTCACCGAGCGCGAGCAGGGCGGCAACCCCTGGGAGGACATCGACCTCCTGTGGGACCAGAGCCCTCTCAAGCACGTCGCGAACGTGACCACCCCGGTGCTCATCGTGCACTCCGAGCAGGACCACCGTTGCCCGATCGAGCAGGGCGAGCAGTGGTTCACCGCCCTGAAGCGCCTCGGGCGCGCCGAGGTGGAGTTCCTGCGCTTCCCCGACGAGGGGCACGAGCTGTCGCGCTCCGGCAGGCCCGACCGGCGGCTGGCACGGCTCGGTGCCCTGCTGGACTGGTTCGAACGCCACGCCTGAGCGCGGCGGGCCGGTCCGCCGGAGCTGCCTCAGGCGTCGCCGAGCAGGGTGACGACCACGTGGCGTGGGCCCCCGCGCTCGCGGAACTCGCAGAGGTAGATCCCCTGCCAGGTCCCGAGCGCGGGCCTGCCGTCGGTCACCGGCAAGAGCGTGCCCGCCCCCATCAGACTGGCCTTGACGTGCGCGGGCATGTTGTCATCGCCCTCGAGCCGGTGCCGGAAGTACGCGGCCCCGCCGGGAACGGCGCGCGCGAACCAGCGCTCGAAGTCGCCGCGGACCTCGGGGGATGCGTTCTCGTTGAGCGTCAGCGCGGCCGAGGTGTGCTGGACGAACAGGTGGAGCAACCCGGCACGCACGCCGCGCAGGTCCACGGCGTCCAGGATCTCGCGCGTCACCAGGTGCACGCCCCGGGGACGGGGGTCGAGCGTCAGCGACCATTGCCGTGTCGTCATGGCGCGAGCATACGGGCCCTGGCGGCGGCGCTGCCCCGTGTCGCCGCCAGGGCGGCTTGGGGCCGCGGGCGCTGGTATGCTACAGTCCTACGTTGGTGTTCTGGCTCGGCATCGCCTCTATCCCTCCGATCCGTGCCGGATCCACGCCTGGAAAGGGCTGATATCTATGACGATGGAACCTGCGGGCAAACTGGAGATCATCCGCAAGTACGGCCGCGACGAGAAGGACACCGGCTCCACGGCCGTGCAGGTGGCGCTGCTCACCGCTCGCATCGAGGAGCTGAGCCAGCATCTGCGCACCCACACCAAGGATCACCACAGCCGGCGCGGCCTGCTCAAGATGGTCGGGCAGCGCAAGCGCCTGCTCGGCTACCTGGAGCGCACCAACTACGACGGATACAAGGAACTCATCGCGAGTCTCGGCCTGCGCCGCTGAGGGGCCGCAACGGACGAGCGTGACCCCCGACTGCCCCGTTCAAGCCGCAACGCACACCACGTCGAAGGACGCTTCCGGCGAGGCCACGTTTGCCTCGCCGGTCGGCTGTGAGCCCGTGCCCGGGTCGCGGCCGCGACCGTGCCGGACCGTGACCGTGAAGGAGAGATCGTGAATCTACCCAGCTACCGACGCTACGCCACACAACTCGGAGGGCGTGAGCTCGTCATCGAGACCGGCAAGTACGCCAAGCAGGTCTCCGGCAGCGTCACCGTACGCTACGGCGACACCCTGGTGCTGGTGACCGCCCACATGAACGACAGCGGCTCGCCACTGCCGTTCCTGCCGCTCACGGTCGAGTACGAGGAGCGCCACTACGCCATCGGCAAGATCCCCGGCTCGTTCCTGCGGCGCGAGGGACGGCCCGGCCAGCAGGCGACGTTGAACGCCCGCATCACCGACCGCCAGATCCGGCCGCTGTTCCCCAAGCAGCTGCGCAACGAAGTGCAGGTCATCATCACGGTGCTGTCTGCCGACCAGAAGACCGAGCCCGGCCCGCTGGCCGCCATCGGCGCCTCGGCCGCGCTGTCGATCAGCGACGTGCCCTGGAACGGCCCTACGGCCTGCTGCGTGGTCGGCTACCGCGACGGCGAGTACCTCATCAACCCCTCGCTCGAGGAGCTGCAGAACGGCAGCTCGCAGCTCGAGCTCACCGTCGCCGCCAGCAAGGACGCGGTGATGATGGTCGAGGCCGCCGCCGACGAGCTCCCCGAGGACGTCATGGTGGGCGCCATCGAGGCCGCTCACGAAGCGCTCAAGCCGGTCGTCGCGCTCATCGAACAGATGCGCGAGGACATCGGCAAGCCCAAGAAGGGCTTCGAGCCCGCGATCGAGCTCGACGCCGCCGACATCGACCTGATGAAGCGCGAGGCCTCGACCGCCGGCCTGCGCGACGCCCTGCTGACGAAGGGCAAGCACGAGCGCGCCGACGCCATCAGGGCCGTCCGCGACGGCATCCTGGAGCGCCTGGTACCCGACACCGACGCCGAAGGAGCGAGCGACCGCCTCAAGCAGCTCAAGGCCGCCTACGACAAGGCCGAGCAGGCCGAGATGCGGCGCCTGGTGCTCGAGGAGAACCAGCGCACCGACGGCCGCCGCCCCGACGAGATCCGCCCCATCTGGATCGAGACCGGCGTACTGCCGATGGCGCACGGTTCGGCGGTGTTCACGCGCGGGGAGACGCAGGTGCTCTCCGTCGCCACCCTCGGCACCGGCCGCGACAACCGCCTGGTCGACGACCTGGGCCTGGAGAACACCGAAGAGTTCATGCTGCACTACAACTTCCCGCCCTTCTCCACGGGCGAGGTGAAGCGCCTGCGCGGCACCTCACGGCGCGAGGTCGGCCACGGCAACCTGGCGCGGCGCGCGCTGGTACGGATGATCCCCGGCCAGGAGGACTTCCCCTACGTGCTGCGGATCGTGGCCGAGACCCTCGAGTCCAACGGCTCGAGCTCGATGGCCACGGTGTGCTCGGGCTCGCTGGCCCTGATGGACGCCGGCGTGCCGATCCGCAAGCCGGTGGCCGGGATCGCCATGGGCCTGGTCAAGGAAGGCGAACGTTACGCCATCCTGAGTGACATCCTCGGCTCCGAGGACGCGCTCGGCGACATGGACTTCAAGGTGACCGGTACCGGCGACGGCGTCACCGCACTGCAGATGGACATCAAGATCACCGGCATCACGCCGGCGATCATGCGCGAGGCGCTGGCCCAGGCCCGCGCCGGCCGGCTGCACATCCTCGGCAAGATGAGCGAAGCGCTGCCCGCGCCGCGCGGGGAGATCTCGCCGCGCGCCCCGCGCATCATGAGCGTGCGCATCCCCGTCGACAAGATCGGCACGGTCATCGGGCCCGGCGGCAAACAGATCCGCGAGCTCGAAGCGCTGGGCTGCACCGTCGAGGTGGCGGAGGACGGCCTCATCAAGATCTACAGCGAGGACGCCGGGGTCGCCACAGAGGTCGCCCGGCGCATCGAGGAGATGACGGCCACCGCCGAGATCGGCATGGAGTACGACGGCAAGGTCGCCAAGGTGACCGACTTCGGCGCGTTCATCACCCTCTTCCCCGGCACCGACGGCCTGCTGCACATCTCGCAGATCGCCGAGGAGCGCGTGGAGCGCGTCGAGGATCACCTCAAGGAGGGCGACTCCATCCGCGTCAAGGTCAACACCATCGACGACCGCGGCAAGATCGACCTGATCCGTCCCGAACTCGAAGGCAAGATCCCGCCTCGCAGCAGCGGCGGCGGGCGCCGCGGTGGCGGCGGGCGCGGCGGGCGCGACAGCCGGGGCGGCGATCGCCGCGGTCCGCGCGACCGGCGCTGAGCTGAGCGGCACCGGGCCTTCCCGTTCCGCGACGGGAAGGCCCCGCGGCGCCATCGCGCCGCACCCTATGTGATCTTTGCGGCGCGGACCGCACGAAGCACCGCCGGCCGGCCGGGCCGCGCAGAACGCGCACCGAAGCCCGACCGCGGCCTGCCTCCTCCGGGAGGCCGGGACGACGCGAGAGCGACGTCCCCCCTATCTTGCGAGCACGACCGCCCGTGAACGGACCGGACGGCCTTGCAACAAGCGACTCCGGCGCGGCGCATGCCGTTGCCGACGTGGACGACCGCACCGGCCGCCACGTCGCCAGCGTGTGGCCGTGCCGATGGACACGAGAGGAGTGTCATGGCTGCGGACGACCGCAAACTTCGCATCATCCCCCTGGGCGGCATGGGCGAGATCGGCAAGAACATGTTCGCCTTCGAGTACGAGGGCGAGATCCTGCTCATCGACGGGGGGCTCGCGTTCCCTGACGCCGACATGCTGGGCGTCGACATCCTGGTCCCGAGGATCGACTGGGTGGTCGAGAACGCCCACAAGATCAAGGGTTGGGTGCTGACACACGGCCACGAGGACCACATCGGCGGGCTGCCCTACATGATCAAGCTGCTGCCCAAGATCCCGATGTACGGGGCCAGGCTCACCCTGGGCCTGCTGCGCGGCAAGTTCGAGGAGTTCAAGCTCTCCGAGAACGATGTCGACCTGCACGAGATCACGCCCGACGATCGCATCAAGATCAGCAAGTACTTCACCGTCGACTTCTTCCGCATGACCCACTCCATCCCCGACAACAGCGGTCTGATCATCCACACGCCGCTGGGCCGGGTGGTGCACTCGGGCGACTTCAAGCTCGACTACAACCCCGCCGACGGCAAGACCAGCCACCTGCACAAGCTCGCGCAGGCCGGCGAGGACGGCGTGCTGCTGCTCATCTCGGACTCCACCAACGCCGAGCGGCCCGGCTACACCCCCAGCGAGCGCGACGTCATGGCCGCCGTCGACGAGTTGGTGGCCAAGGCGCGCGGGCGCGTCATCGTCACCACCTTCTCCAGTCACGTCCACCGACTCCAGAACTTCGTGCGCATCGCCGAGAAGTTCGACCGCCGGGTGGTGATGGAGGGGCGTTCGATGGTCAAGAACGCCACCATCGCGCAGGAGCTCGGCTACCTGGAGCTCAAGCAGCCCTTCGTCGCCAGCGAGAACGTCGGGGACCTGCAGGACGACAAGGTGCTGTTCCTGTGCACCGGCTCGCAAGGGCAGCCGATGGCCGCCCTGAGCCGCCTGGCCTCGGGCAGCCACCGCAAGATCAACCTCAAGCCCGGCGACACCGTCATCATGTCGTCCAACCCCATCCCCGGCAACGAGGAAGCGGTGGGACGCGTCATCAACCAGCTCTACGAACGCCGCGTCAACGTCTTCTACCCGCCGACGTACAAGGTGCACGCCTCCGGGCACGCCTCGCAGGAGGAGCTCAAGCTCATCCTCGACCTCACGCGGCCGCGCTTCTTCATGCCGTGGCACGGCGAGATGCGCCATCAGGTCAACCACCAGCGGCTTGCCGAAGGCATGAGCCACCCCCCCAAGAAGGTGCTCATCGCGCACAACGGCGACGTGCTCGAGTTGACCAAGGACAACCTCAAGGTCACGGGCCAGGTCGATGCCGGCGTGGTCTTCATCGACAGCGTCGGACGCACCGGCGACGAGGTCACCGAACCGGTCATCCGTGACCGCCAGATGCTCTCCGCGGAAGGCGTGATCGTCATCATGGCGCTGGCGGGACGCAAACCGTCGGTGGAGGTCATCACCCGCGGCGTGGCGCAGGGCG
This sequence comes from uncultured bacterium, assembly GCA_964616005.1. Taxonomy (GTDB): domain Bacteria; phylum Deinococcota; class Deinococci; order Deinococcales; family Trueperaceae; genus JASBRS01. The sequence goes on along the minus strand of CAZTTB010000017.1, from coordinate 33,144 downwards.
ACAACGGGCTGGTCAAGGAGATCGAGCGCATCGCGCTCGAGGGGCTGCAGAAGGGCGTGCGCGAGAAGCGACGGCTCAACGACATCCGGGACGACATCTTCTACCCGGTGCGTCGCTACATCCGCAAGGCCACCGGCCGCAACCCACTCATCGTGCCGACGGTGTTGCAGGGCTAGACCCGAGCGACCCTCTAGGCGATGGGCTCATCGGCCCAGGGCGCGGGATCGGCCCCGCTCAACCACTCCCGCAGGCGTTCCAGGGCGCGCGCCGTGAGCGCGCGCCCTTGCGTGATCAGGTCGTCCTCGATGAGCAGGGCGTTGCTGACGCGTCGCTGGCAGTCGTAACCGGCCGCGGCCACGTAGCGGCCTTCCCGGTAGAGGTCGATGGCCCGCTCGAGGGGCACCTCGTAGAGCACCTCGACCTCGTCGCACGCCAGCGCGTACTCGGTCAACGGACGCTCGTCGCGGACCGCATAGACGTCCTGCACCTCGCGGTCGAGGGCGTCTGCGTAGCTGCGCAACGAGCGGGCGCTGCCGAGGTACACGAGCTGCCCGGGCCGCACCACCAGCCCGATCTCCTCCTCCGCCTCGCGCACGATATCGACGAGCGTCTCCCCCACCCGCACGTGGCCACCGACGGTGACGTCGATCCGGCCGCCCTCGAGGTCCTTGCGCCGCGAGCGACGCTGCAGCAGCACCATCCGCCCCTCCCGCACCACCCATAGATGGAAGGCGCGGTGCCAGTCGCCGTCAGCATGGACGCGGGCGCGCTCCTTGCCTCGCCCGAGGGGCGCGCCGTCGTCGTCGAGCAGTTCGAGCGGCTCGTCGGCCGGGTACGTCATGGGGCCATTCTAGGAGCTTGGTGCCACGGGAGGCGAGAACCTTCGCGCACGCCTCTATACCGGAAGAGCGCTCGCGCGCTGTGCTCGGTGCGTTCGCGCTCTCGGGCCACGCCTCGTACAGTGAGCGCCGACTTCCGACAATCAACCTGTCGACGTTGCCGACGGAAGCGCCCTAGGAGGGGTCATGAGAAGCATCCGGATGTCGTTCGTCGTCGGGGCGTTGTGGTTCCTGACCGCTGCGCTCGCCAATCCCACGTACTTCGTCAAGGCCGATATGGTGAGGGCCGACGGACCGGTCCTGCACGGTCCCGTGTGCGTGCCCAACTCGGTGTTCTACCCGGGTGAGAAGATCGTGTTCCGCGCTTCGGTGATCGACGCGGCCACCGGTGCGGAGCTCGCGTTCGAGGACGTGCAGGCGCGTGGCCTGAAAGCGAGCGTGAAGGTCGAAGGGCATGACGACGTCCCCATGTTCTTCGCGCCGGCAGGTGGCGCGGACATGCCGCCGGGCCCGTCGTTCTTCCGCGGCCCCTGGGTGATCCCCGCCGACGCACCAGCCGGCGCGTACGCCTGGCACGTCGAAGTCATCGACGCGCAGGGCAACACCGCCACGTTCGAACCCATCGGACAGGCGTTCGGTGGCAACTCCGTGACCATCCAGGCGCAGCAGTAGCTGAAAGAGTCGCGATGGCCGCCGTGCGCCGCGCCGCCGATGGAGGCCGGCGCTCGGCGGCTGACCCATTCCCAACGAGAGGAGCGACCTTGAAGCGCTTCCTGCCAGGACTCCTGCTCCTTCTGACGGGCGTCGCGTTCGCCCAGCCGCCGGGGACGCTCGAGTTGCATCCCGCGAGCGGCCCCGTCGGCACGCAGGTCGCCGCGACGGTCCGCGGCCTGGCCGCCGGAACGCGGGTGGAGCTCGCCTGGATGAGCGCCGACGCCAGCTGGAACGTCGGCGACGGCACCTTCGACGGCATCACCGCGACCGAGACCCGCACGGCGGTCGCGACCGCCACCACGGAGGCCGACGGGACGGCCACGATGACCTTCACCGTGCCCGAGGACTACGGCTACGTGCACAACCTCTTCGTCGAGGCCGGCGGGGAGAGGCTGGCGCGGCAGGGCTTCACGCTCGTGCCCGCGCTGTCGATCTCGCCGGCCTCCGGGCCGGTGGGCACGCCGATCACCGTCACGATGACGGGGATCGGCTACCGCTTCTGGGAGTCCGTCTGGCACTTGATCTACGACGGCGCCCACAGCGGCTGGCTGTCCGCCGTCACCAGCAACGGGACGGCGGTCGTGACGCTGCCCGCGAGCGGCGCCGTCGGTGTGCACACCCTGCAGGCCATCTCGGGAACGCATCCGGTTGCCTACCTCAACCAGCAACAGTCGCCGAACTACAAGCCGGCCATCCCCACGGTGCTGTCCGCCGCCTTCCAGGTGACCGCCGGGGACGCCGTGCGCCCCGCCGGCCTCGACACGCAGACCCTGCCGCGGAGCGGCGCCGCGACGAGCGATGGCACGGGCCCGGCCCTCGCCGTCGACCACGCGTCCGGACCGGTGGGCAGTGTGATCGCCGTTCGCGGCAGCGGCTTCCCACCGAACGCGGCGGTCGATCTGCGCTGGACCACCGTCACCGGCAACCGCATCAGCGGCGGAGGCTGGGACGAGTCCGAGCGGGCCCTCGACACCGTGCAGGCCGACGCATCGGGCGCCTTCACCCTGAGCCTCCCCACCCCCGACGACCTCGGCGGAGCCCACCGCCTTGGCGCGGTCTCCGGCGACGTCGATGCGTCGCTCCGCTACACCATCACGCCCAGCGTCTCCGCGGTGTCGCCGCAGGTCGTGGCGCCGGGCGGCGACATCACGTTCACCCTCAAGGGCGTGGGCTGGACGGCGACCGCCAACATCTACACGGTGCTCCTCGACAACGGCTACATCGGCTACGGTTGCGGCTTCAACAGCCAGGGTGACGTCACGATCCACCTCAAGGCCCCCGGCCGGGAGGGCACGCACTACCTCGGCATCTACCCGTCCATCTACCAGGGCAGCGTGGTCTCGCCCGGCGGCCCCACCACGCCGGACGCCAACGCGACCTACCTGCAGCTGCCCATGCTCAACGTCGCCGACCATCCCGGCGAGGAGCTCCCCGCCTTCCTCCTCGCGTTCGAGGTGCGGAGCGACTGAACGGCCGAGCGGCGGCCCCACGGCAGCTTGACGCTGACGTGAGGGCGCTCGTACACTCTTAGGGCAGCGACGCGCGCGTCGTTGCCCTGCCTCCGGGGTGTAGCGCAGCCTGGTAGCGCACTTGACTGGGGGTCAAGTGGTCGCTGGTTCAAATCCAGTCACCCCGACCAGTTTACCCCGTCCAGGACGGGACAAAGGAACTCCCGAAGCGACAACGGCTTCGGGAGTTCTTCGTTGTGGTCCTATTGTGGTCAGGCGCGAGGTGCCGCAATCTGGACACAGCCTTGGGGATCGTTAGCCCTCGTCCGCTACCACATCCGCAGGAACCGCCGCCGAATCCGAGTTGCCCTCGTCATCTCGGTCGGGTTCCACCTCACCCTCGACGTTGCCGGCCAGCTCGAGCATGGAGTCCATGATGGCAGCAGCGTCCGCTCGGCCATCTGGATCGTCGTGCACGTAGGTGTCGATGGTGAACCCACCGGAGCTGTGCCCCATCAGCCGGGACAACTGCTTCAGATGCATCCCAGCATGATGGCTGAGCGTCCCGCACGTGTGCCTGAGGTCGTAGAGGCTGGTCTCGGTTGGAAGGCCGAGCCGCTCGAGAGCGGGCCTCAAGTGGCGCCGGAGTATGTTCCTCTCGTCGACGGGCTCCCCTTCTACGCTCCCGAAGACAAGGTCGTCGCCTTTGACCGCGATGCTGGCATCACCCCGAACGCTCCTGTGGGCCTCCAGGGCATCGCGAACGAAGGCTGGCAGGTGTACGGACCGCGTTCCCGCCTCTGACTTGGTCGGCTCGAACTCAACCGCACCCGATTCCAACCTCGTCAACTTGCGCGACACACGGATCTCTGCTGCGTCCCAGTCGACGTCTTTCCAGTAGAGCGCGAGCGCCTCGCTCGGCCGGAGACCGCAGCCAACGAGAACGGCAAACAGCGCCCCCCAGACATCGGCAGCGGTTCCGACGACGAGCTTACTGGCCTGGTCGCGGGAGAGCGGGTGGCGAACCGGCGGCGCGGCCTTGGGCAGCTTCACCTTCTCAGCGGGATTGGCGGCGATGTAGCCACGATCGACGGCGTAGTTCAACGCCGCTTTGAGGGTCTTAAGCGCCGCCCGGACCGTAGAGGTCGAGATCTTGACCACGTGTCCCGCGTCAGGCTCTGGGTCGAGCTCCCGCCAGGACCCGTCTGATCGCATCTCCTTCGTGATCGGTGGGAGAGCCTGCAAGGATTCGATGCGCTCGCGGAACCTCTCGACCTCCGCGTTGAGCTCCTCGATGGCATCAAGTGCGTGGTCCCGCTTGGCGTCCTTGATCTGCTTCTTGAGATCGCGGATTCGCACCTTGCAGAGCGCGATCTCGCGATCCCAGGCAAGGCGCGCCGCTCGTCGAATCGATGCGATCGAGTCAAGCAGCACGAGTTCCTGGCGGAACCGGACGATGTCCGCCTGGGTCAGGGCAGCCAGGATCATCTTCCCGAGGAAGGGCCGCACATAGATGGCGCACTTGCGCTGTTGGTCCTCGATCGAGATCCCGCGGTTCGAGATCGGGAGTTCACGATGGAGCCACTCATCGAGCAGGTCGTTCACGGTGAACTCGGCTGCTTGCCTCTCAGCCGCGAGCTGGCGCTCGTCGAACACTCCGAGGTCGCGTGACGCCAAGAGCTGGCGCAGAGCCTCCTGGGCCTGCGTATACGAGCCATGGAATGTCTTGTTATGCCGGCGGCGCCTCCCGGCGGCGTCTCGACCGAGGTCGACCCGGATCACATAGCGGTTGCGTCCCCGGTAGATGATCTGCCCGGCGTCCCGGCGTCCGGCTGAGGCACCGGCCTTTCTGTCGTAGGAGGGCTTGGCCAGCCAGGCCAGGGCGTGCCGCGAGGTCGGGACCCGCCTTTCACGTGGGCTGGAGAGGACCGTGGCCAGGCTTGAGCCCGGGCGGCCCCGGCTGGAGAGAAGAGCCATGAGGCAGAGCGCTGCGAGAACGTAGACGTGGGAGTAGGAGTGGACGAAGAGAAGGTGCATGATGGAAGGCTCCTGTATGGGGATGGGAATGCCTACTAGGGCTTCTTGGAGAACGTGCAGGGTGTTGGGGAGGGGGGCGGGGGATGGCCTTGGTCATCCCCCGCCGAGCCTCGTTACTGGGCCGTGCCGCCGTGGTCGAGCCAGTCGTTCAGGTGCTCGACGACGAACCGAAGCCGACGCCCATAACGGACGACCGGAATCATGTCGCGGCGGGCCATGTCGTAGAGCCGCGCGACCGACACGTCCAGCAGTTCTGCCGCGGCCGGAGCGTCGATGACGGTCCGGGAGCGCGAGCCTGCTTGCTGGTGCATCTGGGTCTCCTCTCGTTGGTCTATCGGGCTGCATACGGGTCAACCGAGTGAACCCAGTGCGTTCCGATGAAGGGCGCCTAATGGCGCTGAGACCACCGTAGTTGTGTGGGGCTAATCGCTGAACACTCGTCGCAATGATGAAGAGTCCAGCTTCAACGAGTCGGCCGGAAAGCCGATATGGCTCGTCCAGGACGCGTCGCCGGCGTTCGACCTTTCGAGTTCGATTGCGGTTCGTGTGGCGATTGGCGGCGACGTGGTAATGGACTAGGACCTCTTGCGCCATGTTCGAGTCGCAGACATGACCTATGCCGTGCGGGCCCATGGCCTGCTACGCAATGCTTGCCCGGTGGCTGGGCCGCTCAACCTGGACCGTGGGAAGCCGAACGGCCGGTAGCAACACTCGCGGCGTGAAATGCAATCAAGCCGGCCTAGCCGGATTCAGCGTGCTCGTGGCGGGACAGGGCGTCTCCCTCATAGGCTCCGCCATCGCAAGCCTGGCACTCAGCATCTGGCTGTGGCGAACCACCCAGAACGCCACCGCCATGAGCGTCGCAACCATCGCCTACCTACTGCCGCAAGTCCTCCTCAGTCCCATCGCCGGCACCTTCGTCGACCGTTGGGGACCCCGCAGAACTCTCCTGACCGAAAGCGGCGGAGCGGCCGCCGCATCCGTTTCCGCCCTGGCCCTCGTACTCTCCAGAGCCCTCCTCGCGTAGCAGCTCTACGTCCTCTACTGCATCACGGGCGCGTACTCCGTCTACTAAGTCCCCGCCTCCACGGCATCCGTGCCGCTGCTCCCACACGAGCCCCAACGCGACGGCGCCTGAGGCATGCTCATCTTCGTGCAAAGCGCCACCAACGTCCTCGCCCCTGTCCCCGAAGGCGGGGTCCTCGCGACCACCGGGTTCGGGCCGTACTAACCCATTGATCTGTCATCCTTCGCAGCCGCCGTACTTTGAGACGGCACGCCCGAGAACGGCAAGCGCCACACAACTCCCCCAGGCTTGACCCGCGGCATCAGGGCCGCCTCACACGCGCCCAGGAGCAACCACCACCTATGACACGCAGACGACCCTGCCGCGCCTCATGCCTCCACCGCGTCGGCAAGGATCTCACGGTAGAGATCCTCGCCGTAGCTCGTCTCGAGGGGTTCGCCTGCGACGAGCTGGAAGCTGCGCGTACCGTCGGGTCGCCGCTCCGCCCGCAGGAAGGCTCGCCGCGTGCTCTCCCGCCCATACAGGCCCTGCGCGAAGAGGAAGAGATGTGTCACGAACACGACCCTCACCTGGCGCGCTTCCAGTGCTGCCACCACCTGACGCGCGACCTCGGAGCCTTCGCGCTCGTTGGTAGCAGCGAACGACTCGTTGAACAGCACCAGCGACCGGGGCTGGAGGTGCTCCACGATGGCGCTCAGGCGCCCGAGCTCCTCGTCGAGCTTGCCGCTCGTGAGCGTCTCGTCCTCCTCATGCCGGAAGTGCGTGTAGAGCCCGCTCACGACCTCGCCCTCGAAGGCGTTCGCCGTCACGAACAGGCCACTCTGAAGCAGGAGCTGCGCCACACCAAGGCTCCGTACGAACACCGTCTTGCCGCCCTGGTTCGCGCCCGTGATGATGGTGACCTCCTTGCCGTCCAGGTCGAGGGTGTTGCCTACGACGACGCCCCGTGACCTGAGCGCCAGCGCGGGGTCGACCAGGTGGGAGAACCGCAACACCGATCCTCCCGGCTCCCGGGCCGTCGGGAAGCACACCGGCACACCCAGCTCCTCCAGGTGCGCGTGGAGGTTCAGGCAGCCCACGTAGAAGGCCAACTCGACGCGCAGGGCCTCGAAGAACTCCTTCACACCTTCGGCTGCGCGGGCCAACAGGTCCGCCACGCGCGCTACGGTGACATTCCGCATGTCGGCCAGGACCCGCGACCCGCCGTCATCGACGCTGCTTATGCCAAAGGTGTTCGGTCCCCGGCGCAAGACCGACGTCAGCCAGCGCGGACCGCGCCCGCTCCCCCGAAGCAGCGTGTACTCTCTGCCCTCGTTGCCTTCTCCCAGACGGGCACTCGCCAACAGCGTGCTGCCGTCGCGCAACTCGCTCAGCGAACGCTCCGCGTCGGCGAAGAAGGCGTCGTCGAGCTCCTCGGCCACGAGCCGGGCGAGTGCCGTCCACCCCTCGGAGACGAACTCGCCCGGCGCCTCCTCGACGACGCGCCTGAGCCGCCGAAGCATCCCAACGTACATCTGCAGGAGCGCGCTCGCCTCGACCAGGATGCCCGCAGGAGAACGGCTGAAGATCCCGAGCCACTCCTTCTTCCTGCGGTCGATGGCGTCCCCCGCGAGATCGTACAGCACGCGCACCGTCTCCGGGCGCAGGAGGGCATCGCGCAACGCCGCCTGACGGTAGCGGGTCGTAGCAAGGTCGTTGTGCGCGCCCTGAAGTAGCGCAGCCGCGCAGACCTCGTGGACCAGTGGGTCGCCGTCCGCCATCGCCCCCACCAGCACGTCGAGGTCCAGATCGCGTGCCAACGCCGCGTGCTCGGGCGGAAGCTCGCGGCCCGAATCGAAGCCCTGGTCCGGGTGCATCAGACGCGCCTTCATCGCGGCAGCCGCTCTACGATCTGCTCGAACGTGACGCCGTGCCGGCGTGCGATCGCGAGCGCATGGGCAGCCCCGTCCGCGGGCCTGCGCTCGAGCCTGAACGTCCGGACGGTGGGGTCGTCGGGCTCGACCGTGCTGACGACGCTCACCGTCTTCTCGTCGAAGCTCGCGAGCTCGTCCACGAACGTCACGTACACGGCGAGGAGATCCAGGTCGGACAGCTTGGCAAGCACCCTGGCTCCCAGGAAGCGTGCGTCGCTGAGGGTGGTCGACGAGAAGGTTTCGTTCAAGATCACGATGCTGCCGGGCGTAACGGTGTCCAGGATGCGCCGCGCCCGGACGAGGTCGTCGGTCAACTTGCCGCGAAGGTCCTGGGCCTGCTCGCCCCGCTCGAAGTGAGTGACGAGGTGATCGAACAGGCACAGTCGCGCCTCCGTGCCGGGCACGGGACAGCCCAGGCTGGCCAGGTAGTGGACTTGCCCAAAGGTCCGCGCGAAGGTCGTCTTGCCTCCCTGGTTCGGCCCGGTCACCACGAAGATGCGCTCACGACCCCGCAACTCGGTATCGTTGGGAACGACCGTGCCGCCCTCCTGCACGAGGCGCCGGGCAAGGGCCACGTCGTAAGTCTGCTCGCAACGCAAGGGCGTGCGCTCCTCGCCGACCTCCGGGTAGCAGACCGACAAGCCGGCTTGCCGCAACGGTTCGAGGTACGCCAGCACGTCCAGATAGAAGCCGACCTCGCGGTCGAAGCGTTCCAGCACGGGGTCAGGGAACGGGTCACCACGCGCCGCGAAGCGCTCGAGCTCCCCGAACGGCTCCGGATAGAGGCGAGCCAACCGCTCGACGATCTCCGCCTGCACGCGGGTCATCCCTCCGGGCTCGTACGCTCTGGCGTCGACCTCGGACGCCGCCCCTTCGATGAAGCGCCCGAAGACCTTCTCGATCACGTCCCGTACGGGCACGTCCGATCGGACGTCGCGCACCGTGACCCGCCTTCCGGAGACGATCAGAACGTAACGAAGCTCCGACAGGCGTGCGCTCAGGCTCTCGCTCTCTCGCGCCAGCCGTTGGAATGAAGCGGACGACACGGTGCGCTGCAGATGCGCCCGAAGCGCCAACAACCCCTGGGAAGCGAGCGCAGACCGCCTCAGTGCGTCCGCGAGACCCGTCATGGCCCGCACGTAGTGCACCGCCGCATCGAGGCGGGCCCGCTCGCGAACGTACGGATACGCTCCAGACGACGCCTCGGGAAGCCGGACAAGCATCGCATGCATCGCGGCTCGGAAGCCCGACACCGCTCGCCGCAGCTCGGCCGCCTCCAAGTCCCGCATGACGTCTTGGCGGTAGCGGATGACGGCGGCGTCGCGGAGCGGCACCGCCAACACCTCGCGCGTTTCACGGCTCGAAGCGATGTCGTCGAGCACTCGAGCCAAGCCGAGGTCCCGGAGGCTCTCCGCCGACAACGTCTCGGCACGAGCCGCGCGATCGGCCTCACGCGGGAAGAGGATACTGACGAAGCCGGCCCGGGAGGCAACCTCCCCGTCCCGGCCGGCGGGCACGCCGTGCGCCCGCTCGCCGCCGTCCGACGCTACCGATGGAGCGTTGCCCTCCGGCCGCGGAACGCGGCGCGCCAGCGCGGCCTCCGCCGCTGCCACCCTCCTACGTCCCTGCCTCACGAACCGTGACATCGTCCTCCGCTCGCGATCACGAGCCGTAGGCGTCATCGGCCTGCTAGGGGCGGTTGATGGCGAACGCCAGCGCCAGGCGACTGCGTCCAGTCTAGCGTCCGTTCCGGTGCTCCGAACGCGGGACGGATACGCCGTCACCAACAATGCCGCCCCAGGGACCGAAGGACCCTGCCGACGCTCCGCGCCAGCGCTATGATGGGCTTCGGGGATGGGGTTCCCCCTCGAACCGCCCATCGGGCTGATGACCCCTGACGCGGTGCGACCGTTCGCACCGTCTGCGGAGGTCGAACGATGGACGGTGTACATCACGTCACCGACAGGTCGGATGGCCCGGCAGGCCCGCTCGGGTGGGCATGGCGGCTGCTGGCATGAGCACGTCACGCTCGTCCATGCGCGTGGCGGCGCGCACCGACGCCACGAGCGCGGATCGTGAGGGGTTGGCGCGAGTGCTCGGGCGCGGGGCCGATCGCCTGGCCGGGCAGGGCTCGATGCAGGCGCGGTACGCCAAGCAGCTCCACGCGCTCGGAGAGCGGCTCGCCGGCGGCAGCCTCCATCTCGCTGTGCTCGGTCAGTTCAAACGCGGCAAGAGCACCCTCCTCAACGCACTGGTCGGCGCCGACCTGCTCCCTGTGGGGGTGGTGCCCCTGACAACCGTGCCGACGTTCCTCGCGTACGGCGAGCGGACCCGGGCCACGGTGCACTACGGCCCCGCCGAGAGCCCGCTGGTCACGGAGGCAGGCTCGGTGACCGAGCTCCACGAGCTTCTCACCCGAACGGTCACGGAGACCGGCAACCCGCGCAACACCCAGGGCGTCTCGACCGTAAGCGTGGAGCTTCCCGTCGACATCCTCGCCGACGGGATCGTGCTGATCGACACACCGGGGATCGGCTCCACGCTCCGGCACAACACCCAAGCCACCCTCGACTTCCTGGCTCAATGCGACGCGGCGCTGGTCCTGACGGCCGTGGATCCCCCGCTCACGGAAACGGAGCTCGACTTCCTCCGTGAGGTGCACCGGCATGTTCCGCGGCTGGTCTTCGCCCTGAACAAGCTCGACCAACTCGACCCGGACGAGCGCGAGGAAGCTCTGGCCTTCACGCGACGCGTCCTGTCCGAGGAAACGGGCGTCAACGCAGACGGCTCCGTCCTCGGGATCTCGGCACGTCAGGGCCTTCGAGCCCGGCAAACGAACGACGGTGCGGCCTGGCGCGCCAGCGGCATGGCCGCGCTGCACGATGTCCTGGTTCAGGAACTTGCCGCGCAGAAGCTCGACATCCTCGCACGAGCAATCGCCCGGCATGCCGACGAGATCCTGGCGAACGCGCAGATGGACGCCCGGATCGCGCTGGCAGCCCTCCAGCAGCCCGCCGACGAGCTCGAGGAGCGCCTGAGAACCTTGCGGGCCTGTCTGCGCGACGTCGCGGACGGGCGCATAGCCCTGCAGGACAGGCTCCAAGGCGACCGCAAGCGCCTGTCGAAGGCCGTAGAGGACGAGGCGAAGGAGCTCAGAGAGCGGGCGCGGACCCACCTGCGCGAGATCGAATCCCAGGTCCGGACCCCAGGCGTGCGGCGACGCGCCGCCCGTTCGGCCGTGGAAGACGCCTGGGCCGAAGCAACACCCATCTTCTTCGGTGCGGAGCGCGCCGATCTGGAGGGGCGCATGCGGAAGCTCCTCGCGACCCGCTTGTCGCCGTACCGGGAGCGCATGGCCGAGCTGATCGCGACCGTGAGGCGGACGGCCGCCGAGCTGCTGGAGGTACCGTACGTGCCCGCTCCGACGGACGATCCGCTCGAGCTCACGCGCCGACCGTACTGGGTCGCGCGACCGTGGGATACCGATCCCGTGCCGGGCTTGTCGTCACTGGACGACCACCTCGACCGTCTGGTCAATCGCAACGTGGAGAACCTGCGGTGGGCCATGCTGCAGAACGTCGACGCCTCCGTCCTCGGGTTCGGCCGGTCACTGGCCGACGGCCTAAAGCGCGCCACCGAAGCCACGGAGGGCGCCATCGAAGCCGCGCTCGAACGGCGCCTGAGCCGTGGCGAGAAGGTGGTGGACGACCTGCACCGATGGAAGGGGCTGATCTCGGACCTGAACGCCCTGCGGTCGGAGCTGCGCACGCTCGAGCTCGATGCCGTAACCCCATCGCCAGCAGAACCGCGGCCCGATCCATCACCCTGATCACGATCCGTTCGCCGCTCGAAAGGAGCGTCCCACCATGCCCATCATCCGCGCACTCACCGCCAGCGAGATCCTCGACTCCCGCGGCAACCCCACGGTCCGTGTCCGCTGCGACCTCGACGACGGCACCCACGTGTCCGCATCGGTGCCGTCCGGGGCGTCCACGGGCGAGAACGAGGCCGTCGAGCTCCGCGACGGCGACGCCGGCCGCTACGGCGGGAAGGGCGTCCTGCGAGCCGTGCAGAACGTGAACGAACGCATCGCCCCGGCCGTCCTCGGTATGGAGGCTCAGGAGCAGCCCGCCATCGACCGGACCATGATCGAGCTCGACGGCACGCCGAACAAGAGTGAGCTCGGCGCGAACGCCATCCTCGGCGTGTCCATGGCCGTGGCCCGCGCCGCGGCCGAGGCCGCGGGCCTACCGCTCTACCGCTACCTGGGCGGCCCCACCGCCACGCGGCTTCCGGTGCCGATGATGAACATCCTCAACGGCGGCAAGCATGCCGACAACAGCGTCTCGTTCCAGGAGTTCATGGTGATGCCGCTGGGCGCCCCCAGCTTCGCCGAGGCTCTTCGAGCCGGCGTCGAGACCTTCCACGCGCTCAAGGGGATCCTGGCGCGCAACGGCTACGTGACGAGCGTCGGTGACGAAGGCGGCTTCGCCCCCGACCTTCGAGGCGACGAGGACGCCTGCGACCTGATCCTCGAAGCGATCGCGGCCGCTGGCTACCAGCCCGGCACGGACGTTGCGCTTGCGATCGACCCGGCCGCCACGTCGTTCTTCGACGGCGACCGCTACGACCTCACCCCCTCCGGATTGGGCAAGCTCACCGGCGCCGAGCTGACGGACCTCTATGCCCAATGGATCGACCGCTACCCCATCGTCTCCCTCGAGGACGGGCTCGCCGAGAACGACTGGGAAGGCTTCCGCGCCCACACGGAGGCTCTGGGCAATCGCGTCCAGATCGTAGGAGACGATCTGTACGTCACGAACACGCGCTTCATCGAGCGCGGCATCCGCGAGCACAGCACCAACGCCGTGCTGATCAAGCTCAACCAGATCGGCACCGTCACGGAGACCGTCGCGGCGATCGACCTCTGCCGCAAGGCCGGCTGGAGCTACGTCATCTCCCATCGTTCGGGCGAGACGGAAGACACCTTCCTGGCGGATTTCGCGGTCGCCATGGGCGGAGGCCAGATCAAGACGGGATCGGCATCACGCAGCGAGCGCATCGCCAAGTACAACCGCCTGCTGGAGATCGAGACCGAGTTGGGCTCCAGCGCCGACTTCGAGGCCCCCCGGAGACCATCCCCGTCAGCCACGCACGCCTGAGGGGACACCCCGACTCGTATACTCGCAGCAGGAGATGGAGTTCTCCCGCAGTTCGCCCACATCGGGCTGATGACTCCTACCGGCCGGAGCCTCGTACGGGCGCCCGGCCAGCGCGAAGGAGGCATCGCCAGATGAGGTTCTACAGCATCCTGTACAGGACACCAGACGACGAAGCCGAACGGCGATCGGCAGATGCGGCTCCCGAGTACTTCGTGGACCTGGCCCTGGACCAGATCGTCACCGGCATCACGGCCGGCAGGGAAGCGTACAGGCTCGAGGCCGACTTCCAGCTCCCGCTCTCCGACCCCGACGCCATCCTCTACCGCCAAGAGGTCGTGCGCGAGCTCCAACGCGACGGGGTGTACGACGCCGTCACCTCGTTCGCCGATGCCATGGTCGCCATGCGGGAACGTCTCGCGGCGCGGGACGCCGCCCATTACCGCTACCAGCGCGACCGCTGGTTCCTGGAGGCCATCCTCACCTACGTGCGCGCCGTGCGCGGGCTGACCGCCGAACTCGGGGCCACCGAGCCCCGCTCGAGAGGGATCTCCGGGCTACTCGCCTACCTCGGGAGGCTCACGTCCTCGGACGCATTCATGTCGCTGGCCGCCGGCGCCGAGGATCTCCGGACCGCCATCGATGAGATCGTCTACGACGTGCTCATCCAGGGCAACACGGTGAAGGTGCGCACCTACGCCGGCGAGGCCGACTACAGCGCCCAGGTGCTAGCGACCTTCGAGAAGTTCGAGACGTCGGCGCCCAAGGACTACCGCGCGAAATTCCGCGACCATGCGACCATGAACCACGTCGAGGCCCAGATCCTCGACGCGGTCGCGAGGCTCCACCCCGACACCTTCGCGCGCCTCCACGACTTCTGTCAGGAGCGACGCGACTTCCTGGACGACCGCATCGCCGCCTTCGATCGCGAAGCCCAGTTCTACCTTGCAACCCTTGAACGCGTGCGCGTGCTGGAGCGCGACACCGGGTTGCGCTTCTCGCTGCCCGAGCTCGCACCGAGCTGGGGCGGGACGTTCGCCGAAACGATGTTCGACGCAGCGCTGGCCATCAAGGTCCGCGACGAGCACCCCGTCGTCGCCAACGACGTGCGGCTCGACGGTGACGAGCGACTGATCGTGGTCACCGGCCCGAACCAGGGTGGGAAGACCACCTTCGCGCGCGCCTTCGGCCAGCTCCACTACCTCGCCGCACTGGGCCTTCCCGTCCCTGCCGCGGCGGCGCGCGTCCATCCCTTCGACGGTCTGTACACCCACTTCGAGCGGGAGGAGCACGTGGAAGACCTCCGCGGCAAGCTGCACGAGGAGCTCGTTCGGGTCCACGACCTCGTCGAGCGAGCGACCAACGACAGCCTCGTCATCATGAACGAGGCCTTCTCCTCCACCACGGCGAGCGACGCCCTCCTCCTGAGCCGGGAGGTGCTCCGGCGCATCGACGCACGCGGCACCCTCGGCCTGGTGGTGACGTTCCTCGACGAGTTGGCGTCACTCCACGAGCGCACCGTGAGCATGGTTGGCACGGTCGACCCGGAGGACCCCGCCGTCCGCACGTTCAGGATCGTGCGCCGCCCTGCCGACGGTCGTGCCTACGCCATCGCGATCGCGCGCAAGTACGGTCTCACGCGCGACGCGCTCTCCGAGAGGCTGCCGGCATGAACGTGCTGCTGATGGACCGCGAACGCGACTTCGACGCGAGCCGATCTCTCCCCTGGAACTTCGACGACGTCGTCGCCGATCTGGGGCTCTCGTGGATCTTCGACGCCATGGCCGGGGGGGACGAGGTCATCGATGCCGTCGTCCGTCGCGCTTTCGCCGGCAGCCTCACGGACGTCGACGCCATCCTCTACCGCCAGGCCGCCTTGAAGGACGCCTTGCGCAACCCCGAGGCGGTACGCGCCCTGTACGACCTCGCCTCTTCAACCGTCGAGGATGAGAGGAGGCACTACTTCGGCCTGTTGAAGGACCATCCGGACACGATCCTACGGCGCTCGGTGGAGGTGATGGCGATGTTCGCCGAGCGCCTCCGGGCGCTGCGCACGATCGCCGAGCAGCACGTGACCGCCTTCGAATCCGAGGCGTTCGACCGCCTGTTCCTGGAGGTTCAGACCGAGCTCGACGACACCTACCTCGCCCGCATCGACGCCCATCTCAAGGACCTGAGGTTCCGCGGGGGGATCCCGCTGAGCGCGCGGCTGGGCCCGGGCAACGTAGGTTCCGAGTACGTGCTGCGCGAGCCGAACGAGCCCGAAGGCGGGTTCTTCAAGCGCCTCCTGACGAGGGGCCCAGCGACCTTCAGCTTCACCATCCCTGAACGCGACGAAGGCGGCTTCCGGGCGCTCGACGAGCTCCGAGACCGCGGCGTCAACGACGTGGCCAACGCGTTGGCCCAATCCAACGACCACATCCTCGGCTTCTTCCGAGCGCTCCGCGACGAGCTCGCCTTCTACGTCGGCGCCATCCGCCTCCACGGACGGCTGGCCGCCAAGCGCGAGCCGACCTGCATGCCCTCGCCACGCCCCACCGGCGAGGGTCGCAGGACCTTCCAGGCACTCTACGATCCCGCCCTCTCCCTGCAGATCGCCGAGCGCACCGTGCCCAACGATCTCGACGCTGACGGCAAGGACCTCATCGTCACCACCGGGGCCAACCACGGCGGCAAGTCCACCTTCCTGCGCGCCCTGGGTATCGCTCAACTGATGACCCAGTGCGGGCTCTTCGCACCGGCTCACGCCGCCACCCTCAGCGTCTCCGCAGGCCTCTACTCCCACTTCAAACGCGAGGAGGACGTCAACCTCGAGAGCGGCAAGTTTGACGAGGAGCTGGCCAGGATGTCGGACATCGTGGAACAGCTCGAGCCGGGCTCGCTGCTGCTCCTGAACGAGTCGTTCTCATCCACCAACGAACGCGAGGGATCGGAGATCGCGCGCCAGATCGTCAGCACGCTCCTGGAGAGGGGCGTGAGCATCCATTTCGTGACGCACCTGTACGACTTCGCGCGCTCCATGCACGAAACCCGCGACGAACATCACCTCTTCCTGCGCGTCTCCCGCTCCGAGAGCGGGGCCCGCAGCTTCAAGCTCGAGGTGGCCGCCCCGCTCCCCACCAGCTTCGGCGAGGACCTGTACCAAGAGGTGTTCGGCGAAGCACCCGGCGATCCCGAGGTAGCGCCCGCCGCGCCGATGCTCGGCCGCGAGGACGGAGCCCCGGCCGAGGGCGCGACCGGCAACGACTGACGACCGGCTCCGGCCCCCCACCGCCTCCTTGCGGCCGGGGCCGGTACCATCACGGCCGCTCCAGGCCCCCCTCGAAGCGGTAGAGCGCTCGACGCCACCCCTCCCGCTCCGAGGCCCGGGGGAGCGGCCGTGCCGTCCAGGCATCCAGTCGGCCCGCCTCCTGCAGCTCCCACGCCACCAGCTCGACCTGCAGGCGGGCATGGCCGAGCAGCGCCGAGCGCACGTCGGAGCCGTACCTCCTCGCCAGGCCCGCGCGTAGGTGCCGAAGGCACAGGCCATGACCGTTCTCATAGCGCTGCCGCCCGGGGCCGGTACCCACCAGCAGGGCGCACAGGTCCAGCGCGCGGCTCTCGGCGTCCTGCTGCATCGCGCACACCGGACACGCCGGCCTGCGCTGTAGCGCCTTCCGCGCCCTGCGCTCACCGGATTCGCGCCGCCCGGAGAGCATGATGGCCTTCAACCGCGTCCACCAGGACGATGAGGAGTCTGCGTCGAGATCACCGAGCGACCGGACCAGGACGTCCTGCAGGAGCGGCGCCAGGTTGGCGAGCGTCCGCTCGCGCAGACCATCGGAGCCGTGCGCCAGGAACGCGCCCACGTGCTCGTCGCAGGTCGGCAGCAGGTCCTCGATCGGCTCGCGGCCCCCGGCATGCGCCTCGCAGAAGCGAGCCCAGGCGCGGTACGCCTCGGCCTGAGCGACGCAGACGGGGCAGTGGCGCTCGTCCTCTAGCGTCCGCTCGACCGCCGCCCTCAGGGCCAGCCCGCCAACGGCGGGCTCCGCGCGGTGCTCGGGGTAGACCGCCGAGACGTCGACCTCGCGCACGACCCCCGAGAGCTCGGCCACGTGCGAGCGTTGCGCTTCGGCATCGAACGGCTGCTCGATCGCGGCGTCCAGGGCGTCTCGGTTCCGGTCCACGACCCAGCGAAGGGTCCCGGTGTCGAGGTGGGGCTCGAGCCGCTGCAGGTGCGTGTGGCACAGGAGGTGAGGCGGATGGTAGCGTTCCCTGGCCAGCTCGTCGGCAAGCAGCCTCGCCAGAGGATCCAGAAGGCGCTCCTCGGCGCCTTCTCGGCTGGCACAGACAGGACACTGGGCTGACACCCGCCCGGGCCCCGTCCCCGTCTCGTGCCGGAGTTCCCCCTTCAGATCGGCTGCCACCTTTCGTGAGAGGAATTCGTACACCGACGCCAGCGCCGCGTCGTGCTCGCCGCCACCGGCCGCGAGGCCTCGGGCGTGCCGAAGACAGAAGCCCTGTGTGTCCACCAGCCGCATGAGTGTTTCCGGTGAGTGGTGGTTCTCGGCGAAGAACCAGAAGAAGTAGCGGCGCTCCTGTTCGAGCCCGACCTGACAGATGGGACAGCCGGGCTCCTCCATGGCCGCCAGGAGACGGTTCCGAAGGCTGTCTCCCTCGACCGGGGCGAGATCGCGAGGCGGCCCGGGCGGGCGCCTCACGCCTCGGAGCGCGCGCACGCCGCGCCACCCGCCCTTCGGCACGCCCGGCCAGAGCTCAACGCGCACCACCGCCCGTCACCAGGCGGTGGACGGCCCAACCCGCAGCCACCTGCATCGTGACGGCGTACACGACCAACCGCCCGGGCGAGATCCCGTAGAGCCATCCCATCGACACGCTGCCCAGCAACCAGGCGCCCCCCATCACCGCATAGAGCACCCCGTAGGCCGTACCCCGTACGTCGGTCGCCACCACGTCCGCGACCACGGCACCCGTCAAGCTCTCCAGCATGCCGAAGGCCGCGCCCCACAACGCCATCCCCAGCGCTAACGTCCATACGCCCCCCGTCAAGAACACCATCGGCGCGATCGGAACCGACAGCAAGGGGAAGGCGTAGAGCACACGCACACCCAGGCGGTCGTACGCCCTACCCGCCGCAAGCGCCGCGCCCGCATCGATCCCCATCGCCAGCGCGAAGAGGAGTGGGATGACGGCAGGCGCCACCACGTGCTGAGCCTGGAGCCGGTAGGCCACCAGGGCGAAGTGCGCGAATCCGGCCATGACGACCGCGACGACGGTCAAGAAACGCCAGTAGGCGGGCGACAAACCCCGCGACGCTCGATGCGCGGCAGGCCAGCTTCGCGCGGGCTCTAGCCCGCGCGCCCGGCCGAGCAACACAAGCGCGACCACGGCAGGAACGAGGAGGACCCCGAACGCGGCCCGGTACCCGCTCCACGCCACCGCAGCAGCCACCACGAGCGGCCCCAGTAGCGCGCCGACCTGATCCAGCGCCTCGTGCAGGCCGAACGCCGAGCCGCGACCCAGACCATCCGAAGCCGCAGCCAACAGTGCGTCTCTGGCCGGTGTCCGTAGCCCCTTGCCGAGCCTCTCCGCGAACGCCAGGCCCGCGACAGGGGCCAGGGCCGAGATCAACGCCATCGCCGGGAAGGCGAGCAGGTTCAGCGCATAGCCAGGGAACATCAACGCCCACGGCCGTCCGCGCTGATCGACCGAGCGGCCCGAAACGAGGCGCAGCCCGTACCCGAGGAACTCCCCGACACCGGCCACCACACCCACGACCAAGGGGCTCGCTCCCAGCACGGCCAGATAGGGCCCCAACACGCTCCGCCCGCCCTCGTACGTGAAGTCCGCGAACAGGCTCACCAGACCGAGACCCACCACGAACCGCCACGCCAGCCGCTGCGACGACGCGCTCCCCGCCGCCATCAAGGCTCATCCCCCTCTGGCACGGTGCCGTGGTGGTACGAGTGCACGCGCAGCCGCTCGATGGTGACGAGCCGATTCCACCGGTTCATCTCGTGGATGCGGGGAAGGAACGCCTGCAGGCGCTCCGGCCGGTCGACGAGCTCGACCACGTACGGTTGGTGCTCCGGGTGGTAGAGCGCCACGCTCAGCTCGCCATCGATGCTGTGCCCGCCGTATCCCATGATGCCGGGAAGCACCGTCGCGCCCATCAGACCGGCATCGCGAGCTGCATGCACGATGGCGGTCGCGAAGTCGTGTCGACCCACCTTGTCGGAAGCGCGCGTGTAGATCCTCATCAGCGAAGCGCCTTCCAGATCCGCGCGCATCACCGTCCGCACGGCCGCACCTCCTCGCTCGGGTCCGATCCAACGCACACATGGACGGCCACCGGTGCCGCGACGCGGACACTCGCCCGCCGAGCCCCAGCGCCCGTCCCGTACCGCACGCGATGACCTTCGCGCGCGACGCACCTTGGATGGAAGCGCACCGCTCGACGGCACGAGACCAGCCAACCTCGAACTCGATCCACCATCACGACCTCCTGCTCACGGTTCCGAGCAGCAGGCGTCATCAGCCGAATCAACGGCGGTTCGTGGCGAACGCCATCGCCAAGGAAGTGCGACGGATGCTACCCCGGCCCCGCACCTCGGAACGTCAGACCCCATGCACGAGTCATCGCACGACGTCGACTGCCGAGATACGCGCTCAGCGCACGATCAGCACGCTGCACGGCGCATAGTCGCACACCTGATCCGTGGTGCTCCCGATCAGGAAGTCGAGGCGGGCATGGCCCTTCGCTCCGAGCACGACGAGGTCGAACGCTCCCTCCTTCGCCGTGGCCACGATCGCCTTCGCGGCGTTGCGCCCTCGAACGACCGGGACCTCGATGGCCACGTCGAACGCGCCGGCCGCCGCTCGTGCGCGCTCCTGGACCTCCGCGAAGTACGACCTCGCTTCCTCGGTCTGGTCGCGGTCCTGCCGCAGGTAGGCGGGAGGCCCCTCCTCTACGCATAGCGACGTCACCTTGGCCCCCGCGTCCCGGGCGTACTCCAGCGCGAGATCCAGGGCACGAGACGCCGACTCCGAACCATCGTTCGCCACCAGGATGTGTTTGAACACCGCGCTCCCCTTCCCACCTGCACACCGTCATCCGATCAATCGCGCCAGAAGCAGCGCGACCACGAATACCGCCAGGATGTAGGTCGTGTAGATCGTGACGCGACCCGCCTGCAAGCGGGTGATGCGACCCGTCACCGCATCGAGCGTCCCGCTCAACCAGGGGTAGAGGTCGTCGACGAACCAGCGTCGCACGCGGGTGCGGACGTGGTTCCCCTCACGCTCGACCTGCGGACGGTAGAACGATGTGAAGAACACGCGCATGGGGTTCGTGTAGGCGCTGGCGCCGTACTGCACGCCCGGACCCGCGTCACCGGAGGCTCCGACCCATGCGGGCACCCGGCGCCGGCTCCGTCCCCCCGCGAGCCAGGTCGCCAACGCCGCCAGGCCGGCAACGATGGGCACGAAGGCAGCCAGGACCGTGCTGCTGGCCGCAGCGAAGCTGCTGTACGCCGGGTTGAGCTGCAGGTTGCCGGGCGCGATCCGTCCGGCCAGCTCGACATGCAGCAGCGCCCCGACCGGCCGCTCCAACCAAGGCACCAGCACGAACGGCAACACGCTCACCCCGGCGAGCAGGAGCGCCAGCATGACGAACGTCGTCCTGGCACTCCAGCCTGCCTCGCGAGGAGCGGGCGCTCCTTCGCGACGCGCCTGCCCCAGGTAGGCCACGCTGTACCCCTTGATCACAGCGACCAGGCCCATCGCGGCCATCAGGGCGAACACGGCGCCCGCCACCACCAGCGCCAGCCGCGCACCCAACAGGCCCAGCCTGAACTCCTGGAACAGCAGCATGAACACGAACCACTCGACCACGAAACCAGAGAAGGGGGGCACCGCCGCCAGCGACAAGAACCCCAGCAGGCCGGCCGAGCTCGTCCAAGGCATCGACAGACGAAGCCCCCCGAGCCGGTCGAGCACACGTTCGCCCGTCGCCTCCTCGACAGCGCCGAAGGAGGCCAAGGCCAGACCCTTCGACACCGTGTGGTGGGCCGCCAGATATAGCAGGACCACGAGCCCGAGTCCGGCGAGCAGCACCTCTTGATCGCCGGCGAAGACGATGGTCGCGCCCAGAACCAGCAGCGCCACTCCGCCGTTCTCCACCGTCGAGTAGGCCAGCAACTGCTTGCCGTCGCCCTCGACGAGCGAGTAGAGCGTCGCCCACAGCGCGGTCAGCACCCCCAGGACGAGCAGCGCGAGGCCCCATCCCAGCGGCCACGGGCGCTGGAAGGCCAGCAGCCGGACTAGCCCGTAGATCGCGCCGGCCCAGATCGGCCCCGAGTACAAGCCGGCGACCGAACCCGGTGTCGACGCGTACACATCGGGGTACCAACCGTGCAGGCCCAGCACGCCCAACTTCGCTCCGAACCCGATCACGAGCAGGAGGAACACCAGCGTGTCCGGCGAGTGGAGCGCACCCAGCGCCGCGAAGCTCGCCGACCCGGCCCGCGACCACATCAGCGCGAGCGCCAGAAGAAGCGCCAGGGTGCCGACTTCGAGGAACGAGGCCATCCGATAGGCCGGCCGCCCCGCGTAGAGCGCCGACACGACGTACGCGGCCAGCCCCATCATCTCCCACGCGAAGAGGAAGCTGACCGCGTCGCCGGCCAGCACCAGAAGGAGGCACCCAAGGTAGCTCAGCAGGAGAGCGCCGCGCCCCGCGCGAGCGAGATGACCCGACATCAACAGCAAAGGCGCACCGAGTGCCATCACCAGCAGGAACGCACCCGACAGGGGATCGAGCGCGAGACGCAGATGCACCCCGGCCAGGTCCCACAGACCGATCTCACGCATCGGGGCGAAGAGCGCCAGCACGCCCGCAACGCCCGCAACGGCGCCGCCCGTCACCGCGAGGAGCCCAGGGACGGCCGCTGCGACGCCGGGAACGACGAACGCCGCCAAGGCAGCCAGAGCGATCAAGGCGAGACCCGCCAACGCCAGCGTCACCGCGCGACCTCCAACAGCGAGGGCCTGCGATCGAGCGCGGCGAAGCGCCGTCCGGAGGCGAGCAGGAGGCCATCGATGAGCGCGAGGGGGCTAGGCGGGCTGCCCGGGATGTACACATCGACCGGCAGGACGGCGTCCACGCCCATGGAGGTCACCTCACTGCCGGCCCACAAGCCTCCGGAGATGGCATCCGCGCCTGCCGCCACCACCAGCTTGGGCGCGGGCATCGCCTCGAACGTCGCCCGCAATGCCTCGACCATCGCGCTCGTCACCGGCCCGGTCACCAGCAGCGCATCGGCGTGGCGCGGACTCGACGTGAAGAACACCCCCAGCCGGTGCAGGTCGTACTGCGGGGCATTGAGCTGTGCCAGCTCGAACTCGACCGCCCCATCCGACCCGCCATCGACGTGGCGCACGTGAAGCGAGCGCCGCCATAGACTCGGCATCTGCCGCGTCCACCGGGCGGGGACCTCCGGCGGCACACCCCAGCGCGCCCGGGCGCGGAGGCCAGCACGACGATCCGCGGCCAGGCCGTACGACGGCCCCTCGACGAAGCTCGCCGGGGCTCGCTCCCAGCACAACCCGCAGCCGATGCAGCGGCCCAGGTCCAACGTCACACCGTCGCCATCGACGTCGATCGCACCCGTGGGGCACGCGCTCGCGCCACGCAGCGCCTCCGCACGTTCGGGGCCGCGGGGATGGATCCCCGGCAGCGGCGACCCCAACGCCTCGGCTTCCGGCGCCTGCCGTGGGAAGCGCGTGGTCAACGTGCCGATACGCAACCCTCGTGCAATCCAACGGAACATCAGCGCCTCCTAGCGATCGTGTGAGGCCACGCTCAGGCCCCAACTGGCCTCGTTGATGGCGTAGTCCATCAAGAAGCTGTCGTGAACGGTGTCGGGGAACAGTGGCCAGTTGTGCCTGGATCCCCCTCGAAGCACCACCCGGGACAGGTCGCCGCCACCATCGGTCACGAGCACCGCGACGACCTCGCCGCGAACGCCCTCGCTCCATCCGAGGGCGAGCGCATCCTCGGGCAAGCTCGACGGTGCCGAGACCCTCAGCGACCCCTCCGGGAGCGTCTCGGCGATCTCTCGGATGAGGTAGAGGCTGACGAGGACCTCCTCGCACCGCACCCGGAACCGCGCCAGCGCGTCGCCGGCATCGAACACGGGCACACGGAAGGCCTGGTCGCGGTAGGCGCCGTAGGGGGCATCCCGCCGTGCATCGGTCGCCACCCCACTCGCGCGACCCACCGGCCCGACGGCACCCCACGCTCGCGCTCGCTCGGGAGCGAGCATCCCGGTCGTCTCGAGCCGGTCGACGAACAGCTCCGTGGCCTCGAGCGCCTCGAAGTAGGCACGGGCATCCACTTCCAGCCGCGACGCCTCCCGCGCCAGACCGGACACGTCGAGATCCCGGCGCACGCCGCCCACGGCCACCACGCCGCGAAGGAAGCGATGGCCCGTCAGTCCGGCGCCCAGGCGCTGCGTCCACTCCTGCAACGCGTGCGCCTGCGCGGCGCCCACCCGCAGGGTCGTGCTGGCCACCAGGCGGCCGATATCGCGGAAGTGGTTGTACACTCGCTCGAGCTCCGCCACGATGGCCCTCAAGGCATCGGCCCGCGGCGGCACCGTGATCCCGCTCGCCGTCTCCACGGCATGACACATCGCCAGAGCGAAGGCCACGCCGTTCGGACCCGACACCCGCTCGGCGAAGACGGGTAGCTGCTCGACCGAAGCCCGTGGGAGCCGCCCTTCCGCCGCACGGTGCTTGTACCCGAGCTGCTGCTCCAGCTCCACGATGTGCTCGCCCAGGTAGTGGAAGCGGTGCAACAGCGACTCGACCGTCCCATCCCGGACAGGTCCGAAGGGGATCCTGACAACGGGCTCACCGGCCAGCCGCGGCGCTGGCAGCGGAAGAGGCTCGTCCGCTTCCAGCGCGGCTCCCGCGGAGGGGACAGGTCGGTGTCGGAAGGTGCCACGGACGCCGGGATCGAATTCGATACCCTCGAACCTCGTGCCCCACAGCTCGTGCGCCTCGGCTTGATAGCTCGCCGCGGACGGGAAGAGCGTCGCCGCGTCGGGTAGGTGTGCGCCCGCAGCGACGAAAGGCTCGTACGCACCGTCTCGCCCGCTCGTCACGTAGACGGCGCGCTCGGAATCGAGGCCGGCCAGGAGCACGAAGCGGTCACCGGTGCGGCGGCGCCGTTCGAGCTCCGATGTGGGATCGTCCTCGACCCGAAGGTCGGCCTTCCTCAGCAGCGCCCTCACGCACCACCTCCGACGATCCGGGAGGCGCTCCTCAGGAGCTCCGCCAGCGGCGCAGGCGTGATCAGCGAGAGTACGAGCACCGCCACCAGGAACAGGACGACCACGACCGTGCCGAGCCGGACCGACGCGCGCGGCTCCCCGCCATCGGTGGTCGCGGGCCCGCCGTTGACGGGAAGGGCCTCGTCCACGCCGTGCGCGGCGATCGCAAGACGGCCGCTCGCGAGCCGGGGATCCCGCGGCTCGGGAGCCCCGAACACCAGCACGGTCAGCCGGCTCACGAACGCCACGAACACGACGCCCAG
Organism: uncultured bacterium; assembly: GCA_964616005.1. Classification (GTDB taxonomy): domain Bacteria; phylum Deinococcota; class Deinococci; order Deinococcales; family Trueperaceae; genus JASBRS01. The sequence goes on along the minus strand of CAZTTB010000017.1, from coordinate 8,408 downwards.
CAGAACCAGGTAGACCCAGGCCACCCAAGGGGCGTGCGTCCACGCCGAGCGCAGGATGCCGAGCTCGCTCGGAAACAGGTTGAGTGGAGGGGCGCCCGTGATGGCGAGCCCGCCGATCAGCAGCGCGATGCCGGTCACCGGCATGCTCGCCAGCAGACCCCTGCGCCGGTCGATGCCCGGCCCGGTCGCCTGGGTGGCGTTGCCGGCAGCGAAGAACAGCATCGCCTTGGTCACGGTGTGATTGACCATCTGCAGGAACGCGAAGAACGGCGCGCCGAGCCCGAACCCGAGCGTCACGATCCCCATGTGCTCGACGCTGCTGTAGGCGAGCAACCGCTTCATGTGGGTCTGGCCGCGGAGGCTGAAGGCCGCCACGAACAAGCTCAGCAAGCCGAACGCGACCAGCACCACTCCCGGGTACGCGCCGAGGGTGGGACGCGCGATGGGGAGAACGCGGAGGATCCCGTAGAGGGCCGTGTTCAACAGGCATCCCGACAGCATCGCGCTGATCGGTGCCGGCGCCTCGCTGTGGGCATCGGGAAGCCACGTGTGCATCGGCACCAGCCCCGTCTTTGTGCCGTATCCGATGACGATCAGCAGGAATGCCAGCCGCAAGGGCCCCACCGAGAGCTGCGTGGCATGGCTCAACAGCATCGGCCAGGACAAGCTGAACGAGCGCCCGAGGACAGGGGTCGCCGCGTAGTAGAGCAGGATCGTGCCCAGCAGCGCCAGCGACACCCCTACCGTCACCACCACGACGTACTTCCACGCCGCCTCCAGGGACTCGCGACGACCCTCGAACGCCACCAGGAACGCCGAGCTGAGCGTCGTGAGCTCCACCAGCATCCACACCACGCCCAGATTGGCGAACATCGGCACGGCCAGCATGGTGAGAGCGAAGCCCGCCCACAGGCTCGCGTACGTCCGCTCCCGAAGCGGAGACAAGCGCTCGACCTCGAAGTAGCCCAACGCGTGCAGGGAGGACCCGAACACGACGAGGCTCACCGTCACGAGGATCAACACCGACAGGCCATCGACCCTCAACACGCCGCCCCACGCCTGCAAGGGCCCGACGCTCATCACCCGCGCAGCCACGGCGATCCCGAACCCGAGCACCGCCGCGCCCACGGGAACGGCGAGACCACGCAGCCAGCGAGCCGGGACCAGCCACGCCAGCACGATGTACCCCACGGGCACGATCAGATAGGCGCTCAGCATCGCCTAACCCCTCAAGGAGTCGAGCGCCGCGGTGTTCCCCGAGGCGTAGCGCGACGTCATCAAGCGGATCAGCACGCCGATCACGACCACCAGGACCACCAGATCGAAGAGCACCACCAGCTCGTTGATGATCGGCAGGCCCGGGGTCAACCCCACCGTGACCAGGAACTGCCCGTTCTCGATCTGCAGAAGCCCCAGGAGCTGCGGGAACGCCTCCGGCCGGCTCGCCGAAAGGAACAGCCCGCACAGCGTCACCGACAAGCCGGCCAGCAGGGCCGGGTACACGACTGGCGTCGCGAACGCCGAGACCACCAAGGCCGACAGCACCACCAGGACCACCCCCACCAGCAGCGAGCTGGCGGTGCTCATGATCAGGGCTTCCTCCCTACGGGCCGGCAACGCACGTGAAACCCGGAGAAGGATCGCCGGGATCAATACGGCCCGCACCGCGAGGGTGATGCCCGCCGCCCAGAACAGCTCCAGATGCCCGGCCAAGACGGCTACGACCGCCGTATAGGCCGCCAGGATCACCGACTGCCATACGTACGACCAGAGCTGACTCCTGAAGTAGCGCGTCCCCAGCACCGAAAGAGCCGTGATGATCGTCCCCGCGGCCACCAGGCTCGACACCGCCTGCGAAGCGCTCATACCGCACCACCCCCGACCTGGCTCGTGACCACCGCCAGGACCGCCAGCAAGAACGCCAACCCGAGGTACTCGGAGTACCTCCAGAAGCGAAGGCGCGCCAGCGCCGTCTCGACCAGGGCGACGATCACGCCCAGTCCCAGAACCTTGACCACCAGAGAGCCCTCCGCCAGCAGGAACGCCCCGAAGGTAGGCTGGCTCGCCATCCCCCACGGCACCAGCAGCACATCGAGGAAGATCACGTAGAGCAGGAACTGCTTCATGGAGCTGCTCCAGCTCAGGAGCGCCAGGTCCCCGCCGGCGTACTCCAGGATGCGAGCCTCTTCGATCATGGCCACCTCGGTGTGCCCGCCGTGGCTATGGATCGGCAGCCTACCCGTGTCCACCAGCAGAAGCAGGAAGAACGCCACCGTGGCGAGCACGTGCGCCGGCTCCAGGTAGGCCCCGACCCCGCTCCGGATCGTCGCCCCCACCACGTACGGATAGGTGGAGTGCGCCTCCAACGCCACGGCCACGAGGACCAGGATCAGCGTGGGCTCGGTCAGCACCGTCAACACGCTCGACCGGCTCGCCCCCAGGCCGCCGTAGCTGTTGCCGGACTCGAACGCTGCCAGTTGCACCAGCACGCCCGCCAGCGACAGCAGGAAGGCGCCACCGAGCATGTCCCCCATCCAGCCGAGCGGCAAGGGGTACGTCGTGAGGATCGGGATCAGCACGGCGACGGCGATCATGGCAGAGAAGACGAACGGCGGCGTGACCACGTAGAGCCACCCCGCCCTGCCCGGCAAGAGCCGCTCCTTACGAAAGAGCTTGACGAGGTCGAAATACGGCTGCAGCGCGTTCACGCCCTGCTTCGACTCGATGCGCGCCACCAACCAAGCGATGACACCGCTGATGAGCGGTGCCAGAAGGAGGAGATCCACCACCTGCAAGACCTGCCAGAGGATGTTCATCGGAGCTCACCTCCGGTGTCGAGGCGTCGGTACGCTTGGACGTTCTCGATCGTGACGAGGCCGCCACCGTGAAGCAAACGCTCCAACTCCGGGAGGAAGGCCTGGATCTGCTCCTCACGGTCGACGATCTCGACCACGATCGGCAGATCTCCGGAGAGCCGCCACGGCCGCGGATGATGGATCACCGAGTTCGCTCCGAAGCCCAACGATCCCCGGAGCACCGTCGCGCCGGCCAGGCCACAACGGCGAGCCGCCCGAACGACGCGCTCGAAGACCGGCTGGTGCTCCACGCGGTCGTCCTCGCCCATGAACACGCGCAGGAGCTGCAACGTTCGGGCCTGGGCTCCCTCCTGACGGTCGGTCACGGAAGCGCCGCCCGCCCACACCCGAGACCCAACCACGCCCTCATCGAAGACGGATGCCACGGCCGGAGCAGACCCTCCGGGTCTCCCCCGCATCGCGCAGCCTTGGAACGGTCGGGACTCGTGCCGGAACCACAACAAGACACCCCCTGCTCGCGACATCTACGTCGTAGGCGTCATTAGCCGAGCAAGAGGCGGTTCGCGGCGAACGCCATCGCCTTCCTGATTGTCCCGAAGCCTAGCACGAACGGCGTGCCAGATGCTAGGCGGGGCACCGGCGACTCCCAGCTACCCCGAGGCAGCTCGCAACCGAGCCGCGCGTGAGGAGCCCGCGCCTCGAGCGTCCACGCATGCCCTACGTCAAGGACGCCCGCACGCGGAACCTCCATAATCGGAGACCGGAACAACGGGCGCCGCACCCGGGCCGGGAGCGGCGCGACACCAGGTGCGCTCGCGAACAACACCATGGCCAGCATGCCGATCCACAGCCGCAACAGTCTCGAACTCGATCCTCGAGTCCAGACGAGTGCCGACCAGCCGTCTGGCCGGCCGTCCACAAAGGTCCAGCGATGAGGACACCCAGGGTCGTGGTGGCGTACGGCAGCACCTTCGGGGACACGGCGGATGCGGCCGAACGCATCGCCACCGCGCTAACCGAGCTCGCCGGCGTCGAACCGATCCTCATGGATGTCGCGTACCACGACCTCCGCGAGCTCGACACCTTCGATGTCTGGCTGCTCGGATGCTCGACCTGGAACATCGGAGAGCTGCAGAGCGACTGGGCAGCCAAACTGAGCGCGCTCAGCGTCCTCGACCTACACGGCAAGAAGGTGGGGCTCTTCGGCTGCGGAGACCAGCTCGGCTACCCGGACACGTACATGGACGCCCTCGGCATCCTGGCCCAGCGGGTCGAAGCGCGCGGCGCAGACCTGGTCGGACCATGGCCGATCGCCGGATACCAGCACACGGCATCCCTCGCGCAACGCGAGGGACACTTCGTAGGACTGGCCCTCGACGTAACGAGCCAAGACGAGCTGACCCCGTCCCGCATCCACCGCTGGGTCCTCCAGCTCATCGACGAGCTCGACCTGTCGGCCACCCGAGTAACCCAACCGCCTCCGGTCGCCAGCCCCTGACCGTCCGCCGGCATCGCGGTACCTCGTCGTCGACCCCATCGCCCCATGCAACACACGACGAGCGATCGCCGCGCTCCCTCGCGGCCTCTAGTGGCAGTCCAGCCAAGCAATTGCGTCGCGAAGGCGTCACGTTGGACGTCCTGGGTCTGATGGAAACCGCTGTCTCACGCATCCTTCAGCAGCCGAACAGGCCCGGCGTGAATACCCGGTAGGGCACAATCGGGCTACGGGGCCCCATGGTTACGTCCAGGGACATCACCACAATTGGGGGAACACCCAGAGGCCCGTCCAGAGCGAACCCCAACCCGCGCGGCGGCGACACGCAGCAAGTGTCACCCGGTTCCCGGCGATGCAGCGCGCCCCCGTGGGGGACACGCAGCTCCCTGGGTACCAACGGTGCTCCGATTAACGAGCGCCCAGCCCCCACCGAGGCATACAGTCACCCAAGCGGGAACCCATGCCAGCACCACGCAGCACACTGTCCTACCTGGCGCTCACCATCTGAACCGTGTGTAAACACTGGGGCGGCTGGCCTGGGGCTGGCTGTCAGGCTGGAGCCGGCGCCTTCCGTGGCGCATGACTCGTGAACCGTATTGCTGCGCTCGGTAATGAGCGCGTGCGCTGCCCAGGATTCGTCTGCGTCGCGGAAGGGCCGGCGTCGTGTCGGCGCGTGTATGAGTTGACCGGCATCCCGATCGACACCGTGCGGGGTTGGTGCGTAGAATTGTAGGTTCCGTCCGAGGACAACCCTTTGAGCACGGCTCCCGCACGATACTGTCGCGGTGCCGGCTCCATGAGGCACGGACATGACCCCGCGCAGTCGACATTCGTGCGGGTCCGGCAAGTCGAGGGGCCGAGCCAACCTAGGGGGATATGGGGGAACACCATGAAACGCACTGCAATGCTCCTTGCTGCGCTCGCATTGGCCCTCGCCGGGTGCAACAACACGCCACAACCTTCCACGAGTGGGACCGTCGACTGGACGCAACAGTTTGGCACCCCAGCCAACGACGTCCTCTGGGACCTCGCCGTCGACGGCAACGGCAACACCTATGCCACCGGCTACACCTTCGGATCTCTCGGAGCCACCAACGTTGGCCAAGACGACATTATTGTGGCCAAGTACGATCCCACCGGCAAACGCGTCTGGCTCACCCAGATCGGAACGCCCACACTGGAAACCGGCTATCGCATCGCACTCGACAGCACCGGCAACGTCTACGTGGGCGGAACAACGCTAGGCGACCTAGGCGGCACCAATCCCGGAACCACCGACCTGAGCGACCCATTCCTGGCGAAGTTTGATGCAAGCGGAAGCAAGGTCTGGATCCAGCAGTTCGGAACGTCCGGAAACGACGACGTCAATGGCCTCGCCATCGACCCCCAAGACCGCATCTTCGTATCAGGCGACACCACCGGAGACCTGCAAGGCACAAAAGCCGGGCCCTACGACGCCTTCATCGCGCGCTACGACACCACCGGCAACCAAGTCTGGCTCAAGCAGTATGGCAGCACAGGCGACGACCACGCCATCAGAGTCTCCGTGGACTCCAGCGGCAACGAGTACGTCACCGGCTGGACCACAGGTACGCTTCAAGGCAGCCATGCCGGCAGAGGAGACAGCTACGTCGCGAAATTCGACGCCAACGGCAATCAACTATGGATCCAGCAGTTCGGGTCCGCCGGTGACGACCACGCGTACGCGGCCACAACCTCTCCCAGCGGGAACACCTACATCGGGGGCTCCACCACAGGAAATCTCGGCAAGGCAAACGCGGGCCTCACCGACGCCTTCATCGCCAAGTACGACGCCACCGGAGCGCAGCTCTGGCTCAAGCAGTTCGGCACCACGGCAGACGACGATGTCGAAGGCATCACCCTCGCCAAGAACGGCGACATCATCGTCACCGGTGGCACCAGCGGCAACCTCGCCAGCACAAACGCCGGACAGAGCGACGCCTACATCGCCGAATACGACCCCACCGGCAACCAAGTGTGGACATACCAGTTCGGAGGAAGCGGCGACGATTGGGGCGAAGGGGCAGCCGTCGACAGCAGCGACAACGTCATCGTAGACGGAGCCACCAGCGGCTCACTCAGCGGTACCAATCAAGGCCTGTACGACCTCTTCATCACCAAGTACATTCCCTAGTCACAACCACAGAATCAGCTGCCACCAGGGCCCCCATCTCGTGATGGGGGCCGAAATCTCAAGCAGGAAAGTGTCCAAGAAGCGGGAGCAGCTTAACCGGCGGATTTGTGTGCCGTTTGTGTGCCAACTCAGCCAAACAGGCAGATACCAGGCTGACCAAGGCCAAACAACGAAGTCGACACTTTGCGCCTCCAGGACGACGAATGTACGCCCTGGACAGTATTCCTCGGCCGAAGCAGTTTCGGCCCCTGAACGACTGGGGGTCAAGTGGTCGCTGGTTCAAATCCAGTCACCCCGACCAGATGATTGCCGGCCTGGACGGCAGATGTAGGGCGGGCCTCCCGAGTCTCGGGAGGCCCGCCTGCGATTTGTGTGCCGATCGTGTGCCGATTTCTGGCCGACCGAACCTGCCGGCAAGCCTTCAGTGGATACAGTATGCCAGCAAGCTGAACCACCCAGCACTGGCCACCGGCGGGTTCTACATCGGCCGCAGCGGCACCAAGAGCCAGATGGGCACGCCCTGCTGGCAGACGCTCCCCAAACGCCTCAACCACAACCAGAGCAAGGGCGAGTGGCGCGAGGCGTTCTTCAAGCGCCGCATGGACGGGCGCCTCTCCCTGCACAACAAGAACGCCTGACCTCAGCGCCTGCACGGCGTCCTGGTGTCGCTTGCAGCCCCGCCACAAGGGTGAGCTGCGACGCGGGAGTGCTAGCGTTCAGGTGGCCCGCACGCGCGCCTGCGCCGTGTTGGAGCCGAACCCTCCCGGCCTTCGCGCGACCCGCCGAAGCCAGGAGGGCACCGTGTCTGGCTTCCCGGCGCGGACCATAGCGCGCGCCCGCCGAAGCCCGGGGGCTCTATGAACGCATCCACCTTCACGCGCCGACAAGCGGCGTTCGCCATCGTGCTCACCATCGCCATCATCGTCGCCGCCGGCGCGGTCACCCAGATCTTCGACCTGCCCGCAGAGATGCTCGTCGTCCTCGCCGACGTGCCTCTCGCTCTACTCGGGCTGTACGTGCTGAGGCGCCGCGGCGGCCTGCGCGGCGCCGGCATCCAGCCCCAGCCCTGGGGCCGCGCCTTCACCCTCAGCGCCCCGCTCTTCCTGCCCGCCGTCGTCACGCTGGCGCTCGCGGTTGGCCTGGGCGGCAATTGGGCGCCGCAACGCGTGCTCGTCTTCGCCCTCCTCGCCCTGCTGGTCGGCATCACCGAAGAGGTGCTGTTCCGGGGCGTGGTGTACACCGCGCTCCGGAGGCTCGGCGTCGGCCGCGCCGTGGTCGGCTCGGCCGCGATCTTCGGCGTGATGCACCTGATGAACATCGCACGAGGCGCCGACCCGCTCACCACCGGCCTGCAGGTCGTCTACGCCTTCGCGCTGGGGTGCGCGTTCGCCGCCGCGCTCGAGGCCGGAGGGCGCCTTCTCCCGCTCATCGCCGCGCACGCCGGCACGGACCTGTTCGGCTTCGTCGCCGGCGACGGTGTGGTGAGCGGTCCCGGCTACGAGACCCTCACCGCCATCATCACCGTCGCCTACATCGTCGTGTTCGGCAGCTACACCGTGTGGGTGCTGCGGCGCTCGGGACGCCCCGCCCTGGCCGCGTAGGCGCCCTCCGTCGTACCAGGGCGCGCCCGTGCCGAGGAACGCGCGCGCCTCCGCCATGCCGAACCAGCCCTCGCCCGGGCTCACCCGCGGCTAGATGAACCGCCTGTAAGTCTTGGGGTGGCTGGAGGCTCCGTTCTCGCGGTACGACGGAAGCGGCCCCCACGACTGATTGGGAGTGGCCGATGGCCGCCCCCGGGGCAACCGTCGCCACACGTCGAACGGTAGGCCGCGTCTGTCTGGAGGGGAGAGGGACCAAGGTCTCGATACCTACTCGTCGGCGCTTGCACCGTCCAACGGGGTCATGACCCGACCGTTTCAACAACACGAGAAGGCGAGCCGGT
>CAZTTB010000016.1:0-42665 GCA_964616005.1 uncultured bacterium | reverse complement strand
GCGTCGGGCTGCGCTGCGCTGCGGGGGGGCTGGTGCTGGGGGACCCGGAGCGGCTCCGGCAGCTCGTGCGCAACCTCGTCGCCAATGCCGTTCGTGCCAGCGGCGGCGGAGAAGGGGTGGAAGTCTCTTTGCACTCGGAGAACGGCGACATGGTGTTGGGCGTTGCCGACGACGGGCCCGGCATCCCGCAGGAGGTGCTGCCGCACATCTTCGAGAAGTTCTACAAGGGGGCCGGCGGGGGCGCCGGCCTCGGCCTCGCCATCGCGGAGCAGATCGCGCGCCACCACGGCGGTTCGATCGAGGTGGAGAGCGTGCCGGGCCGGACCGTGTTCACCCTCCGGTTACCCGCGGTCGAGCTGGGCGATGAGAACGACGCCTGACGTCACCAGCGGCCGGGGCGCCGCTGCGGCTACAGGCGCGGCAGCGTGACGCCGCGCTGCCCCTGGTACTTGCCCTTGCGCTCGGCATAGGTCTGCGTCGGCCGGTCCCCCTGGAAGAAGACGAGCTGGACGATGCCCTCGTTGGCGTACACCTTGGCGGGCAGCGGGGTGGTGTTGGACAGCTCGAGCGTGACGTGCCCCTCCCAGCCGGGCTCGAGCGGCGTGACGTTGGCGACGATGCCGCATCGGGCGTAGCTACTCTTGCCCAGCGCCAGCACCATCACGTCCTCCGGGATGCGCAGGTACTCCACCGAGCGCGTCAGGACGAAGCTGTTGGGCGGGATGATGCACTCCTCGCCCTCGAACTCGACCAGGCTGCGGGTGTCGAAGTGCTTGGGGTCGACCACCGAGTTGAAGGCGTTGACGAAGATGCGCCACTCCGGTGCCGCCCGCAGATCGTAGCCGAAGCTGCTGAGGCCGTAGCTGATGACGCCCTCTCGCACCAGCCCGTCCTCGAAGGGGTCGATCATGCCGGCCGCGGCACGCTCGCGGATCCACCAATCCGGTTTGACGCTCATGGGGCGCAGTCTACCAGCGCCCCGCCGGCGGGGCGCGTGGGTCGCGGTGGTAGACTCGCGCCGTGCTCCTGGCCGTCGATGTCGGCAACACCTCGACCGTTCTCGGCCTCTACCGGGGCGAGGACCTGGTGGCTTCTTGGCGCGTGTCGACCGACCGCATGCGTATGGCCGACGAGTACGCGGTGCTGCTGAGCCGGCTGTTCGAGCTCGCCGGGCTCGAGCCGCCCGCCAGGGCCATCGTCTCCTCGGTGGTCCCGCCGGTGGCGCCGGAGTTGACGAACGCCCTCGAGCGCTACTGGGGGGTGTCGGTGCAGCTGGTCACGTCGGAGCTGGTGGCGCCGCTGCTGGACGTCGCCACCGACAACCCGCGCGAGGTCGGCGCCGATCGCATGGTCAACGCCGTTGCGGCCCTTCAGTACCGGGCCGACGCCTTCATCGTGGTCGACTTCGGCACGGCCACCAACTTCGACGTGGTGGTCCGGCCCAACCGGCTGTTGGGCGTGGCCCTGGCCCCCGGTCCCGGGGTGGCCGCCGAGGCGCTCTTCGCCCGCGCCGCCAAGCTGCCGCGGGTCGACCTGGTGGCGCCGGAGCACGCCATCGGGCGCAACACCGTGAGCGCGCTGCAGTCGGGGCTGGTGTTCGGCTACGCCGCCATGGTCGACGGCATGGTGGAGCGCCTGGCCGCGGAGATCGATCCCCAGTACGGCGAACCCTTCGTCATCGCCACCGGCGGCTTCGCCGACGTGGTGAAGCCGCATGCGAAGCGGATCGACGTCACCGACCCGCTGCTCACCCTGCGCGGATTGCGGTTGCTGGCCGAGCGCACCTGAAGACTCGATCGGGGGGACGTGCGTCCCTGGCGTCTGGTATCGGTGTGATATCATTCTGATGCCAAAGGAGGCGCCATGATCCGCGTCCAAGAGAAGCGCGCGTTCGCCGTCAACGGCTTTCCGGTGCTCGTCCTCGAGCTGGCTCTGGTCGGCTATCTGGTGGCCGGCGCTGCGTACGGACATCTGCCCGGGCTCCTGCTCCGGGTCGTCATGATCATCCTGGTGGTGCTGCTCGCCCCGGGCTTCTTCGCCGTGCAGCCCAACGAGGCGCGGGTGCTGGTGTTCTTCGGTAGCTACGTCGGCAGCGTTCGCCTGCCGGGCTTCTGGTGGACCAACCCGTTCACCAGCAAGCGCCGGGTGAGCCTGCGCGTGCGCAACTTCAACAGCGACAAGCTGAAGGTGAACGATGCCGACGGCAGCCCCGTCGAGATCGCGGCCGTGGTGGTGTGGCGCGTGGTGGAGTCGGCCAAGGCGGTGTTCGACGTCGACGACTACGAGGAGTTCGTGGACATCCAGGCGGAGACGGCCATCCGCAGCCTGGCGACGCGTTACCCCTATGACGCCAGCGGCCAGGACCGGCAGAGCCTACGGGAGAACCCCGAGGAACTCGCCCATGCCCTCAAGGAGGAGCTCGACGCTCGCCTCGAGGTCGCCGGCGTGGACGTCATCGAGGCGCGGCTGACGCACCTCGCCTACGCTCCCGAGATCGCCCAGGCGATGCTGCGTCGCCAACAGGCCCAGGCGGTCGTGTCCGCGCGTCGGCTCATCGTGGAGGCCGCGGTGGGCATGGTGGAGGACGCCCTGAACGGTCTCGCCGCGCGCGGCGTGGTCGAGCTCGACCCGGACAAGCGCGCGGCCATGGCCAACAACCTCATGGTGGCGCTGACCAGTGAGCAGGCCAGCACGCCCGTGCTGAACGCCGGCACGCTCTACGCGGGCTGAGCCGGATGACACGCATGACACGCATGACACGCATGACACGAAGTGCCCTCGTCGCGCTGGCCCTGACCGCCCTGCTCGGCATGGGGGCGGCGGCCGCGCAGAGCTACCAGATCCGTCAGGCGGGGTCGATGCTGGGGAGCTTCCGGGTGGCGCTCACACGCGCGCCCGGCGGCACCGTCAGCGACTCAAGGCTGTCCCTGACCGGCCTTGCCGACCTGAGCGATCACCTGGTCACCGATGCTGCCGGCGATGCCCGTAGCTACCATCTGGAGGGGACGGCGCGCGGCACGCCCCTGACCATGGATGTGGTCCTCAGCGGCGCCCAGGCGAGTTTCACCATCGAGCAGGGTGGCGCCAAGCAGTCGCTACAGGTCCCGCTGCCCGGTCCCGTGCTCATCCTCGACAACAGCATGCTCGACGGTTGGCAGATCCTCGCCGACCGGCTGGATCCCGGGGCGGCCCAGCCGCAGCGCTTCGACGTGCTGGTCCCCCAGGCGGCCCGCACCGGTACGGTCAGCGTGCGCGCCGCAGGCAAGGGGAGCGTCGAGGTGGGCGGCGCCTCGCAGAGCGCGGAGCGCTTCGACGTCACCCTGAACGTCGCGGGGCAGTCGGTGGACCTGGTGCTGTGGCTCGACGGGACCGGCCGCATCGTCGCCTTCGAGCAGCCGCTGACCTCGCTGCGCTACGAGCTCGAGACGCCCGCGTCGTCGGCCGCAGCGGCGAGCGCCGCCGCGGCCGCGCGGGCGGCCACCGCCGCGCTGCAACGGCACCTCTCGGACGAGCGCGCTTGCCTGCGCGAGCACGTCGTGCAGGTGCACAGCGGCGGCGAGACGCTGGCGGGCACGTTGAGCGTCCCGGTGGCGTCGCAGGCGGGCGTCGGCGCCCCCGCGTTGCTGCTGATCCCCGGAAGCGGCGCGGTCGATCGTGATGGCAACGCGCCGCCCCTGATCACCAACGGCATGTACCGGCAGTTCGCCTACGCCCTGGCGTGCCAGGGCTACGCGGTGCTGCGCATCGACAAGCTCGGCATCGGCGCCAGCAGCGGAGACGGCAACGCCGTGACGCTGGCCACCTACGCCCGCAACGTGGCGGACTGGGTGGCCCTGCTCCGCGCCCGCCCCGACATCGATCCCCGGCGCGTAGGCCTGGTGGGGCACTCCGAAGGGGGCCTGGTGGCGCTGTATGCGGTCGCCAACGGCTACGTCGATCCCGCCACGGTGGTGCTGCTCGAGTCCCCGGGACTACCGCTGGGGCAAGTGATCATCGCTCAGCTCGCCCGGCTGGCGCGGCTGCGAGGCGCGTCGGCGAGCCAGGTCGCGGCGGTCGAGGCGCAGGCCCGGCAGGCCGTCGAGGCCATCCGGGCCAGTAGCGGGACGCGCATGGAACTCACGGGCGCGCTCGCCGACAACCCCGTCGCGGCCGCCTTCGCGCACGCCGCCGGGCTGCTGCGCAGCGAGATCGACGAGGATCCGGCGCTGCTGGCCTCACGGGTCCGCGCTCCCGTCCTGGTGGTCCAGGGCGGCAAAGACGTGCAGGTCCCGCCGCGCAACGGCGAGGCCCTGGCGCACGCCGCCCCGCACGCGACCTACCTGTACCTGCCCGACCTCGAGCACGACCTGTACGAGGTTTCGGGCGACGCCATCGATCACGCCTCTCCGGGACCCGGAACGCTGCTGTCCACGACCCTGTTCGACGCGTTGCACAGCTACCTGGCGGGACACCTGCTGGTCGCACCCTGACGGCGCACGCCGGGAGCGGAACGTGGAACGATGGCCGAGAAGAAGCGCTTCCTGCTCCGGATCGATCCTGAGGTCTACCGCGCCCTCGAGAAGTGGGCGGCGGACGATCTGCGGAGCGTGAACGCCCAGGTCGAGTTCCTCCTCAAGGAGGCGCTCTCGCGCGCCGGCCGCGCCCGCCGGGACCGCTCCGAGGACGCCGAGGAGACGCCGGATGCGTGAGCTGGGGCCGCGACGCGAACCCGCCCGGAGCTGGCCGCTGCTGCTCCTGCTCACGGCCGGCCTGGCCGTGCCCGCCGCTCTGTTGTGGGGTGCGGTGGATCCGCAGACACCGCGCGATCAGCGGCTCCAGCCCGTTCTGGCCGTTCTCGGCACGGCCATCGGGCTCGGCGCCGTGGGGATCGGCGCGTGGTCGCTGCGCAACGCGCCGCGTCGACTCGACTACCGGCTGCGCGGCCGCTCCCTGGAGGTCACCACGCTGCTGTCGCGCTTCCGAATCCCGCTGGCGGGCGTGCGCAGGGCCGAGGTCCTGCGCTACGACTTGCTGATCCTGCCCGGCGCACGTCTCGGGTGGGGGCAGAGCCATCTTCCCGGCTACTACGTGGGGCGCTGGCGCCTGCGCGGCGCGCGTTCAGCGCGTGTGGTCGTGGCCTCACCCCGTGGCGACGGCGTGCTCCTTCACTTCGAGAAGGGGCCGCCGCTGCTGTTGGCGCCGCGCGATCCCGAGGCCCTGGTGGCGCTGGTCGAGCGCAACCGGGGCTCCGGTCGCGGGACGATCAGAAGTGGTAGTTGACGCCTAGCGCAGCGCCGAACGTCGGGATCTCGGCCGAGCCGTCGGAGAGCCCGATGGCGGCGCCGAGCGTGCCTTCGGCGAAGATCCCGAGCTGGGGCAGGCCGAGGTCGACGAAGCGGAACTCACCGCCGAGCAGGGCGTGCAGGTCGAGCCAGGCGTTGCCGGCCCCGAACTCGATGGCCGGTCCCGCCCCGAGGTACATCGAGAAGGGCGACGCCGCGGCGATGGTGTGCATGGCGTCGAGGCCGATGCCGATGCGCGCCTGGCCGCCGTGGGCGACCACATGCCCGCTGATCCGCAGGTCGAAGCCGTTGGACAGGGCGTTGGCGATGCCGTAGTGGATGGTGACGCCAAGCGGGTAGCCGGTCCTGACGCCGAACCAGTTGCCCTGGGCGCTGGCGCTCGAGATTCCGGAGACCAGCACAGCGACGATCAGTCCCAACAGGACGCGGGTTCTCAGGGAAGACCTCATGCCCGCCATTGTAGCGGCGTGGGCGCGTGGACCGTGAGGAGACGGAGAAGGCGGCCTCACACGAGCCTCGAGCGCAGCCAGGAGGAGGCGAAGTCGATGATGTTCACCACGATGACGATGGCGAGGATGGCGATGATCATCTGATCGTAGCGACCCGATGACATCTTGTCCTGGATGAAGAACCCGATGCCTCCCGCGCCCACCAGCCCGAGGACGATGGACACGCGGAAGTTGATCTCGAAGCGGTACAGGGTCCACCCCAGGAACAGTGGCGACACCTGTGGCAGGATCGACCACCTGACGACGTTGCTGCCCGACGCACCGACTGCCTCCAACGCCTCGATCGGCCCCCGATCGACGTTCTCGATCGACTCGGAGTAGAGCTTCCCGAGGTCGGCGATCGAGTGGATGGCCATGGCAAGCACTCCGGCGAAGGGACCCAGCCCGACGGCCGCCACGAAGATCAGGGCCAGGATGAGGGTGTCCACGCCGCGGTCGAGATTGAACAGCCCTCGCGTGACCGCGAACACCACGCGCATCAGGGCATTGCCCTGCGTCAGGTTGCGCGCCGCCAGGAAGCTCAGAGGCACCGCGAAGAGCGCGCCCAGGAACGTGCCCACCAGTGCGATCTCGAGCGTGATGAGCATCTGGCTGGCGACCTCCTGGAGCGGGAAGATGCCGAACTGGCCGTAGCTCGGGTCGGCCCACAGCGGTGGCCAGGCCCGGTCCAGGAACTTCATCAAGAAGGGCCAGCCCTCCGCCAGCTTGGCGAAGCTGAACTCGGTCGAAGCGAACGCCGGAGCCAGGGACAGCAGCACCGCCGCGTACAGGATGCCGCCCGCCAGGTCGCCCGATCCGTGCAGGCGCGGGCGCCAGGCGAGCATGGCGCCGCTCCCCAGCAGGACACCGGCGAGCAACATCGCTACCCACACGCCGTAGCGGCTCTTCGCCGGTCTCAGCATGCGGTAGCCCTTGCTGGATGCCGCTTCCGGAAGCCGCTCGGTGTCGAGGTTCTTCACCGACTCGATCGGCGGCAGGGTGTGGAGCCCGATACGCGTGCGCTGCGCGTTGATGGTGTCGAGGTTGGCGTTGTACTCGGCGACGATGGCCGTCTGCACGCTCTCGCCGACGGGCGTCGTCAGTCGGTAATAGCCATCGGCGTTGGGGAACAACCGGTGCCCCGCCGGCCCGCCCAGGAAGCCGAAGGCCAACACGCCTGCCGCTACGCCGATCACCAGCATGGGGATCCGCAGGCGGCGCGAGCCCCAGCCGAGCAGCGTCAGGGCCGCTGCGAGCGCCAGGCCGGTCAGGGCCTCCATCAAGCCCGGGAGCGGCAGCAGGTGTACCAGTTGCGGTGACCCCGCCTGGGCGCTCCACGTCAGCCCGGCTGTGACCAACGCACCCAGTGCGACCAGCGACCCACCGATGCGTGGCGGCAGCCGCGCCGCCGCGACGCCGACGAGTGCGGCGAGCAGCACCAGTGCCAGCGCCGGGTGCGTCGGCGCCAATCCGAACAGCGTGGGACTCACGGTGTCGCGGCTGACGAAGCCGTCGGCCGCGAACATGGGGAAGGCGAAGTAGGCGACGGCCAGGGCGACGCCGCCGCCGATCACCAGGCGGCGCATGGAGCCGTTCGCCAGGCCGATGAGGACGGCGGCGATCCCACCGAGAGCGAAGGCGACCCACATCAGAGCGTCTCCAGCGATCCTGCGTAGATGGTGGACTCGAGGTCGTGGTCGAGCTCGGAGACCGGTCCGTCGAAGACGATGCGCCCCTGGTTGAACGCGATCACGCGGCGGGCGTAGCGCTTCGCCAGCTCGATCACGTGGATGTTGACCAGGACCGTCACCCCGCGTGCCTCGTTGTACTGCTTGAGGAGTCCGAGGATGACGTCGGAGAGGCGCGGGTCGAGGCTGGCCATGGGCTCGTCGGCGAGGATGAGATCGGGCTCCTGCGTCATGGCGCGGGCGATGGCGACACGTTGCTGCTGCCCGCCCGAGAGCTGGTCGACGCGCGTGTTCTCGCGCCCCGCCAGTCCGACCTCGCGGATCGCCGCCTGGGCGAGCTCGTAGTCGCGATCGCTGTACAGCGCCAGCATGCCGCGCCAGGTGGGGTGGTAGCCGAGCCGGCCGGACAGCACGTTGTCGAGGACCGAGAGACGGGTGACGAGATTGAACTGCTGGAAGATAAAGCCCACGGTGCGCCGGTAGCGCTGGAGCGCGCGGCCGCGCAACGTGGCGACGTCGCTTCCGCCCACGGCGATGGTGCCGCCGGTGGGGTCGACCAGGCGGTTGAGGCAGCGCAGGAAGGTCGACTTGCCGGCGCCGGAGAGACCGATGACGGCGACGAAGTCGCCGTCGGGTATGGATACGCTCACGTCCTGGAGCGCCTTCGTGCCGTCCGGGAAGACCTTGTGAAGGTTGGCGACCTCGATCATGGGGCGGTGTCGGGGGCCGAGCGGCGGAGACCGCCCGGCCCCCGTGGTCGCTACTGCTTCTTGTCCAACCCGAGGATCCGCCGCGTGTCGCGAACGACGGCGTAGTCCTGGCTGTCGGCGGGGACCATGTAATCGATCTGGTAGAGGTTGTACAGGAGCTTGTTGTCGGGCGCCTTGATGGCCGCGATGGCGGCCGCGATCTGATAGGTCAGCGCCGGGTGATCGGCCGCGAACTGCTTGGAGACGCTGAAGGTGTCGCCGGGGATGGGACGCGTGTAGTAGATGGCGGTGAGCGCCTGCGCCTGATCGGCCTTGAGGAACTGGGTCCAGGCTCCCGACTTGTTCTGGTCGTCATTGGCGAACACCGCCGCGGCGTCGACCGAGCCGTTGTAGACCGCCAGCACGGCGGCGTCGTGGCCGCCGGCGAAGGTCTGCTTGGAGAAGAAGGTGTCGGGATTGATGCCGGCCTGGATCAACGCGGCGCGCGGGAAGGTGTAGCCGGCGGCCGAGTTCGGGTCCACCCAGGCGATCGACTTGCCTTCCAGGTCGGCGAGCTTGGTGAGGCCGCTGTCCTTGCGGACCACGATGGCCGACCAGTAGTAGGGGTTGCCGAAACGAACGGATTTCAGCAGCACCTGGGCGCCGATCTCCTGGTTGGCGATCACGAAGCCGTCGGGCGGGAAGAACGCGAAGTCGAGGTTGCCCGAGCCCATCGCCTCGATCAGGCCCCGGTAGTCGGTGGGCATGTAGACCTTCACCTCGACCGCGCCGCCGAACTGCTTCTCCAGGTAGGTAGCGATGGCGTTCGAGGCTGCTGACAGCTGATCGGAATTCTGGGTGGGGTTGAACCCGATGCGGACGGTGATGGCCTGTTGGGCGGCCGCCGTTCCCAGGGTGCCAACGAGCACGAGAGTGGCCAGAGCCCGGCCGAGCAACTTCAACACGATTCCCTCCTAGGGGTGGCTGGATTGTGAGGTTGCGATGAGCAACCCGTCCAAACCTACCACCTTGGCGTCATGGAGCGGTGCGCGACGAAGAGGGGGCGGTGCACACGCGATCGGCCGTCCTCGGCCCTGCTCGTGCCAGGCTCGACGACGCGGTCACGAGCGCCGTACACAGCTACGCCCGGCACGGGCAGGTCGACCATCCGTATACTGAGCCTGGCTCAAAAACCTGTGAGGCCAGTACGGGAGGTACTATGAAGCGCCGTGATTTCCTCAAGAAGGCTGGCGTTGTTGCGGCCGGTGCGACCCTGTCGCCCCTCATGTTCGCCAACGCCCAACGGTCCAAGATGCAGTGGAGCATGGTCACCTCGTGGCCGCGGTCGCTCGACATTCTGTTCGGCGGCGCCCAGAGCATCGCCGACCGGGTGAAGGCGGCGACCAACGGCGACGTCACCATCCAGGTGTACGAAGCCGGCGCCCAGGTCGGTGCCCTCGAGGTGTTCGACGCGGTGTCGAGCGGCGCCTTCGAGATGGGGCACACCGCCTCCTACTACTACGTCGGCAAGGACCCGTCGCACGCGTTCTTCACCACCGTCCCGTTCGGCCTGACTCCCAAGCAGATCAACTCCTGGATCGAGTCCGGAGGCGGGCAGGCGCTTTGGGACGAGCTGAGCGGCAACAGCAACCTCAAGCCGCTGCTCGCCGGCAACACCGGCCAGCAGATGGCGGGCTGGTTCAACAAGGAGATCAACACCCCGGCCGACCTGCAGGGCCTGTCGTTCCGTACGGCCGGACTCGGCGCCAAGGTGTACTCGGCCGCCGGCGTCAACGTCCAGACCCTGGGCGGCGGCGAGATCTTCCTGGCGCTGCAGCGTGGCGTGCTGGACGCGGCCGAGTGGGTCGGCCCGCACGACGACGAGATCCTGGGCCTGAACAAGGCTGCCAAGTACTACTACAGCCCGGGCTGGCAGGAGCCGGGTGCGGCGTTCTGCCTCTACGTCAACCTCGATACCTGGAAGGGCATGCCCTCCGATGTCCAGGCGATCGTGGCCAACGCCACCCAGGCCACCAACATCCAGATGCTGTCGGACTACACCGACAAGGATCCGGCCGCCTTCAAGCGCCTGGTCGCCGGGGGTACGCAGCCGAAGGTGTTCCCCGAGCCGGTGCTGAAGGTCCTCTACGAGAACTGGGTGAAGGTCAACGACGGCCTGCGCAGCAGCAACGCCATGTACAAGAAGATCTCCGATTCCATGACGCCCTTCATGGCGCAGGTGCGGGGTTTCGACAAGATCAACCAGTACGCCTACCTGAACTTCATCTACAACAACACCTGAGCCGTCGCGGCGACGGTGGCCGGCAAGAGCGATGGCGCGCCCCCAGCGGGGCGCGCCATCGCAGTGTCGAACTCGAGTCCGTGTGGGTGCTGCGTCCTGGGCCCAGCCGGCGCTGGTCCGCCCCGCGGCCCCGGTTCAGTACCCGCTCGGTTCCGTACCTGGCCGGTCAGTGCCCGGCAGCCAGGGCCGGCAGGAAGCGCACGATTCCCGGCGCGAGCGCGATGATCGCCACCGCGATCACCTGGATCACCACGAAGGGGATGATGCCGCGGTAGATGTCGACCGTGCGCACGTTGGGCGGCGCGACCCCCTTGAGGTAGAACAACGCGAAGCCGAAGGGCGGCGTCAGGAACGATGCCTGCAGGTTCATGGCGATGAGCACGCCGAACCACACCATCATGTCGGGGCCGAACATGCGCAGGGCGATCGGTGCGATGAGCGGCACCACGATGAAGGTGATCTCGATGAAGTCGATGAAGAAGCCGAGCAGGAAGATCGCCAGCATCGTGAAGAGTACGAACCCGAACGTGCCCCAGGGCAGGTTGGTCAGGAAGTTGTCGACCGCGATGTCGCCGTGTAGCGCGCGGAACACCATCGAGAAGGCGGTCGCGCCCACCAGGATCATGAACACCATGCTGGTGAGCTTCAACGTCTGGTCCATGGTGTTGATGAGGTTCCGGAGGGTGAGCCGGCGGTTGAGGATCGCCAGCAACATGGCGCCGACGGCGCCCATGGCGCCCGCTTCGGTGGGCGTGGCGATGCCGAAGAAGATGGTGCCCAGGACCAGCAGGATCAGGAACAGGGGCGGGATGAGGTTCTTGATGACCTTCACCGCGAGTTGCCCGCCGGAGATGTTGCGTGCCTCCTTCGGGAGCGCGGGCGCCTCGTTCGGGCGGAGCAACGCGACGAGAGCCACCCACACCATGTACAGGCCGGCGAGCACGAAGCCCGGAATGAACGATCCCAGGAAGAGGTCGCCGACCGAGACCCCGAGCTGGTCGCCCAGGATCACCAGCACGATGCTCGGCGGGATGATCTGGCCGAGCGTCCCGGATGCGGCAACGACCCCCGTCGCCAGCGGCTTGCTGTAGTTGTACTTCAGCATCACCGGCAGGGCCAGGACGCCCATCGTCACCACGGACGCGCCGACGACGCCGGTCGAGGCGGCCAGCAGCGCGCCGACGGCGACCACCGAGATGGCCAGCCCGCCGCGCAGGCTCCCGAACAGGATGCCCATGGTCTCCAGGAGCTCCTCGGCCAGGCCGGACTTCTCGAGCATGACGCCCATGAACACGAAGAACGGCACCGCCACCAGCGTGTAGTTGTCCATGATGTTGCCGAAGATGCGCTGCGGCAGGATGTTGAGGCGGGCCACGTTGAAGATGGGATGCCACGGGAGGCTGAAGCCGAGGAACTTCTCGACGAAGTCGCTGCCGATGAAGGTGAAGAGCACCGCCGTGCCGCCCAGGCTGAACGCCACCGGGTAACCGATCAGCAGCAGCACGACGGCCGCGGCGAACATCCACAGGCCGAGCATCAGGCGCGCACCGCGCTCTCGTCTTGCACGTCCTCTTCCTCCGTGGCGTACATGCTGCCCGACCTCTTGCGGCCCGACAGGAAGGCGATGTTCTTGATGACCTCGCTGATGCCCTGCGCGATCAGCAGCGCGAAGGCGATGACGATCACCGTCTTGATCGGGTAGCGTGCCAGCCCGCCGGGGTTGGGGCTCATCTCGTGCGCCCGCCAGCTCGCTGCCACGTAACGATGGCTGAAGTAGATGCCCATCAGGCTGAAGGGCACCAGGAACAGCACCGTCGCGAAGATGTCGATCCAGGCCTTGACGCGGGCGCGGAGGTTCGAGAACACCACGTCGACGCGCACGTGGCCGTCCGTCCGCAGGACGTAGGCCGCTCCCAGCAGGAACACCAGATCGTAGGCGTAGGTCTGCAACTCCAGGTAGGTGTTGCCGCTCGCCTTCTCCGCGATGGCGTCGCCGAAGACCGCGGCCACTACGCTGTAGCCGTAGCGCGTGAGGACGTTGTACACGCCGACGAGAACCATGAACAGCGTGAGCCACCACATCAGCTTGCCGATCACCGTGGTGAAGGCGTCGATCCCTCTGGCCACCGCAAGGAAGAACTTCAACGTGTCGCTCCTTCGAAGGACCCGGTTGTCGCGTGGTCGACTGACCGCATGGTATTCGCTAGCTTCGCGGCACGTCAACGCGCACGGGCGCGAGGGACACAGCGGCCCGCGCAGCTCCGCGGCGTTGTAGAGGAACCATCGCGACGCGCTGCCCGCCTCAGGGAGCGTTGCCCTGCAGGTAGCGCCGGACGTCCTCGTTGTGAGCCTGCAGGGTGGTGTTGGGCCGGAACACGATGGTGCCGCCCTGGTGGGCATGGAGGAAGTAGAGGTAGCGCTCGCCTCGAGCGTTGGTGCGCACGGGATCGAGCACGGCACGCAGGGCGGCGTCACCCGGGCTGTCGATGGGACCTTTCGGTAGTCCGGACCGGGTGTAGGTGTTCCACGGGTTGTCCTTGTGCAGGTCCCCGGCCTCGAGCTTCGGAAGCGGCTTGCCCAGCCCGTAGGCCACCGTCGGGTCGGATTGCAGCGGCATGCCGAGGTCGAGGCGATTCAAGAACACGCCGGCGATGATCGGCATCTCACCCGGATTGGCGGCTTCGGCCTGGATCATGCTGGCCAGCGTCACCCAGGCACGCACCGTCATCCCGCGGGCGCGGAGCTGCTGCTCGGTGGACGCGTCGAGCTCCTGCCGGAAACGCTGCAGCATGAGCTGCAGCACTTCCTCGGGGGTGCTCTTCACCGGGATGTCGTACGCGGCCGGGAAGAGGTATCCCTCGAGTCCGTCGCCCGCCGGGACGAAGCCGGGGCGCAGGTCGCCCGGGGCGCGGATCAGCGCCAGGAAGGCGTCGGCCTTTCCCAGCCCGGCCTCCTGCAGTGCCTGCGCGATGTGAGTGGCCCGCCACCCTTCGGGGATGACGACGTGAACGGTACGGGGGCGACCGCCCTTCTTGAAAGCGGCCGCGAGCCGCGCCGCGCCCATCGACGGGCTCAGGTCGTAGAGGCCCTCGCCGATGCTCCGGTCGAGCCCCCGGGCGCGCAAGTAGAGCTCGAAGATGCGGCCGTTGCGCACCAGGCCGTCGCGCCGCAGCATGTCGGCGACCTCCTTGCCCCCCCAACCGGGCTTCACGTCGAAGGTCACCTTGGACGGGCTGGCGCTCACCGGGGTGAGCTCGTAGGCGACCACCAGGGCGAGCGCCATCAGCAGGAGGAAGACGCTGAGCGCGGCCAGGATCCAGGGCCGGGCGCGACGCCAGGGTGGGGCGGCGGCGGGCGCCGGGGCGGCGGCAGGGCGTTGGGGTTCGGGGCGGGGCTCGTCAGGCACGGCCTCAGCGCTCCCGCCCGTCGTCGAGTCCGTCGTCGAGCCCGCCGTCCCGTCCTTCGCCGGAGGCGTCGTCTCCGGCTCCGGCGTGCTTGCCGGTGCGCGCCAGGTAGCTCTCCAGGATGAGGATCGCCGATGCCTCGTCGACGGCCCCCTTGGCGTGCCGCTTCTCCCTCGGTAGGGAACTCTCGTGGAGGCGCCGCTCCGAGAGCGCGGTGGTGAAGCGTTCGTCTTCGAAGACGACCTCGAGCCCGGCCCGGCTCAGCGCGGACGCGAAGCCTCGGACCAGCCGCGTCTGCGGCGTCTCCTCGCCCCGCGTGGGACGGGGGAGGCCGACCACGACCGTGGCCGCGCCCTCGGCAGTCGCCAGGGCGCGCACGGCGGCGACGTCGGCGACGGTGCCGCGGCGCACGATGGCTCCACGTCCGAAGGCCAGCTCGCTGCCGCGTTCGGCGCGCGCCACGCCGATGCGGGCGCGTCCGACGTCGAGTCCCAGGACCACGCTTCGCACGCTACCGTCCGGTCGTGGGCGCTGCGTGTGCGGCGTCCGGCGGCGCGGAGGCAAGCCACGTCTCGAGGGTCTGCGCCACGGCATCGTCATCGTTGCTTCCGATGACCAGGTCGGAAGCCCGCCGGATCGTCGCGTCGGCGTTGGCGACGGCGACGCCCAGACCTGCCCAGCGCAACATCTCGACGTCGTTCTGCTGGTCGCCGAAGGCGGCCACCTCGGTCCGGTCGACGCCGAGCTCGGCACACAGTTCCTGCAGAGCCCCGCGCTTGTCGACGCGTGGATCGAGCAACTCGATCATGACCGGCGAGCTCCAGGTGCGGTAGAGGGGCAGGCCCTCCAGGACCGCCGCCAGCGCGGCGGCGTCCGCCCCTTCGGCGCGGGCGAAGACCTTGATGGCCCCGCTCCCCAGGAAGCCCTCGACACGGCCCACGCCGGTCGGTTCCTCGGGACCGAGCCGGGCCTCCGAGGACCTCAGCCGGTACAGGGCGGGGTCGAGGAACCAGCCGTGGTCGGTCTCCAACCCCGCCATCAGGTTCGCGAAGCCGTCGCGGAGTCGTGCCAGCGCGAGGCGCGCGACGTCGGGGTCGAGCAGGTGGCGCACGCGGAGCGCTGCGGCCGGCGGGTCGAACACGGCGGCCCCGTTGAAGCAGATGAAGGGGTGCTCCAGCTCGAGCTCGGCGGCGTAGTCGAGCGCGCTCCGTGGCGGTCGCCCGGTGCACACCACTACGTGGACGCCCCGTTCGGCCAGGCGCCGCACGGCGTTGCGCGCGCGCGGCGTCAGGCGCTTGTCGCTGGTCAGGAGCGTCCCGTCGAGGTCGAGCGCCACCAGACGCGGGAGCGTTCCCGAACGG
Organism: uncultured bacterium; assembly: GCA_964616005.1. Classification (GTDB taxonomy): domain Bacteria; phylum Deinococcota; class Deinococci; order Deinococcales; family Trueperaceae; genus JASBRS01. Next base: position 27,451 of record CAZTTB010000016.1, on the reverse strand, counting down.
GGAGCGGACGCCACGGTCGCGCTCAGCCGCCCAGCGCGTCGGGCACGGCGGCCAGCGCCCCGGCCAGGGCCGAGGGGTCCTTCACCCCGGCCTGCGCCATGTCCGGTCGCCCGCCCCCGCCCCCGCCGACGGCGCGGGCGACCTCGCGGATGAGGTTCCCGGCGTGGGCGCCGCGCTCGCGGGCCGCGTCGCTCACCTTGGCCACCAGCATCGACCCGCTCCCGACGACCACGACATCGGCGCCGCTCTTGCCGAGCAGGGTGTCGGCTGCGCCGCGCAGCGCGGCCGCGTCCAGCCCGTCGAGCGTGGCGGTGGCGTAGCGGAAGCCGCCGGCCTCCTTCACCTCGGTGGTCGCGGCGGCTCCGGAGGTCTGCGCCGCGGCCAGGCGGTCGCGGAGCTGCGCGGCGTCGCGCTGCGCCTGCTTGAGGTCGGCCTGCAGCTTCAGGGTGCGCTCCTCGAGCTCGGCGGGGCCGCCCCCCAGTGAGCGGGCGAGCCGCTGCTGTTGCGAGCGCTGGTCCTGATGGAGGCGCAGGGCGGCCATGCCGACGCTGGCTTCGATGCGGCGGACGCCGGCGGAGACCGCCTCCTCGGAGGTCACCAGCAGGCTGCCGATCTCGCCGGTGCGGCGCACGTGCGTGCCGCCACACAGCTCGATCGACACGGCCTTGCCGTCCGCCTCGTGGTCGCCGCCCATGGTCACCATCCGTACCTCGTGCCCGTACTTCTCCCCGAACAGCATCATGGCGCCGGTCTCACGCGCCTCCGCGATCGGGACGACGCGCCAGTCCACCGGGACGTCGGCCTGGATCCAGCGGTTCGCCAGCGCCTCGACCTGGTCGATCTGCTCGGTACGGAGCGCCTGCGGATGCGAGAAGTCGAACCGCAACCGATCGGGTGTCACCAGCGAGCCTGCCTGAGCGACGTGCGTCCCCAGGACGCTGCGCAGCGCCGCGTGGAGCAGGTGGGTGGCGCTGTGGTGCTTCTCCGTCTCGCGCCGCGCCGGATCGACGCGGGCGTGCAGGCGCTGGTGGGCCCGCAGCCGGCCGCGCACCACCCGCGCGTGATGGAGGATGAAGCCCTGGCTGCTGCGGGTCGCGGAGCTCACCACCGCGGCGCCGCCGTCCCACTCGAGCTTCCCACTGTCACCGATCTGCCCGCCGCCCTCGGCGTAGAAGGGCGTCCGGTCGAGCACGACGATGCCGCTGTCGCCCTCGGCCAGGCCGGCCACCTCTTGCTCGTCGGACAGCACGGCCTGCACGGTGGCATCGGCCGCGAGCTCGGTGTATCCGAGGAACGCGGTCTCGTCGACGCGCTCGGCCAGCGCGCCCAGCGTGTCGCGGCTGGCTGCGAACAGCTCGGCGGCCTGACGGCCGCCACGCGACACGTCCCGCGCCCTCTCGCGCGCCGCCTCGTAGCCCTCGCGATCGACCCGGATGCCGCGTTCGGCCGCCATCTCCTGGGTGAGATCCAGCGGGAAGCCGTAGGTTTGCCACAGATCGAAGGCGGTGGCGCCGTCCAGGGTGCGCCCGTCGAGCTGGTCGAGGAGCTGGCCGACGCGCTCCATGCCGGACTCGAGCGTGCGGAGGAACTGCTCCTCCTCGGTCCTGAGGATGCCCTGCACGCGCTCGCGGCCGTCGACCAGCTCGGGGTAGGCCTCGCCCATCGCCGCCACCACGGCGTCGACCAGGGTGTGCAGGACGGGCTCGTGCAGGCCCAGCAGCCAGGCGTGACGCGAGGCGCGGCGCAGCAGCATCTTGACCACGTAGCCGGGACCGTCGTTGGCGGGCAACACCCCGTCACTGACAGCGAACACCACGGCTCTCAGGTGATCGGCGACGACCCGGTGGGACACGCTCTCGACGCCCCGGTACGGCACACCGGAGAGCTCGGCCACGCGTCGGATGGTGGGCTGGAACAGCTCGGTGGCGTAGGCGTCCTCCGCGCCGGTCATGACAGCGGCGAGGCGCTCGAAGCCCAGGCCGGTGTCGATGTTCTTCTGCGGAAGCGGCTCGAGCGCGCCACCGTCACGGCGGTCGAACTGCGTGAACACCAGGTTCCAGACCTCGATGAAGCGATCGCCAGACCCGGTGTTGGGGCCGTCCTCGTCGTCGGAGCCGAACTCCGGTCCGCGGTCGTAGAACACCTCGGAGCAGGGGCCGCAGGGACCGTTGGGGCCTTCGCTGACGGCGTTCGCCGGCCAGAAGTTCTCGTCCTCGCCCCAGCGGGAGATGCGCTCGGCAGGGACGCCGACGTGGTCCGTCCACACCTCGAACGCCTCGTCATCGTCCGCGTAGACGGTCACGTAGAGGCGGGCGGGGTCGAGGCCGAGCCAGGCAGGGTCGGTCATGAACTCCCACGCCCAGCTCGCCGCTTCTCTCTTGAAGTAGTCGCCGAACGAGAAGTTGCCCATCATCTCGAAGAACGAGTGGTGCCGCAGGGTACGGCCGACGTTCTCGATATCGTTGATCCGCAGGCACTTCTGCGCCGTCGTCACGCGGTGGTGGATGCCGTCTACGCCCGCGAACTTGGGTGTGGCGCCGAGGAAGTAGGGCTTGAACTGCACCATGCCGGCGCTGGTGAACATCAGGGTGGGATCGTCCGACTTGAGCGGGGCCGACGGGTACGCGAGATGTCCCTTGCCTTCGAAGAAGCGCAGGTACTTCGCCCGCAGCTCGTTGATAGGTTGGATGCCGTGTGTCACGTTGGTGCCTCCCGCTCGCACTGAGGCAGCATTATACCGGCCCGGAGGCGCGCTCCGGGTCGGTGCGGGCACCGCGACGGGCGCTCGGAGGCGCGCCCCGCGGGCGTACGATGTGCGACGTGCTGCGCGGCCTGGTCGATACCCCGGAACGCCGGGTGGTCTTCGTGGCGGGGACCCTCTCGTTCCTGGCCATCGGAGCCGTGCAGGCGATGTACGGCCCCTCCTTCCCGGCCTTCCTGGCCCGCTACGGCGTGGGCGTGGGCCGGGTGGGTGCGGTGGTGAGCGTGCACTTCCTCGGTTCGTTCGTCACCATCGCGGCGAGCGGGATGTTGCTGGCGCGCTTCGGCTATCGACGGCTGATGCTCGGGGGTACGGCCCTGCTGGCCATGGGAGCCGCCGGCGTGGCGTTGAGCCCCCTGTGGAGCCTCACGCTGGCCGCTGCCCTGCTGGGCGGCCTCGGCTTCGGACTGCTCGACGTGGCCACCAACCTGCTGTTCGCACGCTGGTACGGTGACCGCTCCACCGGAGCCCTGAACCTCCTCAACGCCGCCTTCGGGGTGGGCGCGGTGGTGGGCCCGGTGCTCGTCGGATTGCTGGCGCCCCGGGTAGCCCCCGCCTTCCTGCTGGTCGCGGTCGTCGCCGGCATCGCGGGGCTGTTCATCGGTCGCGCTCCCATGCCGAGGCCGCTGGACGTCCCCGTCGGGGTACTCCGGGCGCGACGCGGGCCGATCGCGGGTTTCATGCTGCTGTACTTCCTCTACGTCGCCTCGGAGGTGGGTGTGGCGAGCTGGGAGCCGACGTACCTCGCGCCCCTGTTCGGCGACGCTCGCGCTGCGTTCTTCACCGGCCTGTACTGGGCTGCGCTCACCCTCGGGCGCTTCGTCGCGGCCGCGTTGGGCGACCGGCTGCGGCCGGCGGACATGGTGCTCGCCGCCGTTGCGTTGGCGCTGGCGGCCGCCTGGACGGCGACCCTGGGTGGTCTGGCGCCGCTCGCCTACGCGCTGGTGGGGTTCGCCTTCGCGCCCGTCTTCCCGACGGCGCTGGCGTGGCTGCAGGAGGTGTTCCCGCAGCGGGCCGAGCAGATCGCGCCGCTGGTGTTCGCGGTCGCCAACCTGGGCCCGGTCCTCACGGCCCCTGCCATCGGCTGGGGGGTATCGCTCGCCGGGACCGGCACCATTCCGCCCGCCCTCGGGTCGCTGGTGCTGGCGCTTCTGCTGGTGGTCGGGCTGCTGTGGCGCAGCGACCGCGGAGCCGCACGGGCCGGCATCGACCGGGGTGCCGGGCAGGGAGTCCGGTAGGCTGGCGCCAGGCGGACCCGGGAGCACAGATCCGGCGACGAGCCGCCGTGCCGAAGAGGAGGACGACCATGTCACAGACGCTGGCGGGTGGGATTCTCGACGAGCTGAAGAACTCGTTCAGGTCGCAGAAGGCGCTGGGTGACGGCGCCTTGCGGCAGCTCGAGGACGGCGACGTCATCGTACGACCGGACCCGGGTAGCAACAGCGTCGCGGTCATCGTCAAGCACCTGAGAGGCAACATGCTGTCGCGCTGGACGGACTTCCTGCACAGCGATGGCGAGAAGCCCGAGCGTGACCGTGATGGCGAGTTCGAGGTCGACACGGCCACCGCCGCCGACGTGGTGCGCTGGTGGGAGGAGGCGTGGGAGGTGGCGTTGCGAGAGCTCGACGCCCTGCGCGAGCAGGACCTCGCCGCCCACGTCCGGATCCGTGGCGAGGACCACAACGTCCCCGCCGCGCTGTTGCGTCAGCTCACACACACCGCCCAGCACGTGGGCCAGATCGTGCTGCTCGCCAAGCACGCGCGTGGCGAGCACTGGCGGACGCTGTCGATCCCCAAGGGCGGCACGACGGCGTTCAACCGTGGCAAGGGCTTCGATCCGGGCTCGGGCCGCTAGGCGCGAGCGAGGCCGGCCGTCGTCAGGTGTCCGATAGGCGGAGGCGCTCCTTCAGCTCGACCAGGAACGCGGCCTCGTTGGACGACAGGCGCCGCCCGAAGAGCCCGCTACGCGACGCTTCGGCCACGCGCTCGGCGAGTTCCAGCAGGAACCGCTTGAACTCCGTCCCCTCGGCGTCATCGTGCACGATGGAGCCGACCTCCTCGATGCGCGCGAGCAGGTTCTCTCGGGTGACTTCGTCGAGGTCGACGCTGCGCTCCTCGGCCCGGCTGAAGAGCTCCTGTACGAGGGCGTTGTCGTGATAGCGTCGCCGGGCATCGTAGAGGTAGCGGCCGGCCGCCATGATCTCGCGGAAGTACCCGATGGGACCGGTCCGCTCGGCTGCCACGGCGGCGACCAGGACCTCCGCGGCGGCGTCCAGCAGGAGGGTGCGTTGTTCGCCAGTGTAGCTGCTCATCGCTTGGGCTCCCCTCGATGCGGTGCCTCGACCCCCAGACGGGGGTGGGGACGTCCAGCCTACCGCACGCGGTGCCGGCGAGAAGTGGCGAGACGAGGCAGGTACGCGATTTCACGAGGGCCGGGACGGGTTGCGGGGAGAATGGACGATCGACGACGGCGCCTGAGGCGCGGGCGTGCACGGTACCGCTGGTCTGAACGCTGCCGGGGCAGTCTGCTACGGGTCATCGGGGCGTCCGGGCCACGCTGGGGGACGGGACGATGAACTTCGAGCTGGTACTGCTGGCGTTGCCGTTGCTGGCGGCCCTGATCGCATTCCCGGCGATCGCGTGGGCGGCCTTGCGGCGGCACGAGCCCGGGCGCAGGACGTTCGGCCTGCTGGCCGTGGTCGTGGTGACGTGGTCGTTGGCGGTGTTGCTCTCGTGGACGCGTACGACCGATACCCAGCTCGCGTTCGCCGCCCGGCTCGCGCTCAGTGCCGGAGCCCTGGCACCCGCGCTGTCGCTGATCGCCGCCCTGCAGCTGACGGGGCGCAACGCTTCGTTCGCCCGCCTGCTGCTGCTTCCCGCGGTGGCTGCGACCGCATGGGTGTGGACCCCCGCTGTCACGCCCTGGGTGTGGCGTGGGCTGGTGCCGATCGACATCGTCGGCATGATCGGCCTCGGCGTCGTCCCGGGCCCGGCGTTCTGGGCGTGGTGGATGGGCGCAGGGCTCGTGCTGGGGATCGCGACGTCGCTCGTGCTGGCGCTGGGAGCGCGCGGCCGGAGGCCGCGAGAGGGCGCCGGCATGGGCTTGCTGGCGCTGGCACCGGTTCCGCCCCTGGCGCTGGTGGCCTACGCGCTCGTGTCGCGGGGCGATCTGGCCGCCATCGACCTGGTGCCGGTCGGCCTCGGTGCCAGTGCGCTGCTGCTGGCGTGGGGCATGGAGCGGCGCTGGGCCGAGTTGCGGGGTCCGATCGAGTACCGGGAGGTCTTCGCCGGCCTCGGTGACGGGCTCATCCTGGTCGATGAGCACGGCATCGTACTCGATATGAACCCGGCCGCCGAGGCAGCGTTGGGTGCGACGGCGCAGGTCGCGCTGGGCCGGCCGCTGTCCTCCGTCCGCCGCGACTTCGCGGTCATGGGCAGGGAGTCCGTGGAGCTGCCTCCGGTCGGTGCAGGCCCGGTCTACGAGGCGAGGAGCCACCCGTTGCCCGGTGCCGGGCGGCTGCTCATCATCCGGGACGTGACCGCTCGGCGTGCCGCCGCCGACGCGCTCGGGCGGCGTGCGGAAGTGCTCGCCGCGACCGAGGCCGCCGCTCGTGAGTTCCTCGAGGAACCGGACTGGGCGGCCGCTGTGGACGGCCTGCTCGCCAGCCTGGGGGTTGCCGTGGACGCCGATCGGGTGGCCCTGCTGGAGGTCGAGGGCGTTCCGGGCGGAGCCCATCCGGAGGTGCTGCCGGTCGCACGCCGCGCGCGGCGGTGGGAGGCGCTCCACCCCCCGGCCTGGGACCTGGGGCAACCCCCTTACGGGTCGCAGCTGCTGGCGTGGGGGGCGTCCCCTCCCGGGTTCGCCGGCGACGTGGACGGCGTGCCGACGCGTGATCGCGACGTTCTGCACGCGCTGGGTCTCGGGTACCTGGCGCTGCTGCCGGTCGTGGCCGGCGACGGCACGGTCCGGGTGCTGGCCTTCGAGTGGTCGGCCCCGTATCCGCGGTGGTTGCCGCTGGTGGTCGACACCCTCCGAGCGGCACCGGCCGCGCTCGAGGCGGCGGTCCGGCGGCGGAGCGGCGAGCTCGCGGGCGAGCGCTCGCGCAGGTACCAGGAGTCGTTGCTGGAGGTGACGCGGGAGCTGGTGGCCCAGGAGGTCACGCCCGCGTTCTACCAGGCGCTGCTGGAACGTGCCGTGGGGGTGATCCCCGGGGCGCAGGGCGGTTGCGTCCTGGTGCGGGGCCCGGACGGAAGCTTCGCTCTGGCCGCGGCGACCGGCGCGGAGGCTGCCGTGCTGTCCGAGGTGCGCTTCAGTGAACGCGATCTCGGTCACGGGGAGCCGGGCCGCGCGGGACCGCGCCTGGTCAAGGGCGACGCGCTCGACCGGGGCGCGGACGGAGCCCGCGCGCGCGCCGCGCGGGAGACCGGGGCGGGACCGGGGCCGGCGGTATCGCTGGCCGTACCGGTCGAGCTGAGTGGGCGCCTGGAGGCCTCGCTGCGTCTGGACAATCTCGACGCCGAAGACGGCTTCCCGCCCGAAGCACTGGGTATGGCGGAGGCGTTCGGGTTGCAGGTCGGCGCGCTGTTGCACAGACTCCGGCTGGAGGAGCGACGTGATCGCGCCGCCCGCATGAACGCTCTGCTGGCGGACATCGAGCGCCTGCTGCTGACCGGTGGCAAGCTGAGCGACTTCTTCCCGGTACTCGCCCGGTTGGTGCTGGAGGTCCCCGGCCTGGGTTTCGAGCGCATGGTCGTCCTGCGCCCCGACGGTGACGGTGCCTCCCTCGATGCCTTCGATCCCGAGGGCGCCCACGACGACGGTCTCGAGGCGGCGCTCGTCGAGGCCGGTTGGATCGGCGCCGTGCGCGGTCCGCTCGCAGGCCTGGAGGCCGATCCCGGACCGAGATTCCGTGACCGTACCGATGACGGCGAACCCGTGGGCGCCTACGCCGCGCACCCCCTGGTACTGCGTGGACAGCCGTGGGGGATGATCGTGTTCTGCGCCCGCGAGCCTCGGACCTTCGACGGCCAGGTGCGGGACATGCTCGCCCAGCTCGCCAGCAGCATCGAGCTGGCACTGGTTCGGCAACGGGACGTCGAGCAGCGGGAGTGGCAGCTCGCCAAGCTCGAGGCGGTGGTGAGCACCAGCGAGGCGCTGCGCGGCGCCACGCGCCGGCGCGACGTAGTGGTTCGCGCGCTCCAGGCCGTGCTCGACATGACGCGCGCCGAGGGGTGCGACCTCTACCTGATCGACGGCGAGGCCGACGTGCTGCGGAGGGTCGGCAGCCGCGCGGAGGCCGGGCGGGTCTCCCACCCGGTGGGCGGTGAGGCCGTGGCGCGCGGCGAGGGTGATCTCCTGTGGCGGGTGGTGGAAGCCGGCAGGACGGTGAGCGCCCGCGATCCTTCCGGCCTGACGGACGTGCCCGTACCGTCCGGCGCGCGGCGTCCGACGGCCTATCTGGGCACCCCGCTCCGCAACGGCGCCGGGGAGATCGTCGGGGTGGTGGGAGCACTCGCCTTCAGCGGGGGCCGGAGCCTCGAACGCGAGGACGGCGGCTTCCTCGAGGCCATCGCGCTGGCGTGCGGCAACGCCCTCGACCGATTGGCCCTGGTGGAGCAGAGCCGCGCGCAGGCCACGGAGTACCGATCCCTGTTCGAGGCGGCCAAGCGCCAGGCGGCCGAGCTGACGCTGCTCGACCGGGTGCGCGGTGCGGTCGCCAGCGAACTCGACCTGCAGGCCGTGTTCGAGGCCGCGGCCGCCGCGACCGTGGAGGTTCTGGGATACCGCAGGGTAGGGCTGTTCGCGCGCTCCGGGGACGATCTCGTACTGCAGCATCAGCTCGGATACGACGATGGTGCCGTGCGCAAGGCGTTGGAGGGTGGTGGGGTGGCGCGGATCGCCGCCCGCGTGAGTGCGACCGGCGAGCCGCTGCTCGTCGGAGGGGGCGCCGGTGAGGCGGGCGGGGCGGCCGTCGAGGGTCCCTGGCAGGCGGCGGTCCCTCTCGTAGCCGGGGCCGGGGTGGTGGGCGTCCTGGTGGCGGAGGGCCGCTCGGCCGGGTCGGCCGACGAGGACCTGAGGCTGTTGCGCGCCGTGGGGGAGCAGCTGGGGGTGGCGGCGGAACGGGGGCGCCTCTACGGCGCCGTGCAGCAGAGCGAGCAGCGGTTCCGACTGCTCGCCGAGCACATGCACGACCTGGTCTGTCTGCACGATCGAGACGGGCGCTACCTCTACGTGAGCCCGTCGGCGAAGACCGTGCTCGGCTACGACCCCGACGAGCTGGTCGGGGTGGACCCCTACGAGTTGATCCACCAGGAGGACCGTGAGCGCGTGCGCGAGAGTGGGCATCAGCGGCTGTTCGAGGGGCTGGACTCGATCCAGGTCAGCTACCGTCTGCGGCGTGCCGACGGCCACTACGTGTGGCTCGAGACCTTCGCTCAGCCCGTGCGCGACGAGCGCGGCGAGCTGGTGCACATGGTCACCTCCTCGCGGGACATCACCGAGCGCAAGCGCATCGAGGAGCGACTGGTGCAGGGCGCGCTCTTCGACGAGCTGACGGGGCTGGCCAACCGGGTGCTGCTGCTCGATCGCCTCCGTCAGGCGCTGTCGCGGGCAGCCCGCAACGAGTCCTGGCGCTTCGCGCTGCTGTTCCTGGACCTCGATCGCTTCAAGGTGGTCAACGACAGCCTGGGTCACAACGCCGGCGACGATCTCCTCAAGACCCTGGCGGGCCGTCTCAAGACCTGCGTGCGCGGCTCCGACACGGTGGCCCGTCTCGGCGGCGACGAGTTCTGCGTCCTCATCGAGGACGTCGAGGGTCCCGACCACGCCACCGCCACGGCGGCCCGCATCCAGAGTGCGCTGGCCGAGCCGTTCACCCTCCACGGGCACGACATCTTCACCAGCGCTTCGATCGGCATCGCGTTCTCGGCACCGCACTACCACGAGCCGCAGGAGCTGCTGCGCGACGCCGACATCGCCATGTACCGTGCCAAGGCCACGGGGAAGGCGCGCTTCGCGATCTTCGATGAGGGGATGCACGCACGTGCCCTCGGCCAGATGCAACTCGAGACCAGCCTCCACCGTGCGCCCGAGCGCGACGAGCTGTTCCTGGAGTACCAGCCGATCTACCGGCTGGAGCCGCGCCGGCTGGTGGGGGTGGAAGCTCTGCTGCGATGGCGGCACCCGGAACGTGGTCTCGTGCCTCCTTCCGAGTTCGTTCCGCTGGCCGAGGAGTCGGGCCAGATCGTGGCGATCGATCGCTGGGTGCTGGGCCAGGCGACGCGCCAGCTCGCGGCCTGGCTGCGCGATCTGGGCCCCGACGCGCCGCCGCCGTTGGTGGTGAGCGTCAACGTGTCGGCCCGACACCTCGCGTTGCAGGACGTGGACTCGGTGTTGCGGAGCATCTTGGAGGAGGCGGGGGTGGCGGCCTCCTGCCTCAAGCTGGAGATCGGTGAGGGCGCGCTGATGAACTACCCGGAGGCCGCCGTCGAAGCGCTGACACGTCTCCACGAGCTGGGCGTGCGCGTCCAGGTGGACGACTTCGGCACCGGCTTCTCCTCCTTGAAGCACCTCCAGCGTCTCCCCATCGATTCGCTCAAGGTCGACGGCTCCTTCGTCCATGCGATCGACACCGACACGGCCAACCGTGAGGTCGTGAGTACCATCATCGGGCTCGCGCGCAATCTCGGTGTCGACGTCGTGGCCGAGGGCATCGAGCGCGAGGAGGAGCTTCAGACGCTGCTCGAGCTGGGCTGCGGCTACGGACAGGGGCACCTCTTCGCGCCGGCGTTGTCCCCCGACGAGGTGGGGCGGCGCCTCCAGACCCAACGGACGCTGTAGGGGCCGCGGACCCTGGCGGGAGCGCTCTTGCGGTGCCCCCGGGGCTGTGCTACCGTTGTCGCAACCGGTTGCGAAGAAGCTATCGAGTCGCCCTCGGGCCCGCGTATCGCGATGCGCCCGGGGCGGGGAGGCGGGCGGCCATTCGTGAGGCGCAAGCTCACGCTGAAGGACCTCTCCGAACGGCTGGGGCTGGCGCGCTCGACCGTGTCACGGGCCTTGCGCGACGACCCGCAGATCGCATCGGGCACGCGTGCGCGCGTGCGCGAGCTCGCCGACACGCTGGGCTACCATCCCGACGCGGCGGCGCGGGCGCTGACGCGCCGGAAGGCGCAGGTCGTCGGGCTGATGCTGCCGCGCAGCTCCGAGCTGGTGTTCGCCAACCCCTACTTCAACGAGCTGCTGCTCGGCGTCACCGGCCGGGCCGAGGAGGCGGGCTTCCCGCTGTTGCTCTCCACCGCACCCCGCCCCGACTTCACCCTGTGGTTGCGCGAGGGGCGGGTCGACGGCCTGCTCGTGCTCGGTTCGAGCGTGGCCGACGAGGACGTCGGGGGCCTCAACCGGCTGATCGCCGCTCACTACCCGGTGGTGGCCATCCACGCCGGTCCGCGCACGCTCCAGGCCGTGAGTATCGGCAGCAACGAGCGCGCCGGGGTGTGGCAGGCACTGGCCCACCTGCAGCAGCTCGGCCTGCGTCGGGTGGCCTTCCTGAGCGGTCCCCGCGGCTCGCGCTACGCCGAGCGTCGCATCCGCGCGTACCGTACCGGCGTCGAGACCTTCGGTCTGGAGGCCGACACCGCGTTGCTCGTGCCCACCGACGACAGCCGGACGGGCGGCGCCGCAGCCTGCGCGCGCCTGCTCGCCGGCGGGACACCCTTCGACGCCGTTCTGGGCAACAACGACCTGGTGGCGCTGGGCGCCGTGAGCGCGCTCGAGGCCGCGGGCCGCCATGTGCCGGGCGACGTGTCCGTGGTCGGCTTCGATGACACGCCGCTGGCTGCGGTGGCCAGCCCGGCGCTCACCACGGTCCGGCAGCCGACGCGTCGCCTGGGCGAGATGGCCTTCGATGCGCTCCTCACCCTCATGGCCGGCGGTAGCGTGCCGTCGGCGCGTCTCGCAACCCAGCTCATCGTCCGCGACAGCACGGGTCCCCCTGCCACGATGGAGGTGCCGCCTGCGTAGACGACCCGTCCGTTCGCCACCCACCCAGCCCGATTCCGGAGGTATCCATGAACCGACTCACCCGCATCCTGCTCGCCCTGGCGTTCGCCGCGCTGTTCGCGACGGGAGCCGCGCAGGTGAACCTCAAGGTCTTCATCGGCGGCCAGCAGCGGCCCGACGTCATCGGACCCTTGCTCGACAAGTTCAACGCCGAGAACCCCGACATCCACGCCACCTTCGAGGTGGGCGGCGCGACCAGCGACGTTCAGCAGCAGTACCTGAGCACCGTGTTGACGAGCAAGTCCTCCGCTATCGACGTCATGCTCATCGATGTGGTGCGCCCCGCGCAGTACGCGGCGTCGGGATGGGCTGAGCCGCTCGACAGCTACTTCGCCTCCGCCGACGCCGAGAAGACCTACCTGGCGTCGTTCCTTCCGGGCCCCATCAACGCCGACACGGTGAACGGCAAGTTGTATGCCATCCCCGCCTTCACCGACGCGCAATTCCTGTACTACCGCAAGGATCTGCTCGACAAGTACGGCTTCCAGCCGCCCAAGACCTGGGAGGAGCTCAAGAACCAGGCCCTGACCATCATGAAGGGGGAGAACAACCCCAACCTGCAGGGGTTCAACTACCAGGGCGCCGCCATCGAGGGCACCAACTGCACCTTCCTCGAGGCGCTGTGGACGGCCGGCGGCAACTGGCGCGACGCCAACGGGAACATCACCGTCAACACGGCGGCCGGCAAGCAGGCGCTCGACTGGTACGACCAGACGCTCTCCTCGGGCATCACCATCCCCAACATCGCCGAGGTCGCTACCGACACCTCGCGCAAGATGTTCCAGTCCGGTGACGTGGTGTTCATGCTGAACTGGGGCTACGCCTGGGCGCACTTCCAGAGCGACGCCGACACCGCCGTCAAGGGCAAGGTCGGCGTGGCGCCGCTGCCCGCCTTCCAGGGCCACACCTCCGCGACCTGCGTGGGCGGCTGGCAGTGGGCGATGAACCCCTACAGCGCGCACAAGCAGGACGCCTTCAAGCTCATGCGCTTCCTGGCCAGCGAGGACAGCCAGCGCACCCTGGCGGTGAAGGCCAGCAACATCCCGGCGCGCAAGGCGCTGTACAAGGATCCGGCCGTGCTCGCCACCGCCCCGCAGTACGCCGACTTCTACGACGTCATCATCAACGCCCGGCCGCGGCCGGTGACCCCGCTCTACCCCGACGTGAGCGACCTCATCCGCACCACCATGAATGCCTTCTTCGCGCGCTCGATGACCGCCGACCAGGCCCTGCAGAAGATGCAGACCGGCCTGCAGGACATCCTTTCGCAGTAGGCTCGGCGAAGGCGTCGATCCAGGGGTGGGGCGCCACACGCGCCCCACCCGATCTTGCCTCCCCTATCTTCCATGGCTCGCACCGTTCCCACCACCCCCTACCGCAGGCCGGGCTTCTGGCGTCGGCTACGTACCGGCAACCTGTCCGACGGACAGCTCGCCGTGTTGTTGCTGCTGCCGGCCCTGCTGACACTGGCCGCGGTCATGCTCTATCCGATGCTCACCGTGCTGTGGCAATCGCTGCACTTCAACCGGCTCAACCAGCCCTTCCGGGGCACGCCCTTCATCGGCCTCGGCAACTTCCGGCGCATGCTCTGGGGTGAGGGGTTGGTCTGGAACGCTTCGCACCTGCTGTGGTTGCGACTGCTGGGGCTGGCCGCGTTGGCCCCGCTGGCGTGGGCCGTGCGCAGGCGTTGGGTCGGTCGCCTCTCCGGTACCGTGCTGGGCCTGCTGATGGTGCTGCTGTTCGCCTACCTGCTGGGTTTCCATCCCGGCGCAGGCGGTCGCTGGACCGACGGCCGCTTCTGGAACTCCTTCTCGATCACCATGCTGATCATCGTGGCCAGCGTGGTCGGCTCCTTCGTCGCCGGCCTGCCGCTGGCGCTCCTGGCGAACGTCGAGTCCCGCTTGAGGTGGCTCGGCAGGGTGGCGCTGCTGCTGCCGTGGGCGATGCCGCGCGTCTTCGCCGGCCTCACCTTCGCCTGGTTGTTCCAGAGTCAGTACGGCGTGATCAACGATCTGCTGGGCCGCATCGGTCTGCACGGTCCGTTGTGGCTGGCGCGGGTGTCGCCGGCGATCGCGGCGGTCAACATCACCATCGTGTGGAAGACCTCCTCGTTCGTCGGGCTCATCCTGCTCGCCGGCCTGCAGTCGATCGACGCCAGCCTCTACGAGGCAGCGGTGGTCGACGGCGCCAACGCCTGGCAGCGTTTCTGGCGCATCACCCTGCCACTGCTCCGTCCGTCGATCGCCGTGGCGCTCATCTTCCGTACGCTCACCGCCATCCAGACCTTCGACATCCCCTTCGCCATGACCCGCGGCGGCCCCGGCCGCAGCCTGGAGACCCTGGGGGTGTACATCTACAACTCGACCCTGGCGCTCAACATCGGCTATGCCGCGGCGTTGTCGGTGGTGCTGTTCCTGATCAGCCTGGCGATCACGGTCTTCTATCTGCGATGGATCTACACCGAATGACGGCCCCCTCGCGAGGACCCCGTCGGCGCTTGCGCTACGTGGTGGTGCGACTCGGACTGCTGCTGATCATCGTCAACGGGCTGTTCCCGGCGGTATGGCTGTTCCTCACGTCGCTGAAGTCCGAGAACGAGCTGACCCGCATCCCCATCACCTACCTCCCACTCCACGCCACGCTCCACAACTACGTGTCGGTCTTCACCGAGAACCCCTTCGGCCGCTTCCTCCTGAACTCCGCCGTGGTGTCGCTGGCGGCCACACTGGTATGCGTGCTGTTCGCCTCGCTGGCCGGCTACGCGCTCGCGCGGCTCAGATTGCGCGGCCGCCGGGCGATCCTCACCGCCATCGTGATGACCAGCATGTTCCCTGCCTTGGTGATGCTGGTGCCGCTGTACCGCCTGTTCGTGGGCGTCGAGGTGCCCTTGCTGACGCCGTTGTTCGGGTACCTGCACGCGCTCGGCTGGGGCTTCCTGCCCACCACGGTGATGACGCCCAACCTGCTGAACACCTACTGGGCGCTGATCATCCCCTACGTGGCGCTGAGCCTGCCGATCACCACGCTCATCCTGACCAGCTTCTTCCAGCTCATCCCGGACGACCTGGAGGCCGCCGCCACCGTCGACGGCACCAGCCGCGTGGGGGCGCTGTTCCGGGTCGTGGCGCCGCTCTCGGCGCCGGGGGTCGTGACCGCCGGCATCATCGCGTTCGTCAACTCCTGGAACGAGTTCCTGCTGGCGTTGACGTTCAACACCGCCACGACCATGCGGACCGTGCCCGTGGGCATCACCTTGTACCAGGGCGAGTTCGCGTTCCCCTGGGCCTTGATCAGCGCGGCGGTCACCATCGGCATCGTGCCTTTGGTGCTGCTGATCCTGTTCTTCCAGCAGCGCATCATCAGCGGTCTCACCGCCGGAGGCGTCAAAGGATGACCCAGCCATGATCCGACCCCGTATCGGGTTCGTCTCGGTGACGCGGCCCGCCTTCAAGGGGGACGGCGCCGCCGTCGCGCGCCTCAGCCTCGACGGTCTGGGGACGCTCGCAGAGCGGCTCGGCTTCGAGCTGGTGGCGCCCGAGCGGGCGGTGCGCGACGCGCCCGAGGCCGCGCGTGCGGCCCGCGCGCTCGCCGAAGAGCGCCTCGACTACCTGCTGGTGCAGCTCACCACCTTCGCGACCGGCGACGTGGTCGCGCCGTTGCTCGCGGCCACCGAGCGGGTCGGCCTGTGGGGCGTGCCGGAGCGCGCAGGCGGTTGGAGCGAGGGGCCGCTGCCGCTCAACTCGCTGTGCGGCCTCAACATGACGCTGTCGCTGCTGGGCGCGCCGCAGGTGGCCAAGGCCGAGCCTGTCAAGTGGTTCTACGGCCTGCCCGATGACCCAGCGTTCGTGCGCCGGTTGGCGGCCACGGTGGCTGCGCTCCGCGGCCTGGCCGCGGTGCGGAGTGCCCGCATCCTGGCGATCGGGGGCACCGCGCCGGGATTCTATGGGCTCCAGGAGGCGCCCGACCTCGACGGGGTCGAGGTCGTCGAGCGCGATCTGGCGGCGCTGTTCGAGCGCGTGGCGGCCGTGCCCGAAGCCGAGGCCGAGGCGCGCGCCCGCGTCTGGCAGGTCCGCGAGCACGCGGACGTGTCTTTCGAGCAGCTCGTCCGGGGCGCGCGGATCGACGCCGCCCTGGAGAGCCTGGCCGAGGAGACGGGAGCGACGGCGCTGGCCGTGCGGTGCTGGCCGGAGGTGCCGGAGACCTGCGGTTCGATGGCGTGCGCCGCGATGGGGGACGCCAGCGGCCGCGAGGTGCCGGCCGCCTGCGAGGGGGACGTGATGGGGGCGCTGTCGATGCTGGCGCTGCAGGGCGTCAGCGGCGGCCCCGCCATCCTCATGGACCTCTCCGACGTGGACGAGACCGACGACAGCCTCCAGGTCTGGCACTGCGGCAACGCGCCCGTGGCGTGGGCGGCGCCGGGACCCTCCGGCGGCCCCGACACCCGTCTCACCACGCACTTCAACCGCGACGGTACCGGGGTCGTACGCGATATGCAGCTGCGCGCCGGTCCCGTGACCGGCTTCCGCTTGTTGAGCTCCGGGCGGCGCGCCGTCATCGTCGGCGGTGAGGTCGGGCGGACGGAGAAGGCTGGGTACGATGGCGTCCGCGGTTGGATCGGGGGGCTGCGCTGGGGTGAGAGCCCTGTCGACGTGCGCGCCTTCGTTGCCAACCTGCTCGACCGGCGCTTGCCGCACCACCTCGCCTTCGGTCGCGGCGACAGGGTCGACGCGCTCTACGAGCTGTGCGCCTACCTCGGTGCCAACGTCCTGCCGGTGCTGCCCCCGGCGTCCTACCTGCGATCGTGAGGGGTCCGCGCGTGGTGTGCGTCGGGCTGTCGTGTCTGGATCACGTGTGGCGGGTCGAGCACTTCCCGCCGGTCCACTCGCGTACCGATGCCACGGCCTTCCGGACGCAGGGGGGCGGACCGGCCGCTACGGCCGCCGCCGCAGCCGCGCACCTCGGGGTGGCCGCCGCGTTGGTGGCGCTCCACGGCGACGACGCCGCCGGCACCACCGCGCTCGCCGATCTCGAGGCGCACGGGGTGGATGTCTCCGGCGTGCACCGTCTCCCCGGTGCGCGCACGTTCGTCAGTGCCGTGCTGGTGGCGCCCGACGGCGAACGCTGGATCTTCCCCTTCCGCGGCAGCGGACTCGAGGACGATCCCGCCCGTCTCCCCCCCGGCTTCCTGGAAGGGGCCGGGGCCGTGCTCGTCGACCTGAGGCATCCCCGACTGTGCCGCGCCGCTGCCGAGGCCGCCCGCGCCGGAGGGGTCCCCGTCGTAGCCGACTACGGCAACCTTCGCCACTGGGAGGACGCCGTCCTGGCCGACCACCTGCTGGTGGCGCGCGAGTGCGCGCAAGAGTTGATCGGCCGGGACGACCCCGAGGCGGCGTTGCCGCGCCTGCGGCGGCGCCCCGACCAGGTGGTGGGGATCACGCTGGGGGCGGAGGGGGTACTGCTGTTGGAGGGGGAGCGCACCCTGCACGTCTCGGCCCCGCGCGTCGAGGCGGTGGACACCACCGGCGCGGGCGACGTGTTCCACGGAGCGTACGCCGCCGCCATCGCACGGGGCGAGGGCGCCGAGGAGGCCACCCGTTACGCGGCCGCGGCGGCCGCGATGGCATGCCGCGCCTTCGGCGCGCGCGCCGGTCTGCCCGGCCACGACGAGGTGGTCGCCTTCCGCGCTGCGGCCGGGGCGGGGGGCATGCGCCCCGACGCCGGCGCGCCCCCGTGCTGATGGCGGCCCGATGGACCCCAGCCATGAACCGAGGTGGACTCCGTGACGATGACGTCCGTGACGATGACGATGGAGGAGCGAGCATGAGCGAGACCCTGAGTGCCGGCAAATTGCGCGCGATGATGACGCTCGCCGACGACGACGGCGTGTTCCGCATGGTGGCGGTCGATCAGCGGCCGCCGCTGTTCCAGGCGCTGGCGCGCGCCGGCGACCGGGATCCGCAGAGCCTGAGCTTCGACGAGGTGGCCGCCGCCAAGGCGCTCCTCACCCGCGTGCTGGCTCCGGAGGCGGGCGCGATCCTCATCGATCCGGTCTGGACGCACGCCACCGCGCTGTCGGCCGTGCCCGGCAGCACCGCGCTGATCGGCACGCTCGAGGACTACGGGTTCGAGGTGGTCGACGGCGGGCGTCGCTCCAGGCTCATCGAGGGCTGGAGCGTCCCGGCCATCAAGCGCGCAGGGGCGTCCGGCGTCAAGCTGCTGGCCTGGTACCGGCCCGACGCCTCGGAGGCGACGCGCGCGCATCAGGAACGGCTGGTGGCGGAGGTGGGCGAGGCCTGCCGGGCGAGCGACATCCCGTTCATCCTGGAGCTGCTGGTCTACCCGGGGACGGGCGAGGACGCGGCCTCGCCGGAGTACCAGGCGCGCCGGCCCGAGCGCGTCCTCGCGTCCGTTCGGCGCTTCGCCGAGTCGCGCTTCGGGGTGGACGTCTTCAAGCTCGAGTTCCCCGCCGACCTCAAGCACTGCCGCGGCTATCACGGCGGCGCGTTCGACGGTCGCGAGCGTCCCGCCCTGTTCTCGGTGGACGAGGTGCGCGGCTTCCTGGCGGAGCTCGACGATGCCTGCCCCGCACCCTGGGTGCTGCTGAGCGCGGGTGTCGGGCGCGCCGAGTTCGAAGCCGACCTCGAACTCGCCCTCGAGGCCGGCGCGAGCGGTTTCCTGGCGGGCCGCGCGGTGTGGTTGGAGGCCTTCGAAGCCTACCCCGACGCGGCGGCGGTCGAGGAGCGGCTGCGGTCGCGTGCGCTGCCGTACCTCCGTGCTATCTCGGCGCGGGCCGATGGCGCGCTGCCATGGTACGACCACCGCCGCTATCGCGGTGCGCCCGCGATGGAGGGCGCCGGGGAGGGCTGGCACCGGAGGTACCTGCCTTGAGCCTCCCGGAGCGAGGGTCCCGAGAAGCACTCGGCGTGGTGGTCGTCGGCGCCGGCGACATGGGCGCCCGCCACGCCCGCGGGTGGACGGAGGCCGGCGCGCGGGTGGTCGCCGTGGCCGATCCCGACCTGGCGCGCGCGCGGGCAGTAGCGGCCGAGTTCGGTGCGCTGGCGCTCGCCGACCCTGCGCCGGCCTGGGAGCGCGCCGACGTCGATGTCGCCTCGGTGTGCACCCCCACCTTCCTGCATGCGCGCTTCGTGGTGGCGGCGCTCGAGGCCGGGAAGCATGTGCTGTGCGAGAAACCGGTGTCCCTGCGGTTGAGCGAGGCGGAGGCCATGCGCCGTGCGGCGGAGGCCTCCGGCAGGGTGCTGCGCATCGGTTTCATGCGCCGCTTCGATCCGGCCACCGGCCAGATCCTGGCCTTCGGCGAGGCCGTCGGTCGTCCGGTGCTGGCGCAGGCCACGCTGTCGGCAGGCGTACGGCCCAAGCGGCTGATGCACGACGCCGCCGCCAACGGCGGACCCATCATCGATATGTGCTGCCACCTCTTCGACCAGTGGGAGGCGTTCTTCGGGGAGCCGCCGAGTGTCGTGCGTGCCTTCGGGTACACCTTCGGCGAGGGCAAGCCAGAACTGGCGGGCATCCGTGACAAGGCGGTGGACAGCGCCCACATCACTCTGCGGTACCCGGGCGGGGGCGTCGGGCACATCCAGGTGTCGTGGGGGCTGCCGGCCGGCGTCCCGGCGAGCGAACAGCACACCTACATGGGGCCGGGCGGCCTGATCGCCGTGCAGTGGCCGCAACAGGTCAGCCTGCTGCGCTCCGACGGCGCCGTTCGCTGGGAGGCGCCGCCCGGCGATCCCTGGCGCGAGGAGATCCGGCACTTCGACCGCGCCTTGCGGGGTCTGCCGCACGCTCCGCTGGCGACGGTCGAGGACGGCATCGGCGCGCTGCGGACCTCGCTGGCCGCGCTGACCTCCATCGCCGAGGACCGCGACGTGGCCCCCTCCGAGGTCCGCGCGGAGGTCTCCGCCGAGGTCCGCGGCGACCCGACCCCGCGCGGAGGGGGCGCGGTGTGAGCGATGGTGGTGTGAGCGATGGTGGTGTGAGCGATGGTGGTGTGAGCAAGGGCGGCGTGGGCAATCGCGGTGCGAGCCAGCGCGGTGCGAGCCAGCGCGGTTCCGTGCCGCTGCCGGTGCGGGTGGGGATCATCGGTGGGGGGCGCTGGGCGGCGGCCCACCGCAGCGCGCTGGAGAGCACGGGCACACCGCTGGCCGGGGTGCTGGTGCGTACCGCCGCCAGCGCCCGACGGTTGCAGGATGCCTGGCGGGTGCCGGCCACCACCGAGCTCGAGGCGTTCCTGGCCTTCGAGATGGACGCGGTCATCGTCGCCAGCCCCAACTACCTCCACGCTGAGCATGCCGTGGCCGCCCTGGAGGCCGGTAAGCACGTGCTGGTCGAGAAGCCCATGGCCACAACGATCGAGGACTGCGACCGCATGCTGGCGGCGGCGCGGCGTGCGGATCGCGTACTGGCGGTGGGCCACGAGATGCGCGTGTTCCGCTGGCTGGAGGCGCTGCGGGCGGAAGCCGGGCGCCTCGGTCCGCCGACCCACCTCGACCTGCGGCTGTTCCGGCGGCCGCACCGCTCCGGTTCGTCGGGCTGGAAGCAGGATCCCGTCAAGCTCGGCAGCAGCATCCTGGAGGAGCCCATCCACTACCTGGACCTGGCCCGCTGGTACCTCGGCGAGGTGGTCGAGCTGCAGGCGTGGGCCACGAGCCGCCCGGGTCGCGAGGGGCTGTACGAGAACCTCGACGTGCGACTCGCCTTCGAGAGCGGTGCCCGGGCGATGGTCACGCGCAGCATCGCAGGCTTCGAGCACCACCTGCGCTGCGATCTCAACGCCGCCGACGGCTCGCTGCGGGGGCGTTGGGACGGCCGCCAGGACGCCGACGAGGAACCGACGGTCGCGCTGTGGGTGCAGGACGGCGACGGCATCCGCAGCGCGGCCGTGCCGCAACGCAGCGGCCACGCCTTCGACCTCCCGCGTCAGACCGCGGCGTTCCTGCGCGCCGTGACCGAGGGCACGCCCGTCCCGGCCGACGGCGCGGACGGGCGGGTAGCGGTGGCCCTGTGCCTGGCTGTCGAGCGCTCGCTCGCGGAGGGCTCTACGGTGGTGGCGCTCCGGCCGACGCCGGACGGCCCGACGCCGGACGGCCCGACGCCATGAGGAGGGGCACGCCCGCGGCCAGCAGGTAGGTCGCTGCGGCAGCCACATGCACGTACGGGAAGCCCCACATCACCGCGATGGCGGTGGCTGCGCTGCTGCCCACCACGGCCGCAACGCCGTTGACGGACCAGCCCAACGCGACCTCGGCCGGACCGCTCCGGCCCGCCAGCCGTAGCGCCAGCGGGAACGGCATACCCATGGGGAGAGCGACCAGCAGCAGCGACGCCGCCGCCAGCGCCGCTCGGGCCCCGGTCGGCCAGGCCAGGGTGGCGTCGGTCCACAACGGAACGAGCAGGCTCCAGGCCAGGATCGCCCCCGCCACCGTGGCGGCGGCCAGGCCGATGGCGACCGGTTCCCTGCGCGCGTTGCGGGCGAAGCGGGGGGCCAGGCCGGAGCCCAGGCCGGCCCCTACCAGCAGGGCTGCCAGCCCCACCGCCAGCGTGAGGGTGGGATGGCCGAGGTAGAGCCGCAGGCGCTGCAACGCGCCCACTTCGAACAGCATGAACCCTGCCCCCAGGAAGGCGAACAGGAGCGGGGCAGGCCGGGCGGGCCCGCTCCGGCGCCGTTGACGCAGCACCAGGAGCCCCGAGCCGGCCAGCGCCAGCGCGGCCAGCCCCCACAGCAGGGACGCGAGCGGCCGTGGCAGGCCGGGCTCGAACTGGAAGAAGAAGGGGCGGCGGTCGAAGGTCGGAGCGATGTCGACGCCGCCGCTGGACGCCTCGATGTGGGCCAGGTCGGTGCGGCCCGCGCTGAGGGCATCGAGCGGCGGGTTCTCCACGAGGCCCGGCAGGTAGAGGATCCGTAGGCCCGCGGATTGCGCCAGCCGCCCGTACGCGAGCGCCTCGTCGTGGCCGAGGGCATGGTCGAAGACCATGAGCAGCGGGATCGGGCGGCTGCCGCGGGCGTCGAGCACCGCCAGGGTGTGGTGCAAAGCGTCGGCCTGGCTCATGCCGCGTGCTGCGAGCGCCGTCACGGCGGTGGTGAGCGCGCGCGTCAGGGTGACCTCGTCGTAGAGCTTGAGCGCCAGCGCGCCGCCGGACGCCAGGTGGGCCAGGTCCTCACGGAAGGCCTCGACGGTGTACACCGAGTTCTCGACCAGTGCGTACGAGCGCGCTTCGGCGGCGTCGGTGACCACCTGCGACAGCAGGATCAGGTCGTAGCGACCGCCCCGGCGGCGCAGGAAGCTGCGGCCCTCGTCGATGTGGAGGTCGACACCGGCGTAGGCCGCGACGCCCCCCACCAGACCGGAGGAAGAGGCGCGCTCGGCCAACCGCACGCCGGCGCCGTTGAGCTCGACGGCGGTGATCGACGGGACGTTGAAGGCCTTGGCGAGCGCGACGTCGAGCCCCCCGCCCGGGCCGACGACGAACACGCTCTGCGGCTCCAGAACGGCATACGCGTAGGCACCGACGTCGTGAAGGTAGGTGGTCGGCCTGGAAGTATCGGGCACCAGGGAACCGGCGCCTCCGTCGAGGTAGAGGTACAGGCTGCCGTCGGTTCGGCGCACCAGATCGCTGCGCCCGAGCGCGTCCCAGGCGTGTGCGACCGGTGTCGCGCCGCTCCGCAGCTCACGGCTCAGCGGCTTGGGTGCGGCGAGCGCGGCGAGCGGCGGCTGCGGCCAACCGCTGGCGAGCTCGCCGGCCAGGAGGGCACCGCAGGCCACCGACGCCACCAGGGCCGAGCCGAGCAGCGGCCGTGGTGCCAGCATCGAACCCGCCAGTGCCGCAAGCAGGCCGGCGAGCAGCACCGTGCCGACGGCACCGAGGGTGTCGAGCCCCGCCACGGAGGCGAGCGCGCCGAGGCCGGCGCCCACCAGGTCGCTCAGGTACAGGCGCGGCGCCGCCGCGCTCCGCAACGCGAACAGGGTCGCCAGCGCGTGCCCCAGGAAGACGAACGGAAGGGCGCACAGCGCCAGCGCCAGGCCCTGCAGGGGCGTCGTCGCGACCTGGAGCAGCAGCACCACGACCAGCGGGGTGACGAGGCCTCCGGCCAACGCCGCCAGCGCCGCGCCGGAGCGCCGGCGCGTCCTTGGCAGGAGCGTGGCGGCCGCGGCCCCCAACCCCGAACCGAGCACCGCCACCGCCAGCAGCACGTAGACGAACGGACTGAAGTAGAGCAGCGACAGCATACGCGTGAGGGCGATCTCCAGCAACAGCCCCGCGCCCGCCAGCAGCGAGACTGCGGCGCGCGTTCGCGGCAGACCGAGGATCGCCGCCGGCGGACGCGGCCCGACCTCGCTCATGGCGTCACCGCGGCGCTCTCAACGATTCGAGCGCGGATCGAGCACGTCGCGCAGGCCGTCGCCGAGGAGGTTGAAGCCGAGCACCGACGCCATGATGGCCAGGCCCGGGAAGATGCCCATCCAGGGGGCCTGATGGAGGAAGGAGCGTCCCTCGGAGAGCATGCGTCCCCAGCTCGGCGCCGGTGGCTGGGTACCGAGGCCGAAGAACGACAGCGCCGCTTCCGCCAGGATGGCGAACGCGAGGCTCAGGGAGGTCTGTACGATGATCGGCCCCAGCGCGTTGGGAAGGATGTGCCGCAGCATGATGCGCCACGGCCCCTGACCCATGGCGCGGGCGGCGGTCACGAACTCCCGGCCGCGCACGCTGATGACCGCGCCGCGCGTGACGCGCGCGAAGATGGGGATGTAGACGATGGCGATGGCGATCATGGCGTTGCCCACGCCGCGCCCCAGGATGGCCATCACGGTGATGGCCAGCAGGACGGCGGGGAACGCGAACAGGACGTCCATCACGCGCATGATCAGCTCGTCGAGCCAGCCCCCAAGGAAGCCGGCCAGCAGACCGAGCAGCACCCCTACGCTGCCGGAGATGCCGACGGCGATGAACGCCACCTCGAACGACACCGCCGCACCGTAGAGCACCCGTGAGAACACGTCGCGACCGAAGTCGTCGGTGCCGAAGGGGTGTGCCAGCGAGGGTGGCGCGAAGCGCGCGGTGAAGTCCATGGCGGTCGGATCGAAGGGCGCCAGCCAGTGGCCGAACACGGCAACGACGGCCAGCGCCAGCACGATGATGCTGCCGGTGACGACCAGCGGGTGGCGCAGGGCGCGCCTGACCAGCGAGCGGCGGCCGGTCGCCTCCTCGGTGTCGCGGGCGTCCGGTGCGGTGGCGACGGTGGCGCCGCTCATGCGTACTCCAGGCTCGGGTCGAGCAGCACGTAGGAGAGGTCGGTCAGCAGGTTGATGACCGCGAAGGAGGTGGCGAACAGCAGCACCGACGCCTGCAGCACGGGATAGTCGCGCTGGAGGGTGGCGTTCAGGGCCATCGAGCCGAGGCCCGGCCAGGCGAAGATGATCTCCACCACCACGACCGACGACAGCAGCGTCGCCATCTGCAGCCCGACGATGGTGACGATGGTGATGGCGGCGTTGCGGAGTACGTGCTTGCCGATGACGCGGCGCGGGTCCAGACCCTTGGCTCGAGCCGTCCGCACGTAGTCGTTGCCGAGCACTTCCATCATGGCCGAGCGCACGAAGCGCGCCATGATCGAGCCGCTGATGACGCCGGCGGTGGCGGCGGGCAGGAGGATGTGCCTGAGATAGGCGCCCAGCCCTTCGGAGAGCGGGGCGTAGCCGCTCGAGGGCAACCAGTGGAGGACCTGGGCGAAGAACAGGATGAGCAGGATACCGAGCCAGAAGTCCGGGATCGATACGCCGATCTGGCTCATCAAGGAGACCGCCAGGTCGCGTGCACTGCCGGGCCGCAGGGCCGAGACGATGCCGCTGGGGACGGCGATGAGCAGGCCGATCAGGAGAGCGGTGAAGGCCAGGATGAGGGTGGCCGGCAGGCGGTGGCGCACCTGCTCCGTGATCGGCTTGCCGCTGATCAGGCTCTTGCCGAAGTCGCCGTGCAGCACGATGCCGGTGACCCAGCTCCAGTACTGGACGGGGAGCGGGCGGTCGAGGCCCATGCTGTGCTCGAGCGCGGCCACCGACGCATCGGTGGCCTGCACGCCCAGCGTGACGCGGGCCGGGCTGCCCGGCACCAACGGGATGATCGAGAACGTCAGGATCGACACCCCGAACAGCACCAGCAGCAACGTGCCCAGCCGTTGCAGAAGATAGCGAACGCTCACAGGTACCTCGAAGACAAGATAGCGGAAACCCGAAGGGTTGCGGGAGGCGGCGCTGGCCGCCTCCCGCTCGGAGCTCGAGGAACGGGGCTCAGCGAGTCGCGCTCACTTGTCGAGCCAGGTCTGGGTGAAGTTCACCGCCTGGTCGGGGCGGGCGGCGTAGCCCTTGACGTAGGAGCGGTAGGCGTTGATGTTGGCGGGGTTGTACATGTAGATGTACGGAGCGTCGTCCACCACCATCTTGTTGACCTGCTGGTAGATCGCCTTGCGCTGGTCGAAGCCCTGCGTCTTGCGGCCCTCGGAGAGCAGCTGATCGACCTTGGTGTTGCTGTAGCCGGTGAAGTTGAAGACCTCACCGGTCTTCTGCTGTGCGTAGAAGTAGTCGTCGGGATCGACGAGGCCGTTCCACGAGCACACGTAGGTGTCGTAGTTGCCCTTGCCCTCCTCCTGCAGCCACTGCGCCCACTCCAACGTCTTGATGGTGACGCGGATGCCGATCTGCTGCAGCTCCTGCTGGATGACCTGGGCGCCGCGCACCGACTCCGGGTACTGCGTGGTGGGCATGATCTGCATCCGGAAGCCGTTGGGGTAGCCGGCGTCGGCCAGCAACTGCTTGGCCTTGGCGGGATCGTAGCTGTAGGGGGCGTAGTTGTAGGCCCAGGCGCTCGACGACGGGATGGGGTCCTGGGTGGGCTCGCCGGTGCCGAACGTCATCGCGGTGGTGATGTCCTTGCGGTTGATGGCGTAGTTGATGGCCTCGCGGACCTTGGGGTCGTTGAGCGGCGGGTGCTTGAGGTTGACGCCGATGTACCAGTAGGCGCCGGCCGTGGTCCGGTCCACCACCACGCCCTGTGCGTTCTGGAGCTGATCCAGGCTCTGTGGCGGCACACTGATGGCCCAGTCGATGTCACCGGCGAGCAGGGCCGTCTGCCGCACCGACTCGTCGGTGATGATCTTGATGTCGACCTCGTTGAGGTACGGCAGGCCCGGCTTCCAGTAGTAAGGGTTCTTCTTCAGCACGACCTTGTTGCCCGGCTCGAAGTCCGAGATCATGAACGGGCCGGTGCCGATCGGCTGGGTCTTGATGGTGCCGTTCTCGACCGACTCCTTGGCGATGATGCCGACGGACTTGTTGACCGCGAGATGGCCGAGCAGGGCGACATTGGGCGCCTTGAGCTGGAACTGCACGGTGTAGTCGTCGGGTGCCGTGACCTTCTCGACGCCCGCCAGCAGGTAGGCGTTGCCGGAGCCGGTCTTGGGGTCGAGCATGCGGTCGTAGGTGTAGACGACGTCCTGGGCCGTCATCGGACGGCCGTTGCTGAACTTGACGTCGTGGCGAAGATGGAAGGTCCAGGTGAGGCCGTCGGCCGAGGACTCCCAGCTGCTGGCCAGCGACGGCACGATCTTGTCCTGCTGATCGAGCGCCACCAGGGTGTCGAGCACGTTCTCCAGGACCTGGAAGCTCGAGTAGGCGCTGGTGACCTGCGGGTCCAGGCTCACCGGGTCTTGGGCCCAGGCTGCGATCAGGGTGCCACCGCTCTTCTGGGCGAAGCCCAGGCCGGCGGCGGCCAGCAACGCGAGCAGGCCGAGGGTCAGGGTCAGGCGTTTCATGGGTCGTCTCTCCGTTCCGGTTTCGGGATCGTTGCGCTGTCGTCGGACTCGGTCGGCATGGGCCAGTCCCACACGCTCTTCTTGATCTTCACCACATGGATGGTCTCGCTCTCGTAGACCCCCTCCCTTCCCAACTCGTTCTGGATGAAGGCGTGCACGTCCTCGACCGAGGCGTGGAGCGACTCGACGACCAGGTTGCGGCTGCCCACGCCGATGGCCAGGTAGCGGACCGCCTCGTTGCGGGCCAGTGCGTCGGTCACCTCCTCCAGCACGTTCGGACTGACACTGGCGTAGGTGGTGGCAACGATGGGGACCCCGAGTTTGAGGGGGTCGCTGATGGCGAGGATCCGCATCCAACCGGACTCCAGGAGCTTGCCGGCGCGCTTGCGCACCATCGACTCGGAGACCGACAGGCGGCGGGCGATCTCGCGGTAGGGCATGCGTCCGTCCGTGCGCAGCAGATCGACGATCTGCTGGTCGATGCGGTCGAGCTGGTGATAGGTCCCGATTCTCATCCAGGGCCGGACCCGCCTGCGCGAAGGCCCATCCTCCCGTGTGCATGACTTTTCAGACGTCTCACATCATAGGAGGTTTGCGTCATGCAAGTCAATGAAATGGACGCATTGCGTCAAAGACGGAGAGAACTGGGCCCGGAAACGCTGAGAACCCTGGGGGGCGCGCGGCTAGGTAGGGACGGCGCTGACGGGGGGGCGGCCCGACAGGACACGGACCACGTCGCGGGCCACGTGGCAGGCGCCGCGCTCGAGCGCCTGCTCGGTGACGCCCGCCACGTGAGGCGTCACCAGCA
>CAZTTB010000015.1:0-44166 GCA_964616005.1 uncultured bacterium | reverse complement strand
GCGTGTCGATCCCGGCCGCCGACCACGGCTGGACCGCCGGCGTCGTGTACTGGGCGAACCAGGCCAAGGCCCAGGTCGAGAAGGCGTACCCCAACCTGACCGTGATCGTGAAGACCGCCAAGGATCCGGCCGAGCAGGCCAACCAGATCCAGGACCTGGTGACCGTCAACAAAATCAACGCCCTGGTGATCCTTCCGTACGAGTCCGCTCCCCTCACTAAGCCCGTCGCTGACGTGAAGAAGCAGGGCGTGTTCGTCGTGGTCGTCGACCGCGGTCTGACCGACCCCGGCATCCAGGACGTCTACGTGGCGGGCGACAATCCCGGCATGGGCCGGGTCTCGGGCGAGTACGTCGCCCAGAAGATGAACGGCCAGGGCAAGATCGTGGTCTTGCGCGGCATCCCGACCGTCATCGACAACCAGCGCTACGACGCTTTCATGGAGGTCATGAAGCAGCACCCCGGGATCACCGTTCTCGACGCCCAGTACGCCAACTGGAACCGCGACGACGGCTTCAAGGTGATGCAGGACTTCCTGACCCGCTTCCCAGAGATCGATGCGGTCTGGGCGCAGGACGATGACATCGCCGTCGGCGTGCTCCGCGCCATCCAGCAGGCGAACCGGACCGACATCCAGTTCGTGCTCGGCGGCGCCGGCATGAAGGAGTTCATCAAGAAGGTCATGGACGGTGACCCCCTGGTGCCGGCCGATGTGCTCTATCCTCCGAACATGGTGGCGACGGCGATCAACGTGGCGGCCCTGCATTACGCCAGCGGATCGGCCGTGCTGGGCACCTACATCGTGGCGGCCCCGCTGGTCACCAAGGACAACGCGAGCCAGTACTACTTCCCGAACAGCCCGTTCTAGGGCGCAACGCACAGGTGGGCGGCCCTCGCGGCCGCCCACCGTTTTCACGCACCGACCGAGGAGGTCCTAATGGCGAGGCCCGTCACCCTGTTCACCGGCCAGTGGGCTGACCTGCCGCTGGCCGAGCTTGCTCCTCTCGCGAAGGAGATGGGCTACGACGGCTTGGAGTTGTGTACCTGGGGCGACCACTTCGAGGTCCAGAGGGCCCTCGAGGACGACGCCTATGTCGCCGAACGAGCGGCGTTGCTGGAGCGGCACGGCCTGCGTTGTTTCGCGATCGGCGCACATCTGGTGGGGCAGGCGATCTGCGATCGCATCGACGAGCGTCACCGCGACATCCTGCCCGAGCGCGTTTGGGGTGACGGGGATCCCGAGGGAGTGCGTCGTCGCGCGGCTCGGGAGATGATCGACACCGCCCGGGCAGCGCGGAAACTCGGCGTCGACATCGTCACCGGCTTCACGGGAAGCTCCGTGTGGCACAGCCTCTACGCCTTCCCGCCGACCGGTCAGGACTACTGGCAGCGGGGCTACGCGGATTTCGCGCAACGTTTCGAGCCGATCCTGGCGGCGTTCGAGGCCGAAGGCGTGACCTTCGCGTTGGAGGTGCACCCTACCGAGATCGCCTTCGACATCGCCAGCGCCGAGCGTGCGCTGGAAGCGGTGGGGCATCACCCGCGCTTCGCGTTCAACTACGATCCCAGCCACCTCGGCTACCAGGGGGTGGACTACGTGGCATTCCTGCGGCGTTTCGCCGACCGAATCGCACACGTGCACATCAAGGACGCCTGGTGGGGGCGCGGCGACGGCTCGGTGGGCGTCTTCGGGGGGCACACCACCTTCGGGGACGCCCGCAGGTATTGGGACTTCCGCAGTGTGGGGCGCGGCGACATCGATTTCGAGGAGATCGTCGTGGCGCTCAACGACATCGGCTACCACGGACCGCTGTCGGTGGAGTGGGAGGACGCGCGTATGGACCGCGTGCACGGCGGCACAGAGTCGGCCGCGTTCGTTCGCGCGCTCGACTTCGCGCCGGCCGACGTCGCGTTCGACGCGGCGTTCAGCGGCGCCACCGACGGCAAGGAGGATTGAACCGTGCGTGAGCCCGCTCGTCCGCTCCGCCTGGGCATGGTCGGGGGTGGACGCGACGCGTTCATCGGCAGCGTTCATCGCACCGCCGCCCGGCTCGACAACACCTTCGTCCTCGTGGCGGGAGCGCTTTCCAGCACGCCCGAGAAGGCGCTCGCCAGCGCCGAGGACCTCGGCCTGGCGCGCGGCTACGCGAGCTGGGAGGCGATGCTCGAGGGTGAGGCCGCACTGCGGCCGAGCGAGCGCATCGAGGCCGTCAGCATCGTCACCCCCAACCACATGCACTACCCGGTCGCGAAGGCGTTCGCGCAGGCCGGCTTCCACGTGATCTGCGACAAGCCGCTGGTGCACACCCGCGAACAGGCGGCCGAGCTCACCCGCATCGTGGCCGAGACCGGCATCGTCTTCGGCGTCACCTACAACTACTCCGGCTACCCTATGGTCAAGGAAGCGCGCCGCCTGGTGGCCGAAGGTGTCATCGGGAAGGTCCGCAAGGCGATCGTCGAGTACAACCAGGGCTGGCTGGCCACCCGCCTCGAGGCGAGCGGCGAGAACAAGCAGTCCGAGTGGCGGACGGATCCCGCGCGCTCGGGCTCGGGTGGCGCCATCGGCGACATCGGCAGCCACGCCGAGAACCTCGTCGCCACCATCACCGGACTCGAGCTCGAGGCCGTGTGCGCCGAGCTCACCACCTTCGTCGAGGGCCGCCGGCTCGACGACGACGCCAACCTGCTCCTGCGCTTCAAGGGCGGCGCCAGGGGCATCCTGACCGCCAGCCAGATCGAGGTGGGCGAGGAGAACGACCTGCGCATCCGCGTGTACGGCGAGACAGGCAGCCTCACCTGGCACCAGGAGGACCCCAACCGTCTCGTGCACAAGACCCTCGAAGGCCCCACCCAGCTCCTCACTCGCGGCAACGGTTATCTCGGAAGCGCCGCCGCCGCTGCCAGCCGCCTCCCCGCCGGCCACCCCGAAGCCTTCCTCGAAGCCTTCGCCAACGTCTACGCCGGCATCGCCGACGCCATCCACGGTGACCCCAACGCCGACTACCCCACCGTCGTGGACGGTGCGCGTGGCGTCGCCTTCATCGAGACCACCGTGGAGAGCGCCAACAGCGACCGCAAGTGGACGCCGTTCCTTCATGGACCTCGTCCCGTCAGTGCGCAGTCTGCCCCCGCCTGCGAACGACGACGTCGACCATGATCGACGCCAGCAGCACGATGGCGGTCGAGATCAGTTGGACCGCGGCGCTCAGGCCGAGCAGCGACATGCCGTTCACGATAGCTGCGATCACGATGCCGCCGAGGACGGCGTGGAGCGGATGCCCCCGGCCACCGAAGAGACTGGTGCCGCCGATCACGGCGGTCGCCACCACGTAGAGCACGATGGTGCCGCCGTCGAAGCTGGTGGAGATCGAGCGCAGCCGGGACGCATAGACGATGCCGCCCAGACCCGCCGACAACGCGCCCAGGGTGAAGGCCGCCGTCCGGATCAGGGAGAGGTTGATGCCGGCACGCCGTGCCGCTTCGGCGTTCCCGCCGATGGCGTAGATGTAGCGACCGAAGCGGGTCCGCCCGAGGAGGAAGCTCCAAAGGACCAGGACGCCGAAGACCACGGGGAGCACGATCGGCATGCCGCTCAACTGGAACCTGCCGACGCCCCGATCAACATTGCTGATCAGCACCAGTCCAACCCCGGCGATGGCCGCCACCAGGATCTGCAGGTAGGTCATGAAGCGGCGCGGGGCCGACAGGCCGCTCGCCCGCCGACGTCCGTCCTGAACGATCTGCAGGATCGCGAACACGAGCACCACACCCACCACCAGGAGCCAACTCCCCGAGCGGGTCAGGGTGCCGTTAGCGATGGCGTTCACGACGTTGTTCCGGATAGGGATGGTGCCCCCTTCGCCCAGCAGCAGGATCATGACTCCCTGCCAGCCCAGCAGGCCGGCAAGGGTGACGACGAAGGAGGGCAGGCGCAGCCGCGTGATGAGTGTGCCCTGAAACGCACCGATGGCCCCGGTGACCACCAGCGCGGCGAAGATCGCTCCGAACCAGGGCCAGCCCCAACCGGGCTGCACCAGCTCGGTGACCACCACCGCACCGATGCCGGCCACGAAGCCCAGCGACAGATCGATCTCGCCCAGCAGCAGGATGAACACCTCGCCCATACCGATGAGCATGAAGACCGCGCCCTGCACCAGGAGGTTGATGACGTTGCCCGCAGAGAGGAACTTGGTGTTCTGCGTCTGGAAGATAATCCCGATCAAGATGACGCCGAGCACGACGGGCAGCACACCGCTGTTGCCGGCACGGATCTGCGTCCACCAGCGGCCGATGTACTCACGGAGCGTACGCGGCTGCTCGAACTCCGCTGACATCGCGGCTTCGGCCTCGGTCTCGGCGGGCTCACGTTCGAGCTGGGACCCGTCCTGTGCGCTCACGCGATCACCCCTCCTTCCGAGCCGCAGGGTCTGAGCCGTTGGGGCTCCCTGAGTAGCGGCCCGTCGTCATGAGCTCGACCGCCCGCTGGGTGTCGAACTCCGAGGCCGGACCCTGCCCCACCATCTCACCGAGGCGTAGCACGGCAAGACGGTCGGCCACCTCGAAGACGTCGTTCAGGTTGTGGGAGATCATGATGACCGCCAGTCCGCGATCGGCGAGTTGCCGCACCAGATCGAGGACCTGGCGGGTCTGCGCCACGCCCAGGGCCGCAGTGGGCTCGTCCAGGATGACGAGTTTGGAGTTCCACATCACCGCCTTGGCCACGGCCACCGACTGCCGCTGGCCGCCCGACAGATTCTCCACGTTCAGCCGCACCGACCGGACGGTCCGCACGCGCAGGCTCTCGAGGGTCTCCCTGGCCGCTCGCTCCATCGAGTCCTCGTCGAGGAGACCGTGGCTCAGCGACTCGCGGCCGAGGAACATGTTCTGGACCACGTCGAGGTTGTCGCACAGGGCCAGATCCTGGTAGACCACCTCGATGCCGAGCCTGGCGGAGTCCCGCGGGCCGTGGATGTGGACCCGCTCGCCTTCGAAGTAGATCTCGCCGGCGTCGGGCTCGTGGATGCCCGCGATGGTCTTGACGAGAACGGATTTGCCTGCCCCGTTGTCCCCCACCAGGGCCGTGACCTGAGCCGCCGGCACGTCGAGGTCGACGCCCACCAGGGCGTCGACCCGGCCGAAGCTCTTCTTGACGCCGCGGACCCGAAGAAGCGGCTCGGTCCCGGAGGACCGAGACCGAGCCGTAGAGGTCGTCATGCGCGACCTATTGCGAGATGCCGGCTGCCTGGCATTGAGCAGCCAGACCACCCGAGCATAACTTGGAGGTGTCCACGAAGCCATCCTTGACGACCGTCTCGTTCATGTTGGCGGGCGTTACCCAGATGGGGGACATCAGCACTGAAGGCACGTCGGTGTTGGCCTGCGTGTCCTTGGTGGTGCCGTTCACGAGGGCCTGCGGGGGCTGCATGCCGGCGCGGAGGTAGATCGCCAGCGCCGCGGCGCCCTGCGCCTCGAGCTTGATCGACTTGTACACGGTCCCGCACTGATACCCCGCGAGAACGTTCTGGAGGCCCGTCAGCGTCGCGTCCTGACCGGTAGTCGGGAAGGTCTTCGGCGGCACGTTGAGGGACTTCAGGTAGGAGATGATCGCGTTGGCGTTGTCGTCGTTCGGCGTCACCACCGCGTTGATGTTCGGGTGGGCCGTGTACTGCTGCTCGAACGTCGTCCGGGCGGTCGCTGGATCCCACGTGCCGGCGGGTTCGCCGACCTTGACGTACTTGCCGGAATCGAAGTAGGGCTGCAGCACGCCGTCGTAACCCTGCGCGAAGAGCGTGGCGTTGTTGTCGGTGGCCGCACCGCGCATGACCAGGATGTTCGGGCTCTGCACGTTCCACGCCGAGATGCAGTTCACGAGGCCTTCACCGATCTTCTTGCCGACATCGACGTTGTTGAAGCTCACGTAGTAGTCGCGCGACCCTCCCAGCGTCAGGCGATCGTAATCGATGACCGGAACGCCGCGGTCCTTGGCATAAGACTCGATCGAGGCCCCCACGCCCGAGGAGATCGGGTCCATCAACAGCACCGTCGCTCCGTTGGAGATGGCGGACTGCGCCTGGGTCAGCTCGGTGGACTCGCTGCCCTGGGCGTTGGTGATGATGTACTGATCCGGTGTGAGGCCTGCCGCTTCGAACGCCTGCTTCAGGTAGGGCGCATCGAAGGAGGTATAGCGCGCCGACGTGGTGGTCTCGGGTAGCAAGACCGCGATCTTGCCCTTCCCTTGCGCCACGATGTCCTTGAGCTGCGCCATGGCCGAGAAGTCAGCCGTGAAGGAGTCAACCGTCAGCGACCCCTGCGCGAATGCGGCGCCTACCGTGAACAACAGCAGCGCCAATCCGATGGATTTCAACGTCTTCATTTTCATCTCCCGTATCCTTCCCCCGAGCCCTTCGCGAATCGCGGAATCGGCTCCCACGCGAATCCTGAGCTCCGACCCCTTGAACCCCGTTGCGGCTCGTGTCCTCCCAATCCTTACGATCGACCAGATTCTCTTGTCCTGGTCAGGCAATCGAATTAGATCGATTGTCGAACTAATTTCGAGTCTACTGCGCGCCCATGGGAGCGTCAAGAACATGGAGCACCGCGATGGCGGCGGCCGTCTAGCCCTCAGGGCACGACGACCGAATCGGTATCGCGTTTCCGGAGCTGACCCAACGAGAGCCAGCTCGGCAGGGACAGGAACCCGTCCATCGCCAGCGCGATCCCCCCCATCGCAACGGCTTCCTCCCCGAGCTCGGATACGATCACCTCCACCCCGTCACGCGCGGGGTCGAGGGCATCGCGAGCCACGACGCGCTCCACGACCGGGAGAACGGCCTCGGCCACCTGGGCGAGCCCTCCTCCCAACACGATGCGGTGTGGGTTGGTGAGGTTCAAGACCGTCGCTAGGACCGTCCCCAGCTTCTCGCCGGCGTCCTCGAGCACCGCGTCCGCCGTGCGGTCGCCGCCCTTCGCCAGAGCCGCGACCTCGCTCAGATCCGCGCAGGCGCGGCCCTGATGGCCCATGCGCTCCAAGATGGCGCGCTCGGACGCGTAGGCCTCCAGGCAGCCGTGACCGCCGCACCCACAGGCACGCCCTCCAGTCACCACCTTCACGTGGCCGAGCTCGCCGGCGTAACCCCGCCAGCCGCGCTGCAGCATGCCGCCCTGATAGAGCGCGCTGCCGATCCCCGCGTGCGCGATGATCAGCACGAAATCCATGACGTTGCGGCAGCTCCCGAACAGCGTCTCGGCCAAGGCCGCCGCCTTGGTGTCGTTGTCCGCATAGACGGGCACCGGAAGCTCGGCACGCAACAGCTCGAGAATGGGGACATCGTGCCAGCCCAGGTTCGGTCCCAGAGCGAGCCGTCCGTCCCGGTCCATCAGTCCGGGCACGCCCACGCCGACGCCACGGATGCGATCGAGCGCCACCTGCTCGCCATCGGCGAGCTCGCGCACGATGCCGGCAACCCTCCGCACAGCCGTGCTCACGTCGGAGCTCCCGGGGGCTCGACGCTTGGCCACGACCCGGGCATCGATCGTCGTCGCAACGATGTGGAGCTCCTGAGGGTCGAGTCGCACACCTACGAACCAACCGGCGCGCTCGGTGAGCCGCAATGCTGTTTCGGGGCGACCTGCACGACCACGCCTGGGCTTCGGCGTCCGGTCCACCAGGTTCTGGTCCTCGAGCTGCCCCACCACGGCCGACACGGTGGCGCGATCCAGCCCCGTGGACCGAGCGATCTCGCGCTGCGAGCTGCCGGGATGCTCTCGCAGAGCATGGAACACCCGCGAGACGTTCAGCTGTCGGATGATTGCGGTGTTCACATCGACCTCATCGGCCACGGCCGGCGCCGAACGCCGCGCCGAACGCGGTCTCGCTAGAAGCGAACGCCTGCAGTATACCGCCGCGCCAACGCCGGTCCGACCGGCATCGTGCACGGACTCGCTCCACGACGGTAGGACCGCGCGGCGGCGAGCGCTATTGTGGGGATGGCGTCTTCGCTCGACTCAGCGTCGCCGGGCCCACGGCGGACGGGGAGTGGCATCCAGGGTCCCGCGCAGGTCGACGGACGCCGGTTCGGGCCACCTCACGCAGCGACCGGGCTGCGCTTCGAGCTGGCCGTCGCGGTCACCAAAGGAGCGCACCATGTCCGAGTTCACGCCACGCCCCGAGCACAAGTTCACCTTCGGCCTGTGGACCGTCGGCAACGTCGGGAGGGACCCCTTCGGCCTGCCGACGCGGGCCGCCCGCGAACCTACCGAGACGGTGCGCAGGCTCGCCGAGATCGGCGCCTGGGGCGTCAATCTCCACGACAACGACCTGGTCCCTGCCGACGCCACCGCGGGCGAGCGCGAGCGCATCGTACGCGAGTTCAGACAGGCCCTCGACGATCACGGCATGGTCGTACCGATGACGACCACCAACCTCTTCAGCGACCCGATCTTCAAGGACGGCGCGCTGAGCTGCGCCGACTCGCGCGTGCGTGCGTTCGCGGTCCAGAAGGTGATGCGCTCCATGGATCTGGGCGCGGAGCTGGGTGCCACGACCTTCGTGTTCTGGGGAGGCCGCGAGGGGAGCGAGGTCGACGGCACGCTCGACGCGCTCGATGCGCTGTCACGCTACCGGGAGTCGCTCAACTTCCTGGCGGCGTACGCCGAGGATCAGGGCTACGGGTTCCGGTTCGCGCTGGAGCCCAAGCCGAACGAACCACGCGGCGATCTCTACCTTCCCGTGGTCGGGTCGATGCTCGGGTTCATCCAGACGTTGGATCACCCCGAGCGCTTCGGCGTCAATCCGGAGTTCGCCCACGACACCATGGCGGGGCTGAACTTCGTGCACGCCGTCGCTCAGGCCCTCGACGCCGGCAAGCTCTTCCACATCGACCTCAACGACCAGAAGATGGGGCGGTTCGATCAGGATCTCCGCTTCGGCGCCGAGAACCTGAAGACCGCCTTCTTCCTGGTGAAGCTCCTCGAGGACGCAGGGTATGACGGCCCGCGCCACTTCGATGCCCACGCACTTCGGACGGAGGACGAAGAGGGTGTGTGGGACTTCGCTCGCGGCTGCATGCGCACCTACCTCGTCTTGAAACGGAAGGCGGCCGAGTTCGACGCGGACGAGGAGATCCAGGCACTCGTGCGGGCGCACCGTGTGTCCGACGACAAGCTCGACGGCTACCTCGCCGCCTACAGCCCCGAGTCGATGGAACGGGTGTCCCGTCGCACCTTCGACCTGGAGACGCTCCGCAACCGCCCTACGCGCCTGGAGCGCCTCGATCAGCTCACCATGGAGCTGTTGCTGGGCGTGCGCTGAGCCCCGGCTCAGCCATCGAGCGGGAAGTCGACGGTCGCCCCCGACCTCGCCGAGGCGTAGATGGCCAGCACGATCTCCACGGCCTTCCGCGCCTCGTGGGCAGGGATGGTGGGCTCACGTCGGTCGCGCACTGCAGCCACGAAGTCTGCCATCTGCGACCGGTGCCGATCGATCCCGATCGCCATGGGGTCGGCCGAGCCGCCAGCAGCGCCGACCTCGAGAGCGAGCATGGCGCTCTCCTCGCCCGGGTCGCCGTCGGCGAGCCGCCACAGCACGATGCGCCCGTCCTCGAGCACGATACTTCCCCGCTCGCCGTAGAGCTCGACACGCGCCGGGACCCCGGGCCAGCTCGCCGTCGTCGCCTGGAGGGCGCCGAGGGCGCCGCCCGCGAACTGAAGTGAGGCCGACGCCGTGTCCTCCACCTCGATGGCGTGAACGCGCGTGGCGGTCGACGCCTGCAGGCGGACGAGGGGTCCTGCCAGGTACTGGAGAAGATCGACCGTGTGGATGCCCTGGTTCATGAGGGCCCCACCCCCATCGAGGCTCCAGCTTCCCCGCCACCCACCGCTAACGTAGTACGCGCGCGGCCGGTGCCATGGCACGGCCGCGTTGGCGAGCACAAGACGGCCCAGACGACCGGCCTCCAACGCCTTGCGGGCATGGGTCACACCCGGGGCGAACCGGTTCTGGAACACTCCGGCCAGCACCGTACCGTGGCGCTGCGCCGCGTCGATCATGGCGTCGCAGCGAGCCAAGAGAACGTCCAGCGGTTTCTCCACCAAGGCGTGTTTACCGTGCTCGGCGGCCGCGATGGCAGCTTCGGCGTGGAGTCCGCTCGGCGTGGTCACCACGACGGCGTCGACCCCGTCGTCCGCGACCACGGACGCTACGTCGCGAACGTAGCGGGCGCCGAACCGTTGAGCCAGGTCACGGCCGCGGCCGCTGCCACCATCACATACCTGGACCAGGGTGGCGCCCGGCACCTCGTCGATGGCCTGCGCGTGAACGGAAGCTATGTTCCCGGCACCAAGGATGGCCAACCGTAGCTCGTCCATGGCGCCCAGCTTATCCGGTCGGGTAGTAGGCTCCTGGATTCCGCGGCCATCACAGCTCCCACTAGTCCTGGACGCCATGCCGCTCGTTCACATCATCGTCTACCGCTGAGAATCCGTGGGTCCGACCGTATCGTCCTCCCGATAGACGAAGTTGGTGAAGTCCGCGACGAAGCCCGTACCCGCGAGGTCCTGGGCCGCCATTGCGAGGAACGTCCCCGTGAACCCCAGCTTGTCGTACTCGTCGGACAGAAGCCCCGCATCGAACACCTGTCCCAACGCCTGCCACGGGCCATCCAAGGTCGCCGCCCAGCAGACGAGTCGGTCGTGATCGAGCACCATCCTCAGCCGCACCGCACCCTCGCCCGGCACCGCCAACGGTTCGTGCTTGGGACGGCCTACCTCGCCAGCATCGGACCGCAGCAGGGCGACCACCCGACCTTGCGCCTCGTCGTGCGAGACGTGCAGGTAGACGTAGTTACGGGTGTCGTAGTAGCACACCAGACCGGCCATGTGCTGGAAGGATCGCGGGGCCGTCTCCAGCGTGACCTCTGCATCGCAGCGGAAGGCCTGTCGGCGACGGCCGACGAGGCTCTGTCGGTGATGCGAGGCGAGCGACTCGCGTCCCGTGAGCCGCAGGTAGCCGGGACGCACGGCGAGGTCCGCCCAGGACGACTCGAGCGGCACCCGAAGGCTCTGGAAGTCGTCGGAGAGCCCGTCCGGGCTGAACGAGGCGACCCCCTCGGAACCGCTGCCCGTGTCCGGACGCACCCGAACAGCGGCGGGGGCGGGAACGGTCAGGGAAGGTGCGCGGCCGCCCCCCTCCAACCGCAACCATCCGTCATCGGACCATCGGGCCCGCGCCAGTGCAGTCTCCCGCCCAAGAGGGCACAGACGGCGAGGTAACACGGGACGCCCACAGAGGAAGGCGAGGTAGGGCTCGCCCTCGGGCGTATGCGCCAGCGACGCATGCCCTGCCTTCTGCAAGGCCAGGCTCGCGTCCTCGGACGAGGTTAGGATCGGGTTCTGTGGATCGATCTCGTAGGGTCCTTCGAGCCGCACCGCTCGGGCCATCGTCACCTGGTGGTCGTAGACGGTGCCGCCCTCCGCGGTCATCAGGTAGTAACGGCCACCATGCTTGTAGATGTGCGGCGCTTCCGTCATGCCGTGGCCGCTGCCCCGGAAGATGACGCAAGGCTCCCCCACAAGCGTCATGGCAACGCGGTCGAACTCCTGCAGAACGATCCCCCCGAAGGGGGCGCCCGGGAGACGGAAATCGTTGAGCATGTTGACGAGCCAGCTCCTACCGTCCTCGTCGTGGAACAGCGAGGGGTCGAAACCCGAGCT
This sequence comes from uncultured bacterium, assembly GCA_964616005.1. Classification (GTDB taxonomy): domain Bacteria; phylum Deinococcota; class Deinococci; order Deinococcales; family Trueperaceae; genus JASBRS01. The sequence goes on along the minus strand of CAZTTB010000015.1, from coordinate 32,459 downwards.
GTTGAGGTAGCTGGGCTCGGACCACGGGCCTTCGGGATGCTCGGCCCGCACCACGTAGTTGTGCACGTCAAAGGTACCCGAACCCCAGCTCTTGACGTCGGTATAGACGAGGTAGACCAGGCCATCATGCTCGCTGAGGTCCGGGGCCCACACGCCTCCGGAGTCGGGGTTGCCCACCATGTCGAGCTGGCTCCGGCGGTCGAGGACGTAGCCGGCGCTGTGCCAGGTGACGAGATCGGTCGATCGGTGAAGGCGAACGCCGGGGAACCACTCGAACGTGGAACTGGCGATGTAGTAGGTGTCCCCGAATCGCAGGAGGGACGGATCGGGATGGAAGCCGCGGAGGATGGGGTTGTGGATGGCCGTGGCAGGGTGGGGGGAATCGCGGTTCATGAGTAGACCGTCCGTTACAAGAAAGGAGGGATGGGGCGGCAGCACGAGACGCCGCGCGTCACACGAAGCCGCCGGCGAGCGCACGGAGGAAGCTGCGCCGGGCCAAGGCGTACAGGACCAGCAGCGGGGCCGCAGACAGAACCACCGCCGCCATCAGCGGCGGAACCTCGATGCCGAACTGGCCCTGGAACTGGTAGAGCGCCGTTGGGAGAACCTGGACCCCCTTGCTCTGGGTGAGCACCAGCGGGAAGAGGAAGTTGTTCCACACGTTGACTGCGTCGTAGATGCCGATCGAGGCCAGAGCCGGAAGCGCGAGCGGCAGCACCAGTCTGCGAAGGATCGTCAGATGCCCGGCGCCCTCCAACCCCATGGCCTCGAACAGGGAGCGCGGGATGTCGCGGAAGAAGTTGGCGAGGATGAGGACCGTGATCGGCATGGCAAAGCCCGCGGAGGGCAGGATCAACGCCCACAGGGTGTCGTAGATGTGCAACGTGTTCACCAGCGCGAACACCGGGATGATCACGGCCTGGATGGGCACCGCGAGTCCCAGAAGGAACAGGTTGAGCGCCCAACGAACCCACCGCCGGTCGACGCGCACGATCACGTAGGCCGCGAGCGTCGCCAGCACGAGCGCGACGGCTACCGCGGCCAGGGTGACCACCACACTGTTGAGGAAGTCGTGGGTGATGCCCTCGCTGAAGATCACGCGGTGGTAATTCACCATCGTGGGGTGCCTTGGGGGCAGCCCCAACGGAGCGCTGAAGAAGCCGGCCTGCGTCTTGAGGCTGGTGACCACCATGTAGTAGACCGGGAACGCCGCCATCAGTGCCCACAGAACGCCGAGCGCGCCGGAAACGAGACGCGCGCCGCGGGGCCGCCGCCCACTCCCGCCGCCACGGACAGTGCGCCGCATCTCAACCTCCCTCGAGCTGGCTGCGCATGCGCGTAAACCCAGAAACGCGCAGCAGAACGAGAGACAACAGCACGCCGAGGACCGCGAGGAGGACGGCGATGGCGCTCCCGTACCCCATATGGAGCTTCTGGAAGGCCTCGTTGTACATGTAGATCGACAGCACGGTGGACCGGTACCCCGGACCTCCCTGCGTCATGACGAGAATCAGATCGAAATAGGTGAGCGACCCGACCAGAATCAGCAGGGTCGAGGTGACGAAAGTGTAGCGAAGCTGCGGCAGGGTGATCATGCGGAAACGGCCCACCAATCCGGCACCGTCCAGCTCCGCGGCCTCGTACAACTCCAAGGGGATCTGCTGCGCGGCCGCTTGATACAGCAGGGTGTGGAACGGGATGAACTCCCAGCCAATCACGACCGCCAGCGTGAGGAGCACCCAGCGCTGGCCGAGCCAGTTGGGCGCACTCAGATGCATCTCGCGGGCCAGGGCGGTGAACACCCCGAAACTCGGATCGAGGATGTAGATCCAGGTGAGGCCGATCGCCACGGCCGAGAACATCAGAGGCAGGAAGAACAGGATGGCGAGCACATCGCGGTAACGTTCGCGACCGGCCAGGAACACGCCCAGCGCGAGGCTGGCGGGCGTCTGGATCAGCCAGCTGTAGACCATTAGCCGCAACGTCGTACCGAGCGCCCCCCACACGACGGGATCGCGGAACAGATGGCGCCACTGGTCGAGGCCTGCCCAGTGGGCCGGAGCCAGGCCGTTCCACGTCTGGAAGCTCAAGGCGACGGCGACCACCAGCGGCGCGATGACGAACAGGGCGTAGAAGCCCAGCGGGAGCGCCGCCATGACGACCGTCTGCGTGTCGATTCGCTTGACCATGTCTAACCCTCGCTAGGGACGCTCTCGGGAGCCCGGTCCGGGCTCCCGAGAGCGCGAGGCGTCTACGGCGCGGCCGCCGCCCGGTCCATGTTCTGGGAGAACTGCTGCGGAGTGATCTGCTGCGTGAACAGCAGGTCGAGATTGCGGAGCAGCTCCTGACCGAGCGCGGGCGACAACGCCTGATCCCAGGAGAGCTGGAAGTTCGGAGCGTCCTGCACCAGACCGTTGACGAAGCGCTGGAATTCCGGGGCCGACCCGTACTGGTCGATCAGGTCCGAGATGCCGGCTGCCGCTGGCACCTGCCCGACCTTCAACTGAGCGATGACCTGACTGTCGCTCAGGGCCTCATCCTTCAGGAACTGCACGGCCACATCCTTGTTCTTGGCGAACGAGGTGATCGAGTAGTAGTTCGCGAGATTCCCGGCGATGTCCTTCGGATCCCCAGCTCCCCCGGTGACTGCCGGGAACGCGAAGACTCCGAGATGGCCATTGGAAACGAAGTCCGCAGCCGCGTTGGCCACGGTGCCATACTCCCAGCTCCCCATCAGCTCCATGGCGGCGCGCCCCGTGTAGAGCAGCGCGGCCGGAGCGTTGCTGTCTTGGGTAGTGCTTTCGAACCCCTTCTGGAAGCCGCCGGCCTTCACCAGGTCCTGGATCATGGTGTTGGCCTTGACGAACGCGTCGGCCGACCAGGCGCCCTTCTGTCCGTTCGCCGCCGCATTGAAGGCCCCGGGCCCACCGACCCGATCCACGAGGTATTCCTCCCACATCAGGTCGGGCCACTTGCTGGCCCCGCCGAGGGCGATGGGCGCGACCCCGGCGTCGTTGAAGGTCTTGACGGCGGCCAGCAGATCGGCCCAGGTCTTGGGCACGCTCACGCCGTACTGATCGAAGAGCTGCTTGTTGTAGTAGAAGAACACGGGCTGAACGTTGTTGATCGGAACGGCGTAGATCTTGCCGTCGAAGCTCGCGCCCGCGAGGACCGACGCCGGGTAACGCGACTTCCACTTGGGGTCGGCGTTCAAGGCGGCCGTCAGGTCGAAGACCTTGCCGGCGTCCACGTACTCCTTGAGGGTGCCGCCACCCCAGCCGAAGAACACGTCGGGGCCCTGGTTGGCGCCCATCGCAACGATCAGCTTCTGCTTGTATGGATCATTCTGGTACTGCGTCAGGTTGGCGTGCATGTCGCTTTGCGCAGCGTTGAAGTCCTTGACCATGCTGGGCAGCGTCTGGTCGGTGGAGTTCTGGATGATGCCCCAGACATCGATGGACTTAGGCTGCTGAGCGAACGCGACACTGGCGAGCAACCCTGCCGCCAGAGCCAAGAACAGGCGTCTCATACGCTCTCCTCTCGCCCCAGCCCTGCCGCGTACAATCGAGCGGGGTGAGTCGGGTGGGGCCTGAACGGGTAGCTATGGTCGTAGCTACGTTGTCATGCGCTTGACCGAGTGCCTAACGACGAGTTCCGGTTCGAATCCTCGGCTCACCTCCACTTCCTCTCCTCGCAACGCAGCAAGGGCGAGATCGGCGGCGGCGCGCCCCATCTCAAGGATGGGCTGACGGACCGTCGTCAGCGGGGCGTAGAGGTAGCGGACCATCGGCAGGTCGTCGAAGCCCACCACGGAAACGTCGTCCGGGACTCTCAGGCCGCGGTTTCGGAGCACATCCATCGCCCCCGCCGCCATCTGGTCGTTCCCGGCGAAGACCGCCGTGAACGCGTTGCCGCGGTCCAGCAGATGAGCCATGGCGGCCGCACCGCCCGCGGGCGTGAAGTCGGCTTCCACCACGCGCTCTGGGTCGTAGTGCAGCCCGGCCTTCTCGAGTGCCGTACGGTAACCACGCAGCCGGTCGCGCCCATCGACCAGCGCCATCGGACCGGAGATGTGCGCGATCGTCTGGTGTCCCATGCTCAGCAGGTGGTGCGTGGCCAGGCCACCTCCGAGGACGTTGTCGATGTGGAGGCAGCGCGCGGCCATGCCGGCCACGTTGCGAGCCACGACGACGAGGGGACGGCCGGGGTGCGCCCACTCCAGGATCTCGGGATCGGGCACCTGCTGCAGGTACGCGATGATGGCATCGGCATTGTGCCGGGTCAGGAACGCCACCGACTCGCGTTCGGCGTGAAGCTGGCCGTGCCCGTCCGTGACGATGAGGTGCATGCCGGCTTGCTCCACCCGGCCCTCGATCCCCTTCAGCATCAGCCCGAAGAACGGGTCCGACAGGTCAGTGACCGTCGCCCCGATCCCGCCGGAGCGCTTCGTGACCAGTCCGCGCGCAAAGGTGTTGGGGAAGTAGCCCAACTGTGCCACTGCGGCCAAGACCCGCTCCTGCGCGTGTTTGGAGACGGGCCCACTGCGATTCAGGACACGGGACACCGTCGAGATGGACACTCCGGCAGCCTGAGAAACCTCGCGGATCGTCGACATCAACCTCACCTGCTGGACTAGAAACGTTTCCATTATGATAGACGCCGTCCGCTCCAATGTCAACGGCCGCCACACTTCTCCGACTCCACAGCTGGGCCTTAGCTCCTTGGTGAACAGGTTATCTGGAAGCCGAGCGCCGACCAACCGGTATCGCGATTTGCCCCGATGGAAGAGGAAACGTTTCCACTCGGTGGCTCGCCGATGGCTCTACGCCGCCGCTATGTTGCACCCCGCTGCCATGGCCTGTCATGCTGCCCCTTGGCGACTCCCCCGCCCGAGAGGACCTTCGACATGCGCGAGAATCCGCTGCGAGCGTTGTGGCGCCAGGGCGGCACGGCCGCCAACGCCTGGCTCAACCTGTCCGATCCATTCGCGGCCGAGCTCGTCGCGGGCTGCGGCTTCGACAGCGTATGCGTCGACCTGCAGCACGGTCTCACCGATCTGGGACACCTGCCCGAGATGCTGCGCGCCATCGAGACGACGGGCGCCGTGCCGCTGGCGCGGGCACCCTGGAACGATGCGCCCAGCCTCATGCGAATCCTCGACGCAGGGGCGCTCGGCGTCATCGTGCCGATGATCCGCAGCGTGGAGGAGGCGCGGGCCGCCGTCGCCGCCTGCCGCTACCCTCCGGCCGGCATCCGCAGCTACGGCCCCATCCGCGCAGCGCCGGTGCACGGCGCCGATTACGTCACCCGGTCCGGGGACGAGGTGCTGGTGTTCGCCATGATCGAGACCCGGGAAGCCCTCGATGACGTCGAGGCGATCTGCGCCGTCGACGGGCTCAGCGGCCTCTACGTGGGACCGGCCGACTTGAGCTTCGCGCTCGGGCTCGAGCCGCGCATGGACAACGAGCACCCCGATCACGTCGCCGCCGTGACGCGCATCCTCCAGGCATGTCGCAACCAGGGCAAGATCGCCGGGCTCCACACCGCCGACCCGGCCTTCGCCCGACGCGCTGCGGAGCGGGGCTTCCAGCTCCTGACCGTGGCCACCGATCAGCAGTGTCTGCGCAGCGAGGCCGCGCGTCGCCTGGAGGCCTTCCGCAGCGCGAGCTGACCGGCCACCCGTTGTCCGAGCACGAACGGGACGCAGGATCGACGGATCAGGCCCCCAAAGCCCGGTATCATGCGGCATGAGCAGCGACGAGGAAGGCCGCCCTACCCCGCTGGAGCGCCTCCTGGACGCAGCCTCCAGGCTCTTCTACGCCCGGGGGGCCGCCAACGTCGGGATCAACGAGATCATCGACCGGGCTCAGGTCGCCCGGATGACGCTCTACCATCACTTCCCCTCCAAGGACGCGTTGCTGCAGGCGGTGCTCGAGCGCCGGGCCGAGGAGCGCATGGCGTGGCTGCGCCGGGCCGACGAGCGCGCCGAGGCGCCGGAAGGACGGCTGCTGGCCGTGTTCGACCTGCTCCGGGAGTGGGTCGAGAGCCCCGACTATCGGGGCTGCCCGCTGACCAACGCCACCATCGAGCTGGGGGGCCAGCTCAACCCGGCGCGCGGCATCGCGCGCGACTACCGGCAGGACGTGCGGGGCTACCTCGTAGAGCTGGCGCGGGGCGCCGGCGCGAGCGAGCCCGAGGCGCTCGCTCGCCAGCTGCAGTTGCTCCTCGACGGTGCGACCGTGGGAGCCCTGGTGGACGGGTCCGCCGAGCCCGCGTGGCACGCGAGGCAGGCCGCGGCAGCGCTGCTGACCGCGGCAACCGCCTGAGAGACGGACGGCGCCCCATCCGACTGAGACGCTGGAGGGCGGCTCCGTGATGGGCGCCGGCGCACAGGACAATCTTCAATCTTCGCACGGGTAGGCGTTCAGGCCGCGTACGAGAGTCACGCGTGATCCCGGCGGCGGCTGCGTACCGTGAAGTGTCGGTCGACATCCGGCCCTCACGGGCCGTCACCTTTAGGAGGGTGGGACATGAAGCGACTCGCTAAGGTCGTCATCGTCGCTGCTGCGCTCCTTGTGCTTGCGGCGTGCAGCAGCACTCCGGCAGGCGGTGGGGGCACGAGCCCGACCACCGTCCAGGGGACGGTGGTCGGGCTGATCGGCAGCCCCCTGGCGAACGCCACCGTGACCATCGGCAGCACCAGTGACACGAGCGACTTGGCCGGAACGTTCAGCATCGCGAACGTCACGGCGCCCTACGACGCCACCGTGTCCTCGGTCTCGGGGAACTGGGCGCACGTGTACCAGGGCCTGTCGACCGCAACCCCCACGCTCTTCCCGATCGCGGCCTTGGGCGGCAGTGTGACGGTCGCCTCCAACGCCACCGTGACCGGCACGGTGACGACCTCCACGACGGTCAGCTCGACCCATCCGCTGGTGGTGTGCGTGGAGGGTGTCAGCAACGAGGTCTTCGGGTGCGACATGCTGACCACGCCGACCACGCCGACCACCACCGACTACTCCATCTCAGCCGGCTGGGTCTCCACCGCGAACGTGGCCGTCCGTGTGCACGCCCTTCAGTTCGCGCGGCCGACCTCCAGCGACCTGCCGTCGAGCTACTACGGCTACGCCAGGACCACCGGGTCCACGACGCTCGTTCCGGGCGGCACCTACCCGTCCAACGACCTGACCCTCCTCGGCGCGATCGGATCGAGCACCCTGTCAGGAACCGTGAGCGTCCCCACCGGCTTCACCAGCGTACAGGTGACGTTGATGGCACGACTTTCGCCGACCTTGTCGATCCCCCTCGGATCCGCGGTCTTGACGGGCCCCGGCTACACCTACAGCGGTCACGTTCCCACCTTCACCGGCGCCACCTTCACGCTCGCGGCGATATCGGCCTCTACCGCAGGCACGACCACCATCGAGACCCTCCAGTGGAAGCAGGGTCTCAGCGCAGGGGCGAACCGTGACATCGCCTTGTCCGCAGGCGCCACCCTGGCGTCCATGCCCGCATCGGCGAGCGCAGGCGATACCTTCAGTGTCACCGGTGGCGGCGCGCCCCTGACCGTGGCGTTCATGCCGTCATCCAGCCCCACGGCGCCGCAGCTGGCCGTGACGACCTCCCAGAGTTCGGTGACGCTCCCCGGTACGCTCGCCATCCCCTCGGGATCGACCTACCGAGTGCTGACGATCACCAATCCCGGCGAGAGCTTGGAGCAAGCCGCTTCCGACTGGCTCGACGGGTACTTCTCGCTCCTGCTCACCTCGGGGATGGCGACTCACCGGGACGGCGGTGTCACCCTCGCCAGCGACAGCGGGGCCACCTTCACCGTGCCGTGAGGTCTGCGTCCGTCTGGCCGCCGTTCGGATCGGCGGCCAGACGACGGCCAAGGTAACGCTTGTCACACGGCGAGGGCTCGGCCCTCCCTAGGGTAGTGCGACGGAGAAACCTCGGCCGGACAGGCCGAGCACCTGCTTAGGAGGGTGCGATATGAAGCGATCCGCCACGTTCGTGGCCGCCGCAGCCGTGTTGCTGCTGCTGGCCTCCTGTAACACGACCCCTGGGGGCGGCGGTGGACCCACGACGGCGACCGTCAACGGCACCCTCGTCGGGATCCTGGACACGCCCGTGGCCGGAGCCAGCGTGACGATCGGATCCACGACGGTGACGAGCGACGCCACCGGGGCATTCAGCATCGACAACGTGACACCCCCGTACGACGTCACGGTCTCGTCCACCGCCGACAACTGGGCGCACGTGTTCATCGGGCTCACGAGCACGTCCCCCGTGCTCCTCCCCTACGGAGCGATTGCGAGCGCCTCCCCGCCGTCGAGCACGGCCACCATGAGCGGCACCATCACGACGGCCACCCCGATCGACAGCACCCACCCGGTCGAGGTCTGTCTCGAGGGCGTGTCGGAGACCGTGACCGGCTGCGATACGTTGACGAGCGCGGTGCCGTATAGCATCACCGCGCACTGGGCCTCCACGGCGAACGTCGCGGTGAAGGTCCATGCCCTCCAGATGACGCTGCCCAGCTCAGGGGCCATGCCGAACGGCTACGCGGGCTACCACGTGTCGAGTAGCACTACCACGATGGTTCCCGGCAACTCGTACACGCAGAACGTCACGCTCGGAGCGGCGCCCGGCGTGGCCTCCCTCTCGGGCACGGTCACCGCTCCGAGCAGCCTGACATCGGGGAGTATGTCGTTGTCCGTACGGCTCTCGCCGCAGCTCGTGATCCCCCTGGCAGGCATCAACCTGACGGGCACCAGCACGACGTACGCGGCGACGGTCCCAGCGTTCCCTGGGAGCAGCTACACGCTCCTGGCAACCGGGGTAGGCAGCAACAGCACGTCTGCGCGCTGGAGCACCGGGCTCACCGCGGGCCCGGGCCGTGATCTCGCGCTCGCAGCGGCACCTACGGTCACCTCGCCACCCACCTCCGCCGGGCCGGGCGACACCTTCACGGTCGGCGACACCGCCGGCGCTCCCTTGACCGTGATCTTCACCACGAATTCGGCATCGCCGTCGATCGGCCCCGCGCTGGCGGTGACCACCTCGCAGTCCTCCGTGACCATGCCGAGCGTCCTCCCCGTGGCCTCCGGAACCGTGTACGACTGGATGCCCATCACCAATCCCGGGGAGAGCCTGGGCCAGGCGAGCGAGGACTGGCTCAGCGGTTTCTACTCGCTGCTGTCGGGCCTCGGCCCCAATGGTCTCGACACCAACGGTGGCTTCGCGACCCTGGCCATCTTCGGCACCCTCCCCTCCTTCACGGTGCCCTGAGCAACCATCATCGACCGGATGCGGGCGACGGCGAGCACGACTCGCCGTCGCCCTTCGCACGTCGATCTCCATCTCGGCTCCCCACCCCGCAACGCACGCCCTCCGTGGCCGCTGCACCCGACGACGGAGCCCACCTGAGCCCGGTGATGGACGGCCGGGCCCACGCGCCTACACGACGCCGAGATCGAGCATCGCGCGCGCCACCCGCACGAAGCCGGCGACGTTGGCCCCCGTCACCAGGTCGCCGTCCCGGCCCACGCGCGCCGCCGCCTCGCTGCAGCGATGGTGGATGTCGGCCATGATGTGCTGCAGGCGAGCGTCGACGTCCGCGAAGGCCCAGGCCTGCTGGGCCGCGTTCTGCTGCATCTCCAGGCCGGAGGTCGCCACGCCCCCGGCGTTCGCGGCCTTGCCGGGACCGAAGGCGACGCCGGCCGCGCTCAGGGCCGCGACGGCATCGGCAGAACACGGTAGATTGGCTCCCTCCGCCACCAGGACGACCCCATTGGCGATGAGACGACGCGCATCGCGAACATCGAGCTCACCCTGGGTGGCGCATGGAAGGGCGACATCACAAGGTTGCGCCCATGTATTCGCTCCGGGAAGGAAGCGCGCCTGCGGGCGTGCTTCCAGGTAGCGTTCGAGGCTTTCGCGTTCGACCTCCTTGACACGCTTGACGAGTTCCACGTCGATGCCGTCAGGGTCGACCAGCGCACCGCCACGGTCGGAGCAGGCCAGAACGGCAGCGCCGAGCTGCGCCAGCTTCTCCATGGCGTAGATGGCCACCTTGCCGGATCCCGACACGATGGCCCGTTTCCCGGCCACGTCTTCCCCTCGCGCACGCAGCATCTCGCGCACGAAGTAGACGAGCCCGTACCCGGTGGCCTCGCGCCGCACCAGGGAGCCGCCCCAGGCCGGGTCCTTGCCGGTGAGCGCGCCCGGTTCGAAGCGTCCCACCAAGCGCTTGTAGGCGCCGAACAGGAAGCCGATCTCCCGCCTGCCGACTCCGATGTCCCCCGCCGGGACGTCGACGTCCGCACCGATGTGATGGTGGAGCTCGGTCATGAAGCTGGCGCAGAAGCGCGCCACCTCGGCGTCGGAACGGCCGCGCGGATCGAAGTCCGCCCCGCCCTTGGCCCCACCCAAGCGCAGCCCGGTGAGACTGTTCTTGAGCACCTGCTCGAACGCCAGTGACAGGAACAGGTCGAGGCCGACGTCGGGATGGAATCGCAGGCCCCCCTTGTAAGGCCCCAGAGCGCTGTTGAACTGCACCCGGTAGCCGCGGTTCACCTGCACCGAGCCATCGTCGGCACGCCAAGGTACCTGGAACATGATCACCCGCTCGGGCTCACAGAAGCGCTCCACAAGGCCCTCAGCGGCCAGCTCCGGCGTGTCCCGCAGGATTGGCTCGAGGCTCGCCACCACACCGCTCACCTCGGCGGTGAACCCGGCGGCTTCGGGCCAGCGGCGTTCGATGTGCGTGATCCTTGTGGACGTGTCCACTGGGTACCTCCCGATGCTCCTGCCGCCTCGTTCGTGCTCCCCCGCCGAGCCGTCCCACACCACGATCGTCCGTTATCTCGAGGCTACGCCGCGCCATACCACGACGGCATGTGGTGAATGTCCTAACCCCGGCGCCAGCTCGGCGCAGGGCTACGGCGTGCGCAAGGGACGATTGTCTCTAGGGTCGCTCCGCAACGGGCCCAAGAATCGGCAGCATGGACCCCCTGATCCTGGCGCGCTGGCAGTTCGGAGTCACGACGGCGTATCACTACATCTTCGTGCCGCTCACGATCGGGCTAGGCCTGATCGTGGCGATCATGCAGAGCTTCCACTACCGCACCGGCAACGACATGTACGATCGCATGGCCCGCTTCTGGGGAAAGCTCTTCGTGATCAACTTCACGCTGGGGGTGGTCACCGGCATCGTGCAGGAGTTCCAGTTCGGGATGAACTGGTCGGAGTACTCGCGCTTCGTGGGGGACATCTTCGGGATTCCGCTGGCCATCGAGGCGCTGATGGCGTTCTTCCTCGAGTCCACCTTCCTCGGAATCTGGCTGTTCGGCCGTGACCGGCTTCCGAAGGCCGTGCACCTGCTCAGCATCTGGCTGGTCGCGTTGGGGTCACTGGTGTCCGCCATCTGGATCCTGATGGCCAACTCGTGGATGCAGCAACCGGTCGGGTACACCCTCGTCGACGGGCGGGCGCGCCTGTCCGACCCGGTGGCGGTGTTCCTCAACGAGCGTCTTCTCGTCGAGGCGCCACACACCATCCTGGCGGCGCTGACCACCGGTGGATTGTTCGTGTTGGGCATCAGTGCCTGGCACCTGATGCGTCGTCACGAGCGCGAGATGCACCTGCGATCGGCCCAGATCGCACTGGTGGTGGTCGCGGTCGCGAGCCTGCTCACGGCAACCAGCGGCCATTCCCAGGCACAACACACGGCACGCACCCAACCCATGAAGCTCGCCGCCATGGAGGCCCTGTGGAACAGCGAGCAGCCCGCATCGTTCTCGCTGTTCGCCAGCATCGATCAGAAGGACGGCACCAGCGCGCGCGAGATCAAGCTCCCGTACCTGCTGAGCGTGCTGGCGTACAACAACACCACCAGTGAGGTGAAGGGGATCCACGAGCTCGAAGCGGAGGACGTGGCCAAGTACGGCCCCGGAAACTACATCCCACCGGTCGCCGTCGTGTACTGGTCCTTCCGCGCCATGGTGGGACTCGGCATGCTGTTCATCCTGCTCTCGCTGACCGGGCTGGTGCTGTGGTGGCGAGGGCGCCTCGAGCGGCGCTGGTTCCTACGTTTCGCCATGGTGTTCCTGTTCCTCCCCTACCTCGCCAACTTCGCCGGCTGGATCACCACCGAGATGGGTCGGCAACCGTGGGTGGTCCAGGGGCTGCTGCGAACGGCCTCGGCGGTGTCGCCCAATGTCGGGGCGGTCGAGTTGGCCGTGACCTTCATCGGCTTCACTCTCCTCTACGGCGTCCTCGCCGTCCTCGATTTCTACCTGCTGTACCGCTTCGCCAGACCCGTCGCCACGGTCGGGCAGGGGCAGCAGGACGCCGGCCTCGGCGACGTCTTCGCGTACTAGGACCGGGAGCAGATCATGGACATCAACACCATCTGGTACGCCCTCATCGCCGTGCTCTTCATCGGCTACTTCTTCCTGGAGGGCTTCGACTTCGGTGTGGGCATCCTGCTGCCGATCGTGGCCAAGGACGACACCGAGCGGCGCATCGTCATCAACACCGTGGGCCCGTTCTGGGACGCCAACGAGGTCTGGCTGATCACCGCCGGCGGCGCCATGTTCGCCGCCTTCCCCGACTGGTACGCCACGCTCTTCAGCGGCTTCTACCTGCCCCTGTTCCTGATCCTCGTCGCCTTGATCGTGCGCGCGGTCGGCTTCGAATTCCGCGGCAAGATCGCCGATGCGCGCTGGCGTCGCGCCGCCGACAGCGCGATCGTGCTAGGGAGCGCACTGCCCGCCTTCCTCTGGGGTGTCGCCATCACCAACCTGGTGAGGGGCGTGCCCATCGGCGCCGACATGCAGTTCCAGGGAAACCTGCTGACGCTCCTCAACCCCTTCTCGCTGCTGGGCGGGCTGGTGTCGATCAGCGTCTTCGCGTTACACGGAGCGTTGTTCCTGAACCTCCGCGCCGACGAGGTCGTGGCCGAACGAAGCCGCCTGCTGGCGCTGCGCCTGTGGTGGCCTTCCGCCGTCGTCCTGCTCGCCTTCTTCCTGTTCAGCTACACCCAGACCGACCTGTTCTCCCGCTCCGGCCTGGTGCCCGGAACGCTGCCCGTGCTGGCCATGATCACGTTCGTCGCGAGCACCGTGCTGGCACGGCTGCGCTGGAACGGCTGGGCCTTCGCCACCACCGGGTTGACCATCGTGCTCGCGACGGTGGTCGCGTTCGAGGGGCTCTACCCGCGGGTGATGCCTTCATCACTCGGAAAGTCGTTCGATCTGACCGTCTACAACGCTTCCTCCAGCCCCTTGACGCTGCGCGTCATGCTGATCGTGGCGATCGTGTTCGTGCCCATCGTGCTCGCCTACCAGGGGTACAGCTACTGGGTCTTCCGCCGGCGAGTCACACGTCGAAGCATCCCGGGATCCTGAGCGCCGCCATGCGGCGGAGGATCCGGGCAGCAGCACGGTCACGGACCCGGCGCCTGGGGCCGTGACCGAGTCGGCCGCAGGCGGTGAGCCGCAACGCCCACCCCCAGGAGCGATCGACCCCGCCGCGGCTCGGCGGGCGCTGGTTGCCCGCGCCCGCCGCCACCCAGCCTGGCTCGTGCTGAGCGTGGTGGCCGGCACCGTCGGCGGAGTCGCTGCCGTTCCCCAGGCCCTGTTGCTCACCACCGTCCTCGACGGCGCCTTCCTGCTGGGGCGTGGCCTGCCCGCGCTGCGAGGCCCTCTGGCATGGTTGCTCGTCGTGGTGGTCGTTCGCGCCGCGGCGGTCTTGCTCGGCACCCAGGCCGGGCACCACGCCGGCGAGCGTGTGGCGCGCGACCTACGCGCGGAACTCACGGCTCGCCTGCTCGGACGTGGCCCGGCCTATCTAGAGCAGCACGCCAGCGGCGGCCTCGGCGCCGAGCTCCTGGAGGGGGTCGACCGCGTCGAGCCGTTCGTCGCGCGCTTCCTTCCCCAGGCGGCGTTGACCGTCGTAGTGCCCACCCTCATCGCGGTCGTCGTGATGCGCCTCGACCTCCTCAGTGGACTGATCCTAGCGACGACCGGGCCGCTCATCCCCCTGTTCCTGTGGTTGTTGGGAAGCCTCGCCGAACGCCGCGCTCAACGTCAGTGGCGCGCCCTCGGGCTGCTCAGCGCCCAGGCGCTGGACGCCCTGCAGGGACTGGAGACGCTACGCCTGTTCGGGCGCGCGCGTGCGCACGAGGACGCCATGGCGCGGGTCGGCGAGCGCTACCGCCACGCAACCATGGACGTGCTCAAGATCGCCTTCCTGTCCGGTTTCGCGCTCGAGCTGCTGGCGATGTTGGGGACCGCGATGGTGGCGGTCGCCGTTGGTCTGCGCCTGGCAGCGGGCGACCTGCCGTTCGACGTGGCACTCGCTACACTCCTGCTCGCACCGGAGTTCTACCTCCCCTTCCGGCAACTCGGTGCCCACCACCACGCGGCCATGGAGGGCGTGGCCGCCATGAGGGACCTGCAGGTGCGCCTGGGCGGTGTCCAGGACGCGCCCGGTCCGACGCCAACGCGTCCGGTCGTGGCCGGCGGCGATCGCCCGAACGCACCCCGCGTCCCTCCGGCAGGACCCGCCTCGGTGACCTTGCACGGCATCCGTGCTCGCTATCCCGGATCCGACAAGGACGCCCTGAACGGCCTCGACCTCGCCTTCGGCCCGGGCGGCGTCACCGCCCTGGTCGGCCCCACCGGTTCGGGTAAGTCGAGCGTGGCCCGGCTGCTCATCGGCACGCTGACGGCATCGGAGGGATCGATCCTGCTCGATGGTGCACCTCAGGCCACCGTCGCTCCGGAAGCGTGGCGCGCGCGCCTGGCGTTCGTCCCACAACGCCCGCACCTGTTCGCAGGTAGCGTGCTAGACAACCTGCGCCTGGCGCGGCCCGACGCCACCCCCGAGGAGGTGGCGCGGGCCGCACGAGAGGCCGGAGCCGACGAGTTCATCCGGTCGCTACCCCAGGGGTACGCGACCGTGCTGGGCGAGGACGGCCGAGATCTTTCCGGCGGTGAACGCCAACGGCTCGCGATCGCCCGAGCGTTCGTACGTCACGCCGATCTCGTCATCCTCGACGAGATCACCTCGCACCTCGATCCACGGACCGAGGAGGCCCTCTCCCACACGGTGCGCCGCTTGGCGCAGCAGGGCACGGTGCTGGTGATCGCTCACCGCCTGGCGACGGTACGGCATGCCGATCGCATCGCCGTGATGGACTACGGACGTGTCGTGGAGCTCGGTACGCATGCCGAGTTGTTGGCGCGGCCGGGGCTCTACGCCCGCCTCGTCGGCCGCGTACCCACCCCACACGCCAGCGCAGGTGCCCGATGAGGGCCGCCCTCCGCCTGCTCTCGGGGCATGCCGGCCTTCTCGCTGCCGCCGCGGCGCTGGCCGCCGCCATGGTGCTCGCAGGGATCGGCCTGCTGTCGACGTCCGGCTACCTGATCGGGCGTGCGGCCCTCCATCCCGACACCGTGCTGGCGCTCATGGTGGCGGTCACCGGCGTACGCTTCTTCGGGCTGACCCGGGCCGCCGTGCGCTACGCCGAGCGTCTGGTCTCCCACGATCTGACGCTACGCGTCCTGGCGACCCTGCGGCGGCGCGTGTACGCACGCCTCGTGCCGCTGGCGCCACTCGAGTTGCAGGGACATCGTTCGACCGACCTGCTGGGCCGTCTGATCGCCGATGTCGACGAACTGCAGGGGGTATACCTCAAGCTGATCGTTCCGCTGCTGGCCGCCGGTCTGGTCGTCGTCGTCACGGTGACGCTGGTCGCCCTGCTCTGCCCGGCTGCGGCCTGGGCGACGCTGGCCCTGCTCGCAGTCTCCGGCCTCGTCTTCCCGGCGGCCCTGGCCCGGCTCGGGGGCCGCCTGGGCCGGCGCGAGGCCCGGCTCCGCGCCGACAGGCGCAACGCACTGCTCGACACGCTGCAGGGCGCGCAGGAGTTGTGGGTCTTCGACCGTGGCGCAGACTACCGGGCGCGCCTGGCGTCGATCGACGCCGCGCTGGCCCGTCTCGCCACCCGTCGCGCACGTCTCGAGGGGCTGCGCGACGGCGGCGGAGCCCTTCTCGGACTGGCCTCGCCGTGGGTCGCCGTGGTCGCTGCCGTGCCGGCCGTGTCAGCGGGGCGCATGGAGCCGCTCTTGCTCCTGCCGCTCGCGCTGGGCGTGTCCGGAGCGTTCGAGGCCATGGCGCCGCTGGCCGAAGCGTTCGAGCGCTGGGGTCGGACCCGGGCCGCGGCGACCCGGATCGAGCAGGTGTTGGATCGCCCGCCGTCCGTCCGCGACCCGAGCCGGGCGGAGCCGATGCCGGAGGGCAACAGCCTACGTGTTGCCGGTGTGTCCTTCGGTTACGGCCGCGGCGCCGCCCTCGAGGCGATCGACCTGGAGCTGGGGCCGGGTCGCCGCATCGCGGTGGTCGGGGCGTCGGGTTCGGGCAAGAGCACCCTGCTCCGCCTGCTGGTCCGCTTCGCCGACCCCACCCGCGGCAGCATCACGCTGGGAGGCGTCGACCTGCGAGCGTTGCGTCAGGAGGAGGTCCGTGCCCGTATGGCGGTCGTGCCCCAGCAGCTCACCGTGTTCAACGCCAGCGTGCGCGCCAACCTCGCCATCGCACGACCGGGCGCGAGCGACCCGGCGCTCTGGCGGGCCCTCGAACGTGCGGCGCTGGACGACGTGGTGAGAGCGCTCCCGGAAGGGCTGGACAGCGTCGTGGGCGAGTTCGGGAGCCGTCTGTCCGCCGGCGAACGGCAGCGGCTCGCCATCGCCAGGGCGCTGCTCAAGGAGGCACCTCTGCTGCTCCTCGACGAGCCGACCGCTCACCTCGACACCCTCGCCGAGCGGCGGATCCTGCGGGTCCTGCTCGAGCCCCGCGACGACGCCGCGGTGGTGCTGGCAACGCACCGCCTGGTGGGCCTGGAGGCCGTCGACGAGATCCTGGTCCTGGAGGCAGGAAGGATCGTGCAGCGAGGCTCCTACGCGCTTCTGGCGGATCGGCCGGGGCCTTATCGGGATCTCCGAAGCGCCACCTTGGACGAGTTCGCGCACGTCGCCGGCCAGACGCCCGCACCGACCGAGCCGGTCGCCTGACCCGAACCGCTCCCCCGGCAGGACGCCGCAGAGCGTAGGCAAGGGAGGGCGAAAAAAAAGACGCGCACGTTCCGTGCGCGGCCTACACCTTGAACGTACCCCGGTATGCCCTATTCGTCAAGCCGATGCACCGGAATCGGGCGCTACGCGCCGGAGCACCCCCGAAGGGCCGGCGAAACGGCCCGGGGCAGGACCGACACGACGGCGGAACCTACCCCGGACCAACACCAGCGCGATGACTCAACCTGCGGCGACGACGTCCTTCTCCGCCTTGACAGCCTGAAGGTCGAAGCTGAACTTGACCTCCTCGCCGACCAACAGCGCACCCGCCTCGAGCACCTGGTTCCAGCCCAGGCCCCAGTCCTTGCGGTTGAGCTTGCCGCTGACCTCTGCCGCCACCCGGACGTTACCGAAAGGATCGTTGATCGGCTGCTGCACCTCGACGTCGAAGGTCACCGGCTTGACGGTGCCGCGCACCGAGAGGTCGCCGGTGATCCGGTAGCGGTCGTCGGCGACCGGATCGATGCGGGTACCCGTGAAACGGATCTCCGGGAAACGCTCCGCATCGAAGAAGTCGGCCGACCGGAGGTGCTGGTCCCGTTGCGCCTCACCGGTGTCGACGCTCGAGGCGTCGATGACCGACCCAACGCGGGTCAGACGGTTCTGCCCGTCGCTCTCGATCTCCACGGTGAAGCGCTTGAAACGTCCGCGCACGGTCGCGAACCCCATGTGACGGACCGAGAACTCGATGCTGCTGTGTGCGGGATCCAGGTTCCACTTCATAACGACTCTCTCCTCTTCCGGCACGACCTCACCTCAGCCGGTCGGGCAACCGCCCGACGGGGCCTGGAGACACCGCGCAGGATGCTGGTTTGGGCGCGTCGAGCGCGCTCGGCCGTCTCGGGAGATCGGGCCCGAACAGACCATATTCCAGAGTGCTCTATATTGTCAAGCACTCTACTTCGTGTCCTCATTGTGCTATGGTGACCCCGTGCCTGGCGTGAACCATGACTACTGTCCGGTCTACGCGTCGATCGACCTTCTTCAGGAGAAGTGGGTGCTGCACATCGTTCGTTCCCTCCTGCGGGGGCCGCATGGCTTCAACGAACTGGCGCGCGCGGTAGGGGGCGCCAACACCACGACGCTCTCGCTGCGCTTGGAGCGGCTGGAGAGCATCGGCGTCGTCGACAAGACCGTCGAGTCCACCATGCCGCCGCGCACGCGCTACGAGCTGAGCTGCGCTGGTCGGGAGCTCGAGACCGTGATCGCGGCCATCGATCGCTGGGGGAGGACCCACATGCGAGAAGGCCCTCGCGGCGGCACCCGGCGGACGGGCTCCGCCGGCAGCGTGGCCGAAGCGAACGAGGCCCTCGCACGAGCGGACACGGCCTGAGTCGACGCCGACCGGCTCACCAGACTCACAGCATGGGAACGAACGTCGCCTCCGACGAGGATCGTTGGGAGAGGGAGGGGTAGTGCCGAGCCGGGCCGATGGGAGGTCCCAGGGGGGAAATCGGCACGGGCCGGATTTCGGCACCACCGCCTCTCGATAGCCAGGATAGGCACGCGTCGGCCCTGGTGCCGCCAATAGTTCACGACCCCTTTACAGCGGACCCTTCGTGGCCGAAGCTTAGGGGCGTGCTAACCACAGCCGCCCTCACCGTCGCCGCCGTCGCCGTGGCGGGAGCCGGTTTCGTGACCGGCCTGACGGGGTTCGGCTTCGCACTCGTGAGCGTCCCGCTGCTGCTCCAGGTCATGGACCCTGCCGGCGTCGTCACCACGGTGCTCGTCATCGGCCAGCTCACCAGCGCGGTGAACGCCTGGAACGCCCGCGCTCACGTGGAGCGGCACCTGCTGTGGGCCCTGCTCCCCGGTGCCACCATCGGCATGGTCGTGGGTTCGTACGTGCTGCGGTGGCTCGATCCCACGGCGCTCAAGCTGGGGGCGGCCACGCTGGTGGTGCTGTTCACGCTGCTACTGGCCGCTCGACGAGGCACCGCGAGCCGTCCTGGCGCCCTGGCCACGACGCTCGTCGGCGGAGCGAGCGGCATCCTCACGACCTCGGTGGGCCTGAGCGGGCCACCGGTGGTCCTGCTGCTGCACGGGGCGCTCCCCGACAAGAACCGGTCGCGGGCCACGTTGGCCGCCTACTTCGCGCTCACCAGCTTCATCGGACTGGTGACGCTGCTGGTCCAGGGGAGCGCCCCAGCTCACGCCTGGGGAGCGGCCGCCATGCTGGCGCCGATCGCATTGATCGGCCGAAGCGTGGGGGGTCGACTCCACCGGTCGACGCCTCAGGGCGTGTTCCGCGTCCTCACCCTCGCGATCACCCTGGCGGCGGGCCTGGGAGGGATGGCGGTCGCCCTCGCTTCCCTGCTCGGCCGCGGCTGAGCCGGGGCGCCGTGCCGATGCTCAGGTCGCACCCTGGATGTAGTTCTGCAACTGGTCGATGAGGAACGACTGCTCGGACATGATCGCCTTCACGACGTCCCCGATCGACACCAACCCAACCAGGCGACCCGCCTCGACCACGGGGAGGTGACGGATGCGGTGCTCCGTCATCGCCACCGTGCAGTCGGCCACCGTCTGGTCCACCTCCACGGTGACTACATGTTCGCTCATGACGTCACGGACCGCGGTGTCGCGCGAAGCACGTCCCAGCAGGATGATCTTGCGGGCGTAGTCGCGCTCGGAGAACATCCCTACCAGCGCGTCTCCCTCCATGACCACCAGCGCGCCGACGTTCTTCTCGGCCATCAACTCGAGCGCCCGGAACACACTATCCTCCGGCGCCACCGACCAGATCTGCGAACCCTTGCCCTGGAGAAGCTGCCGCACGTGGATCGTAGCCTCCATGAGTCCCTCCTCGTATTGGGTTGGCGCCCATTCTAGGGGTCGAGCGGCCCCGGCGTAGCCAGATGGCCGACACCCCACCGCCGCCTCATGCAAGCGTCACACCGCTCCCCTGTGACCGGGCCTATGGTGAGATCGTCTCCCGGGGCCCGCAGCAGATCCTCGCCCGCGCCCCGCTGGGCCTGGGGGTGCACGATGCGCCATCCAAACGAAACGACGTTCCCCTCGAGCCATCCGTTCGCGGGCGCAGCACGGCTCTCGGTCCTGGCGCTCGGCCTGGGCTTGGCGCTGAGCGCGTGCTCCAGTCCCGACACGCACGCTTTCACGACCGCCGGCCCGCCTCCGTCGCCCGTATCGCTCGAGGCCACGCTCGACGCGATGCTCCGACCGAGCTCGGCGACGGCCGCTGAGACGTTCCTGGGCACGCTCCCGCGACCGCTGGAGGCCCACGACAGGAACGTCGCCAACCCACACGACCGCCGACTGCAGGATACGGTGCGTACGCTCCGCTACGAAGGCCTCGCATTGACGGTGTATCGCGTCCAAGCCACGGGCTCGCGCTTCCCCGTGGCGGTCCGTGTGACGTCGCCGATCTACCGCGCGGTCAACGGCCTTCAGGTGGGTCTCGCTTCGCAGGACGTGGTGGCGATCCTGGGTGAACCGACCGCCAGGCACGGTACGACCTGGGTCTACCAGATCCACGCGCCGATGAGCACTCCCTACGAGCTCACCGTTCAGCTGCACGATGGGCGGGTCCAGGCGCTGAGGTGGGCCGTCTACCTCGATTGAGCGCACCACGACCACGCTGCGCGCTCCCGAGGAGCTGGCGGGAGGTCCGATCCGCCCGAGGAGATGGCCGCCGGTGCCCGCCTGCCCGAGCTCGGGCACGCCTCCCCGCGTGCCGGCGAGGCCTCGTTGGCGTTCGCCGCCCGTCCCACGGACCGTACGACCGATAGACTGCGTTGAACGTGCGCGACGAAGCTCTACCCCGCTTCCTCCGGCGCGATGCGGTCCCGCGTGATCTGCGGCCCGCCTCCGAGCTGGCGGAGCGTGGCTACCGCGACCTCGGTCCGGCGCGCGCCATACTGGACGCCGGCGACGGTGCGGTCGCGCTGTACAGCACCAGCGAAGCGCGTAGGCGACGCGACTCCATGTGGGCACGAACGCGCGTGTCGGCGCCGGCCGTAGAGCAGGTCCCGGACGTAGTGGCCGCCCTCGCGGCGGGCAGCGCACCGGCTCCGGGCCGCGCCCTGTCGGGCCGTTGCCGCGTCTGTGGCCAGGACCGCCTCGGCCTCATCGAGGAGGTGTGTCCGGCGTGCCGCCGCGAACGGCGCGAGCACGTGTTGCGGGAGGCGGCTGGCACCTGGATCGACCGTCTGTTCCAGGAAGACTTCGTGATCCTGGACACCGAGACCACGGGGCTCGGTCGGCACGACGAGATCATCGAGCTGGGAGTCATCGACCGTGACGGTCGGACGCTGCTGGAGACGCTGGTGTGGCCGCGCAGCGAACGCGTTCCGGCAAGCTCCACGCGCGTCCATGGCCTCGACATCGCCGATCTGGAGGGCGCACCGGCCTGGCCCGCGGTCCTTCCCGGACTGCGGGCCGTGGTCGCCGATCGGCGCGTGCTGGCCTGGAACGCACCTTTCGACGAGCGCATGGCCCTGCAATCGAGCCGGCTGTGGCAGGTCCGACACGGCCTTCCCGCCTTCGAGTGCGCCATGCGCGCCTACGCGCTGGCCCGTGGCGTGACCACCGGCCGACGCAAGCTCGAAGCGGCCGCCGCCGAACAGGGCGTACTCGAGAGCGCGCAGCGCCACCGCAGCAGCGACGACGCGCGCCTCACGCTAGCCGTGCTCCGCGCCCTGGTCCCCGACCCCGGTACCTGAGCCGAACCCCGGCAGGCGAACGATCCCATCCTGGCGGCGCACGGCGCTACCATGGAACACGCGTGCGCAAGATCCTCCACGTGGACATGGACGCCTTCTACGCGTCCGTCGAACAGCGCGACCGACCCGAGCTGCGCAACCGTCCGGTGGCCGTCGGCAGCGCCTCGGAGCGGGGCGTGATCATGACCGCTAGCTATGAAGCGCGGCGGTTCGGCGTCGGCTCCGCCATGCCGACCGCGCGTGCGCTGCGGCTGTGCCCCGAGCTCGTGGTGGTGCCTGCGCGCTTCGAGGCGTACCGCATGGTGTCGACCGAGGTTCGGTCGATCTTCGAGCGCTACACCGACCTGGTGGAGCCGCTCGCGCTCGACGAGGCGTACCTCGACGTCACGGAGCCGAGGCAGGGTCCTGCCTCGGCAACGCTGCTGGCGCGGCTCATCAAGGCCGATATCCACGCCGAAACGAGACTCACCGCCTCGGCCGGGGTATCGACCGGGAAGTTCCTGGCCAAGGTCGCGTCGGCGCTCGAGAAGCCCGACGGGCTCACCGTCATCCCGCCCGATCGCGCTCAGGCCTTCCTGGACGAGCTGCGCATCGACCGGTTCCACGGGGTCGGGCCGCGTACGGCCGAGCGGATGCGCGCGGTCGGCATCCACACCGGCGCCGATCTGCGTGCGTTCGACCCGGCCGAGATCGAGCGCCTCTTCGGCAAGCTGGGCCGCTTCCTCCATGCTGCGGCGCACGGCATCGACGACCGTCCGGTGGTGAGCCACCGGGACCGCAAGTCGTTGGGCGCTGAGACGACGTTCGCGCGCGACCAGCGCGATCGCGCCGCACTCGAGCCCGTGCTGGAGGAGCTGTGCCGTGAACTGGCCGCCCGTATGGAGCGCGCGCAGGTAACGGCGCGAACGGTCACCGTCAAGGTGCGCTACGCGGACTTCTCGCTGATCACCCGCGGCCGCACGCTGCAGAGCGACCTGGACGGGTTACCGGCGCTCCACGCCACCGCACGGGTCCTGGCCTTCGATACGCCACGCCCGGACGGCCCCATCCGGTTGCTCGGCGTGACCGTCACGCAGTTGCGTGAGCGGGCACACCGAGTGATCCAACCGGCGCTGCCCTTCCCCGAACCGAGCGCGAAGCCGTCAGGACGTTGAGCCCGTTTCTAGCTGCGCCTGCGCGCGCGCCAGGACAGCATCGTCCGTGAGATCGAGCCGCAAGGGCGTCAGAGAGACGAAGTCATGGTCCACCGCCCAGCGGTCGGTGCCCTCCTCAACCTCCTGTCGGGGACGCTCAGAGAACCAGTAGTGCTTGCGGCCCATCGGGTCCTCCCCCGGCACGACCAACCCCTCGTAATGGCGCACGGACTGGCGCGTCCAGCGCAGGCCGCGCGGGGCCTGCGGAAAGTTGACGTTCAGCAATGGGGTCTCCGGGAGCTCCAGGAACATGCGAACGATCTGGCGCACGTAGGGTTCATACACGGTGTAATCCGGCACCTCGTCGGTATACGGCGCGCTGAACGCGATCGCCGGGATGCGCAGGAAGGCCGCCTGCTTCGCCGCCGCGACCGTGCCGGAGTGCCAGATGTTGTGTCCGATGTTGAGCCCCAGGTTGATCCCTGATAGCACCAGATCGACCGCATCCCAGTGATGGGTGCCGAGCGCCACACAGTCGGCCGGCGTCCCGTCGACACGAAAGGCTTCCAGCCCGTCGATGGGCGTGCGCTGGTAGTGCAGTGGCGTGCGAACCGTGATGGCGTGGCTCATAGCCGACTGCTCGACGTCCGGGGCGACCACACGAACGTCTCCGAACTCCTGCGCCAACCGGGCCAGGGCGCGGATGCCGGGACTGAAGACGCCATCGTCGTTGCTGACCAGGATTCTCATCGCTCATCGCCTCACTGCCGCGCCCGCGCCGGGTCATCATATCGCGGCCGCCGGTGCCGCTCCCGCTCCGGAGCGCCCTTCCCCGGAACGGGTCCCGAACGTTGCGGGCTTCTCTTACCGCGCGCCCATGTTCGGCGTGCCAGAATACAGGTCACCATGACCCCTCCGAAGAGGGCGGGGGCGCGGCCCCGTGACTTCCGCGCCGATCCCGTCAAACGCTCCCTCCTCACGACCATCGGCGTCATCGCGATCCCGGCACTGATCCTGGCGTGGCTGCTGGGGAGCTGGGTCGTGCAACGCCTCAGCAACCACATGCTGGAGGTCGCCGGCGCAGAGGTGCAGTCGTTCGTTGAAGGGCTGCTGCCCACCGCTGAGACCCAGAGCACGCCCGTCGCGCCGGACATGGCCAACACAGCCTGGTGGCAGAGCTTCGGGACGCGCCTCATGCGAAATCCGAGGACCATCGCGGTACGTGTCTACGACGGTGACGGGAAGATCATCTTCGCCAACAACACGGCCCTGATCGGGATGCAACCATCGAGCACGGGCGCGCTCGACCAGGCCCTCAAGGGCCGCCGTGCGACGCGGCTGGAGGGCTCGCTTCTCTCGCCGCTCGACCGGCGCTTCACGGTCCTGGTTCCCGTCTCCCTGGGACAGGGTGGTGCGCAGGGCGCCATCGAGGTGGTCCAGGACTTCCGATCGTTGCGTCACGAGCTCACGCTCGCCCGCTGGCTCATCGTCGGCGGGGTGTTCGTGCTCGTGCTACTGTTCCTGGCCGTCCTGCTACCCATGACGCGGCGCATGGCGCTAGGCGCCTACGTCGACCGTCTGACGCAGCTCCCCAACCGCCGCTACCTCGAAGACGCGGCGCACGTGATGCTGGACCGCCACGGCCGCTTCGGTGGAAGCGCCGCGTTCTTCCTGATCGATCTCGATCGCTTCAAGGTCCTTAACGACACCCTCGGCCACCGTGCGGGCGACCGTGTGCTCCGTGCCGTGGCCGATCGCCTGCAGGGACAGGTCCGCGGCGGCGACTACGTGGCACGGCAAGGGGGCGACGAGTTCGCACTCCTGCTCTCGGGGACCGATCGCACCGCTGCCCACGCGGCCGCGTCCAGGGTGTCCTCGGCACTGGACCTCCCGGTGGAAGTCGGCCGGCACAGCGTGCGACCCAACGCCAGCCTCGGTATCGCCCTGTTCCCCAACGACGGCGATACCCTCGACACGCTGTTACAGCACGCCGAGATCGCGATGTACCGCGCCAAGTCCGCCAAGGTCCCCTTCGAGTTCTACCGCTCCGACCTCAACCCATACAGCCGCGAGGGCCTATTCCTCGAGAGCGAGCTGCGCGACGCCATCGACGACGACACGCTGGAGCTGGTCTTCCAGCCCATCCTCGACCTCGCCGATGGCCACACCGTCGGCCTCGAGGCGTTGATGCGCTGGCAGCACCCGCGTCGCGGGGTGCTGCCGCCCGCGGCGTTCATCCCGTTGGCGGAGGACACCGGGCTGATCCGGCACATCGACCGCTGGTCGCTCGAGCATGCGGCACGGCAGCTCGCCCTGTGGCACGAAGCGGGACACGATCTCCACGTCAGCGTGAACCTGTCGGCACAGACCGCTTGCGACCCTGCGTTGCTCGACGACCTCGCTCGTGTGCTCGAGCTCACCAAGGCCCCCCCGGAGCTGCTGGTGCTCGAGGTCACGGAACGCACCGCCATCGCCGATATGGAGTCCTCCGCCGGTATCCTGGAGGGCGCTCGCGACATGGGTGTGCGCATTGCCCTGGACGACTTCGGTAAGGGGTACTCCTCGCTCGCCACGCTCGACCAGCTTCCCATCGGCTACCTCAAGATCGACAAGGAGTTCGTGCGCGGGATCGGACGGCGGTCCAAGGACGAGTATCTGATCCGGGCCATCGCGGGCTTCTCGCGCGGGGTGGGCATCCCCATCGTGGCGGAGGGCATCGAGACCGAGGAGCAGCTGCGCTGGCTGCGCAACGAGGGGATCCGGCTGGGCCAGGGCTACCTACTGGCGGCCCCCGCGTCGGCCGATGCAGTCCTCGCCGCGGCAGACCCTGCCGGCACCGTCAGCGCCGTCGACGCCGCGACCATCTGAGCGACCCGGATCGCCTGCCGTCACACGGTGTGGTTCGATCGCAGTCCGC
Organism: uncultured bacterium; assembly: GCA_964616005.1. Taxonomy (GTDB): domain Bacteria; phylum Deinococcota; class Deinococci; order Deinococcales; family Trueperaceae; genus JASBRS01. The sequence continues at coordinate 6,589 of CAZTTB010000015.1, read as the reverse complement.
AGGGATCGATCGGCTCTCCACTCTCCACCTGCAACGTGCAGTGACGGATGCCGAAGTGCTCGTCGATGACACGACAGGCGTCGGCGATCAGCGCGTTGAGGTGCTCGGGCGGGCGCAGCGTGCGTAGATGCGCCGTGAGAGCCACCTCGTTACTGCCGTAACCCCAAACGTGCAGGTCGTGGACCTCGTCCACCTCCGGAAGGCGCTCCAACGCTCTCCGGACGTCCACTGCCCGAAGCCCGGCCGGAACGGCGTCGAGTGACCTGCGAAGCGCCTCGGCGAACAGCCTCCAGGTGCTCCACAGCACCACAGCCGCTACCACCAGGGTGATCGCCGGATCGAGCCAGGTCGCTCCCGTGAGGAGGATCCCGATGCCCGCCAGGAGCACGGCCAACGTCACGGCCGCATCGGCGATCATGTGGAGGAAGGCAGCGCGTACGTTGAGGTCCTCCCTCCCGCGGGCGAAAAGCAGGGCCGTCCCGCCGTTCACCAGCAGGCCGCCGAGCGCGACCCAGATCACCGCTCCGCCGGGTACCGGCGCGGGGTGGAGCAGCCGCCCGAAGGCCTCCCATGTCACCACGGCCATGGCCGCGAACAACAGCAGAGCGTTGAGCAACGAGGCCACCACGGGCGAACGCTTGAGTCCGTACGTGAAGCGTTCGCTCGGCGCCCGTGCCGCCAGCGACGCCCCCAGCCAGGCAACGGCCAGGGCCAGGACGTCGCTGGCATTGTGGCCCGCGTCGGCCACCAACCCCAGCGAGCCCACCGTCAGGCCGACTCCGGCCTCGACCAGCACGTAGCCTGCGTTGAGGGCGATCCCCCAGCGGAACGCGGCACTGGAGCGCACGCCCGCGCCCGGGTGAGCGTGACCTGCGTGTGCGTTGCCGTGGTGGTGAGCATGCATCAGGGGCACCTCCTGCGATCGGGGTCGCACTGCCATCATACATGCAGATATGCTCATGTATGACTACCCGGTCGCGCCCCGTCTCAGGCGGCCTCGCCTCCGTGCGAAAGGGCATTCTCCAGCAGGGCCCGAACGTGCGCGTCGGCCAGCCGGTAGTAGATGTGACGACCGCTGCGTCGGTTCGACACCAGCCGCGCATCGCGAAGCAGCCGAAGCTGATGGCTCACCGCCGACTGACTCATCCCCAGCGCGTCGACCAGAACGTGAACGCAAACCTCGTCGTCACGCAACAACCACAGCAACCGCAACCGCGTGGGATCGGCGAACCCCTTGAGCAAGCGCACCGTCACGGCCACCAATGTCTCGGGCGGAAGCTCGGGAAGCGCGGCCCCATCGGAGGGAAGGCAGGGGTCGGACGGGCCCGCCGGATTCGTCATGCCCCGATTGTAGCGAGCCCCGGCCGATCCCGGGCATCACGCCGACAGGAACCCTCCATCGACGCTCACCACCGCTCCCAGCATGTAGGCCGCCGCATCGCTCGCCAGGAACGCGACCACGCGGGCGACCTCGTCCGCCTTCCCGAGCCGCCCTGCCGGCAGACGTCGACTGAAGTCGAGCCCCTCGATCAGCAGGCCCAGCTTCAACCGCAACACCTTCCGGGCCGCTCGCCGCGTGCCGGGCGTATCGATCCCTCCGGGTACGACCACGTTGACACGGAAACCCCGGGCGCCGTGCTCGCGGGCCAGCGAACGAGTCAGTGCGATCACGCCCGCCTTGGCGGCCCCGTAGTGCGCCAGATCGCCCTTGAACGGCAGCAACGCCTCCACCGACCCCACGTTGACGATGGCCCCGCCCCGGCGCCCGCGCCGGCGGATCATCTCCTGGCACATCCACACCACGGCATCGAGATTGACGGCCATCACGGTGCGGTAGCCCGCCTCGTCGATCGACACGAAGGACGCGAACGGATAGCAACCGGCAGCGTTGACGAGGACCTGTGGCACGGGATCCAGCCGCTCCCAGAGGGCACAGATCGCGGGGCGTTCGGCCAGGTCCACGACCTCGAGCCGCGCCTGTGAGGCCGCGGGAGCTTCCTGCGCGACCGTATCGACGCTCGCGCGCAGCCCGGCCTCATCGCGATCGACCAACACCAGTTCCGCGCCGGCCTCGGCCAGGCGTACCGCCACCGCTCGCCCGATCCCGGACGCCGCGCCCGTCACCACCGCCCGTTGCCCCCTCAGGGAGAGAAGCTCGTGCATGGCCCGCATGACGGCACCCCCGAACGGAACGGCGTGTGAGCACCTTCCGATCTGTCTTTTATGATACACCATAGATCACAATAGTGCGGCGGCGCCCGCCGTTCGGCCCGTACCTGTCAGGCCTTTCCTTCCAACCAGGTGCGGGCCAAGCCCACGTCCACCTTGAGCGGCACCTTGAGGGGAAGCGCCTCGGTCATCTCGCGCACCACGACCGCCTTCACCGCTTCCGCAACACGCTCCGGCGTCTCCACCACCAGCTCGTCGTGTACCTGGATGAGCAGGCGTGCGCCGGTCGCTCCCCGCAGGAAACGCTCGTGCAACCGGATCATCGCCACCTTGATGAGATCGGCCGCGCTCCCCTGGATCACGGTGTTGATCGCCAGCCGCTCGCCGAGCGCACGAAGGTTGCGGTTGCGCGAGCGGACCTGCGGGACGGGACGGCGACGGCCCAGCAGGGTCGCAACATAGCCGTGGTCCTCGGCCTGCGACACACACGTCTGGAGGAATCGGTCCAGACCGCTGTAGCGCTCCTTGTAGGCCTCGATGAACGCCGCCGCGTCACCGGTGGGGATGCGCAGCGTCCGCGCCAGGCCGTAGGCGGTCTGACCGTAGACGATGCCGAAGTTGACCGTCTTGGCGACACGGCGCTGCTCCGCGTCGACCTCCTCGAGGGGTACGCCGTAGACCTGCGAGGCGACGTAGGCATGGATGTCGAGGCCGTCGCGGAACGCCCGCATCAGCTCCTCGTCCTCCGAGAAGTGCGCCAGCATGCGCAGTTCGACCTGCGAATAATCGGCCGTCAGGAGCAACGCGTCATCACTGCCGGCCCGGAACGCGCGGCGGATCTCCCGGCCCGCCTCGCTGCGCACCGGGATGTTCTGGATGTTGGGGTCACTCGACGACAGCCGCCCGGTGGCGGCGCCGGTCTGGTGGAAGCTGGCATGCAGGCGTCCGGTGCGCTCACTCACCAGGCTCGGCAGCGGTTGGAGGTAGGTGCCGAGAAGCTTGGTGAGCTCCCGGTACTCGAGCAAGATTCGCGGCAGCGGGTGCTCGCTGTCCGCGGCGAGCGTCTGCAGCACCTCGGCATCGGTCGATCGCGCCGTCTTCGTGCGCTTGACGACGTCGAAGCCGAGCTCGTCGAACAACACCTCGCCGAGCTGCTTCGGGGAGTCGAGGTTGAAGGCGTGCCCGGCCGCCGCGAAGGCCTCGTGCCTGAGGCCTTCGATCCGCTCGCCCAGGGTCACGCCGTACGCCCTCAGGTGCGCCGCATCGAGTGCGACGCCGGCGCCCTCCATGGCGGCGAGCACGCGGACGAGCGGCATCTCGACCTCGAGGAAGAGCTTGCGCAGATCCTCGCCGGCACCCTCCATGCCTTCGCGCAACGACGCGAAGAGCCGCCAGGTCACTTCGGCGTCCTCGGCGCCGTACTCGGCGACCTTCTCGAGCGGCACCTCCAACAGGCTCGTCTGGTGCTTGCCCTTGCCGATGAGGTCGGCGATGGGGATGGTGGTGTGCCCGAGCAGGTCCCGCGCCAGGTCGTCCATGTTGTACGCGCGCCGCTCCGGGTACAGCAGCGACGCCGCGATCATGGTGTCGAACAGCGGCCCGGCCAGGCGGACCCCCGCTCCCTCGAGCACGATGAGGTCGTACTTCAGGTTCTGTCCGACCTTGAGCTTGGTGGCGTCCTCCAAGATGGGCCGGAGCGCATCGGCGACCACGGTCGGATCGAGGGTTCCCGCCACGGCCGAGCGGACGGGCACGTAGACCCCCTCACCTGCCTGCCACGCGAAGGCGTAGCCCACGATGTCGGCGTCCGCCGCCCGCACCGAGGTGGTCTCCGTATCGACGGCGAAGGCCGGTTGCGCCGTCAGCTCGCGCACCAGCGCGTTCAACCCTTCGAGATCTTCGACCACGCGCCAGACGAAGTCCGTCGGGACGGGATCGGCCCCGGCTCCGGTCGGCGGCCGGGCAGCGTGCCTGCCCGACGCTGCCTCGTCCGCCCGCTCGGGCAGCTGCTCCAGGAGCGACCGGAATCCGAGCTCGTCGAACAACGGCTGCAGCGCCCCGCGGTCGAGCACCGGCGCCCGGCAGGCCTCGAGGTCGAAAGCCATGGGAACGTCGCGATCGAGCGCGACCAGCTTGCGGGTGAGCGGGAGCTGGTCGGCGTGCGCCTCGAGGTTCTCGCGCAATTTGGGGCTGAGCGCGTCCAGGTGCTCGTAGATCCCCTCGACGCTGCCGTACTGCGCGATCAGCTTGGCGGCGGTCTTGACCCCCACGCCCCTGGCGCCGGGCACGTTGTCAACCGTGTCGCCCGTCAGGGTCTGGATGTCGATCGCCTGCTCCGGACCGTAGCCGTTGCGTTCGCGGAGCTGCGACGCTCCGAGGAGCTCGCCGCTGGACGGATCCCACAACTGGATGCGGTCCGTCAAGACCTGGTGGAGGTCCTTGTCCTTGCTGGCGATCCGCAGCTCCACCTCGCGATCACGCAGATCCGTAGCGATGGTGGCGATGAGGTCGTCGGCCTCGTAGCCCTCCCGCTCGAAGATCTGCACCCCGAGGGCCTCGAGCACCGCTCGGATGCGTCGGAACTGAGGCTGAAGGTCCTCGGGGGCCGCTTCGCGCTGTTCCTTGTAGGCCGGGAACCAGCCCTTGCGCTGCGTTGTGGCGTCACTGACGTCGAACGCCACGGCCAGGTAGTCCGGCCGCTCTTTGAGCAGGATGCTGAGAAGGAGCTGCGTGAAGACGTACACCGCCTTCACCGGCTCGCCCGAAGGCGAGGTGAGCGGGCGGAACGGCGCGTAGTAGGCGCGGAACAGCTGGGCGTGCCCGTCGATCAGATAGAACGTCTTCACGTGAGCTTCCTCGAGGCCGGAGTGACCGCTGGAGCGGGTAGTCTACCACCGCTCCAGCGGGCTTCCCGTCACGCGGAGCCGGCCTCGAACCCGCCGTGGTCAGCGGTATTCCGCCCCTTCCTGCGAACCGACGAAGGGGGGTACCGAGGCGTCGAGGAGCCTGCGCACGGCGGTGATCTGCCCGATATGCAGGTAGTAGTGCCCGCTCGTGCGCGTCAAGAGCGTGCCGATGTTCTCCTGCTCGAACAACCGCCGTCCCGGCAGGTGAGAGCGCAGATCCTGCGCGCTCAATCCCACCAGCCAGCCGTCGGCGGCGGCAGTGATGCTCTCCCACGCAGCGAAGAGCCCCTCGAACGCAGGCGGCGTGTCGGGCCGGCCTCGACGATAGGCGTCGAGGTCGGCCAGCTGAGGCTCGCCCCGGGACGTCAACCAGTACCCCTGTTCCTGCGCCGCAAGATGCCCGACCATCCAGGCGACGCTGTTGATGCCGCCCACGCGCCGCTCCAGATCGGCCGCCGTCATGCCGTCGACGGCGCGCCGCAGCTCCCGGCGGGCGTGCTGCAGGTAGCGCACGAGATGGTGCGCACCCGGCGAGGGTGCGAACGGGTCTTGCCGCTCTTCCGATGAAGCCACCGCGTCCCCCTGTTCCTTGCGTCTCACGCCCGCCGTCGGTCGCTCACGCCCGGTACTTCAAGGCCTCCATGAGCTCCTCGACGACGGTCTCGGTGTCCCCGCGTTGCGCCGCGGTCGCTACATGGTCCCGTACATGCGAGCGGAGAACGGACTCGTTGACCTTGCTCAGCGCTCCCTGCACCGCCTTGATCTGCTTCAGGACGTCGACGCAGTAGATCGACGGGTCCTCCAGCATGCGAAGCACCCCTTCGAGATGGCCCTTCGCGCTGCGCAGGCGCCGGATCGACTCCTCCCGCGTCTGCGGGTCGAGATGCATACCGTGTTCCGCAGCGTGGGCACTTCGCACAAGGGGGTCCACCGGCGACGACGGCGAGCGCTGAGCGCTCATCAGCCGGCCTGCGGGGAGGCCTGGTAGCCTTCCTCCTGCACCGCCGCGATCATCGCCTGCAGGTCCGCAGTTCCCTCGACTTCAGCGCGCCCCTCCGCCAGGTCGACCTTCGCGCGGCGGACGCCCTCGACGGACTCCAGCGCCTTGGTCACCGCCATCACGCAGTGGTGGCAGGTCATGCCTTCAACCTTAAGGTTCGTCACGATCGGGCCTCCTCGCCCCTGGCCGGTCGCTGCCGGTCGCCCCCTACCATGGGGGGGTGGGTGCATCTAGGATAGCGCGCACCCGCCGCATGCTCAAGTGCTCCCATGACGGCATCCACGACCGAGACGGGGCAAGGGTCAAGTGTCCCGTTGACGACAACGCAAGCAACGACCTAGACTGGCATAGACCCCCCCTACCGGGGTGGGGTCGAGCGCGCGGTCAACGAGGCGACGGACAGAGGGATGGTCGCCGGCGGCGCCCCACGGACTCGGGAGGCAAGGCCTCATGGCAAACGAACTGCAGATCGGCGTGCAGGGAATGACCTGCGCCAACTGCGTGGCCCGCGTCG